>CAZTKE010000008.1:7257-20226 GCA_964614055.1 uncultured Desulfovibrionales bacterium | reverse complement strand
GAAATTGAATTTGATTTTCATTGAATCCCCCTTCATTTAAAGGATATTTAACTGCGGATTTCCTCAAAACGGAAATCGGCCTCTTGACTATTTTCGTCTCTACTCTGCCTCATTTCGGCAACATTTTAAAGGCCCCTCTTGACTGTGGATTTACAGCCCCCCGAATCTTTAAAAAAACCGGATCAGAAAAATTTCTTTCTTTTGGAGGAAGAGGCTAACCCTAGGGCCGAGCGATATTTGGCCACTGTTCTACGGGCGATATTCACGCCTAAACTCTCTTTCAGGCGTTCGGCAATAATCTCGTCGCTCAAAGGCTTTTTATTGTCCTCGTTGTCTATCATCTCCTTTATGGCCGCCTTGACGCTGGCCGATCCCACGTCGCCGCCTCCGGAGGAAGAGCCGAGACCGCTGTTGAAGAAAAACTTGAGTTCGAAAATGCCGTGCGGAGTGGACATATACTTGCTGGTGGTTATGCGGCTGACCGTGGATTCATGCATGTCTATAT
The DNA here is from genome assembly GCA_964614055.1 of uncultured Desulfovibrionales bacterium. Classification (GTDB taxonomy): domain Bacteria; phylum Desulfobacterota; class Desulfovibrionia; order Desulfovibrionales; family Desulfonatronovibrionaceae; genus CAYNNQ01. The sequence continues at coordinate 19,721 of CAZTKE010000008.1, read as the reverse complement.
CATCGGCCACGTCCTTGAGGATAAGCGGCTTCAGCTGACTCACTCCGTGGCGGAAAAAATCGTGCTGGAAACGGACCAGGCTCTCGGCAACCTTGTACAGGGTCCGCTGCCTCTGCTGCAGACTCTTCATCAACCACATGGCTGATCGCATCTTATCCTGGAGATATTCATCATCCTTGCTTCCGGCCTTCTTGTTCTTGGCCGCGTGCAGCTCATCCCCGTAAAACGGGCTCAACTGCAGCTTGGGCAGCCCGTCGTCGTTAAGGACAATGACGAAATCATCCTCGTAGCTGTACACAAAGATATCCGGACTGATGTAAATCGGCTGGCTGGATCCGAAATCTGACCCCGGATAGGGATCAAGACTCTGCAGGGCAAGGAGATAGTCACGCATCTCCTCCCGGGAAAGCTTGAATTTTTTTAAAAGGGGCTGAAATCTCTTTTTTTCAATATCTTCCAGGTGTTCGCTGACCAGGGTTTCCAGGATGGGGTCATTCTGGCTGGAGGCCCGGAGCTGAAGAAGGAGGCATTCCCGCAGATCGCGGGCCCCCACTCCCACCGGGTCAAAAAAATGTATTCTGTAAAGCACTTCCCGGGCCTTTTCCGGCTCCACTTCGGCCAGCCCGGCCACTTCTTCCAGATCCAGCCCAAGATAGCCGTGCTCATCTATATGCCCGATGATTACTTCCCCGGTGCGTATTTCTTCCGGAGAAAAGTCGGAAAGATGCAGCTGCCACAAAAGATGGCCCTCAAGGGAAGGCTTGCTCGAGCATCTGGCCTCGAATCCCTGCATTTCCTCCGGGCTTTCGAATTCGCGTATCTGGGACTGCTTGGCCGTGCTGGAGAACTCGCCCAGATAGTCTTCCCAGTCCGCGCTCTGCCGCAGCTCCCCCTCCCGGGAAGGGACCTCGCTGTAGGAATCATCAACTGCGGCTTCATCCGGCTCGGTCTCTTTTTCCTCTTCCGCCTCTTCCAGAAGGGGATTCTCCAGAAGTTCGGTCTGGACCACGTCCTTGAGTTCCAGCCGGGAAAGCTGAAGTAGTTTTATGGCCTGCTGCAGCTGGGGGGTCATAACCAGCTGCTGGCTGAGTTTCAATTGTTGTCTAAGTTCCAGTCCCATGCGTATCCGTTTTCTACTTCCGTTTATTTAAAGCGCAGTCTACCTGAGAAACAGTCGTCTGGCAATGAGACAGCTTGGGGATATGCGCAATGAAACGCCCCGCATTCGGTCCTTTAGACATTGGGCGCGGGAACCTGGGTCGAGTGCCTGAAAAAAGACTACTGACACGGGCAAAAGGCGGGCAGGTTACTAATAAAACTGGGAATTATCCTTAAAAAGCCCTTGAAACAAAAAGATGAGCAGGGGCTATCTAATTAACACCTTGTGCTTATTTATTGCCTGAATGCGCTTTTGCATTTTCCGGCCGGAACCGGAGTTTCCCCGGATTCCCTTGCCCGCCGCGTCCCGCCTGCGGATTAAAGGGAGAACGAATCCCCCAGATAGATCTTGCGCGCATGCTGGTCCTGAATGATCACTTCCGGGGCCCCGTCCAGGATAACCATGCCCTCGCTTACAAGATAGGCCCGGTCGCATATCTTCAGTGTCTCCCGGACATTGTGGTCGGATATCAACACCCCGATATTCCGGTCCCGAAGTTCGCGGATCACTTTCTGGATCTCGTCCACGGCAATGGGATCGATCCCGGCAAAGGGCTCGTCCAGCAGAATAAACTTGGGATCCTTTATCAGTGCCCGGGCTATTTCCAATCGTCTGCGCTCTCCCCCGGACAAAAAGGACGCCTTTTGGTCGGCCAGTTTTTCAATCCCCAGGGTATGCATCAGATCCGCGGCCTTTTTTTCCCGCGCTTTGGCTGATTTTTCCGTATACTCCAAAACCAGAAGAAGATTGTCCCGCACGGATAGTTTCTTGAATACCGAACTCTCCTGGGGGAGATAGCTAAGACCCAATCCGGCCCTTTTGGGCAGGGAAAGTGAGGTCATCTCCCGGGAATCCAGAAACACCCTTCCCTGGCTGGGATGGATTATACCCACCAGCATGTAAAAAGTAGTGGTTTTGCCCGCGCCGTTCGGCCCCAGAAGACCGACTATCTCCCCCTGTTTCACATCAAGGGAAATCCCGCGGACCACCTCTTTCATCCCGTAGCGTTTATGCAGACCCTGGGAAAGGAGCATGCTCGGGCCGGACATTACTCCTTCTCTCCCTCATCCGGGCGGGAGTAAAAGAGTGCTTCCACCCGCTTTTCCTCCCCGCTGAACACCTCGGATGTATCCTTGCGCACGTTTATGACTATCTTTTCCCCGCTTATCCTGTTTTCCTTCTGAATAAGGACAGGATCCCCGGTCATGGTGATTATCTCCGTTTGCGTCTCGTAAACCAGCTTGGTGCAGTTTCCCCGGCGCTCGCCGCTTTTTATGCGCACGCTGCCCAGGGCGGTTATGCGCTCCACCTCGGAATCCTCATCCGAGAGAAAACCCTTTTCCCCGTTATTTTCCTTGCCCGGATCCTGGGAAAGGTGGACAATCAGCTTGTCCGACCACAACTCAAAATCCTCGCGCACGGCATGCACCTCCTTCTCAAATATGACCTGACGGTCTTTCCCGGAATAGGTCATATTCTCGGAAGTAATCCGGGTGGGCACTTTTTCCTCTTCCGCCCCTGTGTCCGCGGTAACGTTCCCGGCCAGAAGAACCCCGGCCAGCAAAGCCAGTAAGTAAAATCTTGATATCTTCATCCCAAACGTCCCAATAGCCGGACTGCATCCGGCCCTGCGAATTTTGTCATCGCTTTTTTCTCGTTTATACAACGCGCCTTAGTCCTGTTCAGCTCTCCGACATGGCGTATATTTCTTCCGGCGGTATCCGGGTCAATTCAAAACGGCCCGCACCCCGCCAAAGGCCCGCAGAAATTCCCGGTCCAGGAAATACTCCATTCTGGTGGCATTGAGCTCGGAGGCGTTTCTGGAGACATTCACCCCCCCGCGAAAAATAATCTTGCGCTCTTTCCCCAGGTAAGTGGCATTTTCCGCGGTAACCACGGCCTCCCCTTTGGTCATGCGCACACCGGGGAAGATGACCGCTGTATCCCGGGCCTGATCCACCCTCCCCCGGGGGCCGGAAATCAGGATCGGCTCCGGATTGTCTTTCCGAAAATAGGTCACTTTCGGCCTTCGCAGCAAAACCACTTGCGAATCCTTGCGATAGGTGCCGTTTTCCGCCTTTAGTTTCCACAGGGTCCTTCCTTCCCTGCCCTGGGAAAGCTCTATCCCCCCCAGGCTGAGATCGGCCCGGATATCCTCGACTTTGTTCAGCTCGGTTTCCGGGACCTGCTGCCTCATCCACAGCCAGAAAAGAAGGGAAACCACCACGGCTATACCCAGCAAGGGGACAAGCCTTTTAATCATGGCCGGACCACTCTCTCCACAGGGCTTCTGTCCTTGCCTGACAATCCAAAAGAAACATTATCGCTTCCCGTACCGCGCCGCGACCTCCGCTTCTGCTCGCGGTCCACAGGGCGGCCCGGGCTATCTCCGGCTGGGCGTTGGCCACGGCCATGGGCAAACCCACCACCCGCATGGGAGAAGCATCCACCCAATCATCCCCCAGATAGGCGGCATTTTCCAGGCTGATTTCCAGTTTGGCGCATATCTCTTTTAAAACCGGGATCTTTTCCCTGTGCCCGGGATGATATTCCTCTATGCCCAGCTCCCGGACCCGGGACTCGACCGCAACCGAATCCAATCCGCTTATAACCGCCACATGTATCCCTGCTCCCTGAGCCAGTTTTATCCCCAATCCGTCCTGGACATCAAAACGCTTGGCCACCTCCCCGCGGGAATCGTAATAAAGCCCGCCGTCCGTGAGCACACCGTCCACATCCAGAACAAGCAACCTTATCCCCCGGGCCAGATCACGCGCTTTCACTGACTGCCTTCCTTATGCGTATAAGTGTCTGCATCAGATGCAGGGTATCCGCAAGCGGCCAGGAATTGGGACCGTCGCAGAGCGCCCGGTCCGGATCCGGATGCACTTCCATGAACACTCCCTGACAGCCGGCCGCAACAGCGGATTTGGCCAGAACCGGGACATATTCCCTGTTTCCCCCGGAACACATCCCCTTTCCTCCGGGCAGCTGCACGGAGTGAGTGGCGTCAAAAACCACCGGGTAGCCCAGTTCATGCATAATTTTAATGGAGCGGAAATCCACGATCAGGTTATTGTAACCGAACATGCTCCCCCTTTCCGTAAGCCATATCCGGGAATTGCCGGCATGGGACAACTTGGCGCACACCTGCTCCATGTCCCACGGGGCCATGAACTGTCCCTTTTTCACGTTCACCACCCGCTGCGTTTCCCCGGCGGCCAGCAAAAGATCCGTCTGCCGACACAGAAAAGCGGGAATCTGCAAGACATCCGCAACCTCGGAAACTAAAGGGATCTGCTCCGGATGATGCACGTCAGTAATCACCGGGAGACCAAATTTGTCCTTGATCTCCTCGAGCCATTTGAGTCCTGTTTCCAGTCCGGGACCGCGGAAACTTTCCCCGGAAGTGCGATTGGCCTTGTCAAAGGAACTCTTAAAAACCAGAAGCACGCCGAGTTTGTCCGCGATGCGGGCCAGTTCTTCGCCGGTGCGCAGGGCTAGCTCCCTGCTCTCCAAAACACAGGGACCGGCGATAAAAAAAAGCCCCTTTTTGCTCCACTCAAATATTTGGCTCACTTCCCGCCTTCCCTGTATTTCATTGCCGCGTTCACGAATTCGGAAAAAAGAGGATGCGGCCGCATGGGGCTGGACTGAAATTCGGGATGGAATTGGCAGCCGACAAACCAGGGATGATCGGCCACCTCCACGATCTCCACCAGGGTGCCGTCCGGAGACGTCCCGCTGACAACCATTCCGGCCTCTTCCAGATCCGAGGTAAATTTATTGTTGAATTCATATCTGTGCCTGTGCCTCTCCATGAGTTCCTCGCAGCCATAAGCAGCGTGGGCTTTGGTTCCCTTACGCAGAACGCAGGGATAAGCGCCGAGGCGCATGGTGCCGCCCTTTTCGCTTTCCTCACACCTTTTCTGCACGGTTTGGGTCCGGAAATCAAACCATTCCTTCATCAGATAGATGACCGGATACTTGGTCTTGGGATCGAACTCCCCGGAATTGGCATTGGCCAGCCCGAGGACATTGCGGGCAAATTCAATGACCGCGCATTGCATGCCCAGGCAAATGCCCAGAAAGGGAATCCGGTTCTCCCGGGCGTGCCTTATGGCCAATATCTTGCCCTCCACCCCGCGCGATCCGAACCCTCCGGGCACAAGTACCCCGTCCACTTCGGAGAGCATTTCAGCCACGTTTTCTTTCCTTACATCCTCGGAATTGACGTAAGTAAACTCCACTCCCAGCTCATAATTCAAACCGCCGTGGACAAGGGCCTCATGCAGGCTTTTGTACGATTCCCGCAGGTCCACGTACTTGCCGACTATGGCTATCCGGGCCGTGCCGCGCGGATTGTGGATGCGGTGCACCAGCCTGTGCCAGTCCTTTAAATAGGGATTCTTGGCCGGGAGCTTGAGCAAAATGGCCACCTTCTGATCCAGACCCTCCTCGTAAAAGGCAAGAGGCAATTCATAGATATTATTCACGTCCCGGGCGGTAAACACAGCGTCCTTGTCCACATTGCAGAAAAGCGCGATCTTGCCCTTTATCTCCTCGCTTACATCCACCTCGGAACGGCAGAGAATTATATCCGGCTGAATACCGATGCTCCGAAGCTCCTTTACACTGTGCTGGGTGGGCTTGGTCTTAAGCTCCCCGGCCGCGCGCATGTACGGAAGCAGAGTCAGATGCACGTACAAAACGTTTTCCTTGCCCATATCGGAGCGGAGCTGGCGAATGGCCTCCAGAAAGGGCTGCCCCTCTATGTCGCCCACTGTCCCGCCTATTTCTATAATGGCCACGTCCTCATCGTCCTGGACCACGTTGCGAATGCAGGTCTTGATCTCATCCGTGACATGAGGAATGACCTGCACGGTCCCGCCCAGGTAATCCCCGCGGCGTTCCTTGCCGATGACCGCGTTGTAAATGCTGCCGGAAGTGAAATTGTTGTTCTGACTGAGGGACTGGCCCAGGTAACGTTCATAATGGCCCAGATCCAGGTCGGTTTCCGCGCCGTCATCGGTCACATACACCTCGCCGTGCTGAAACGGATTCATGGTTCCGGGGTCCACATTGATATACGGGTCCAGCTTCTGGATGGTCACCTTCAGTCCCCGCGCCTTGAGGAGCGCTCCCAGGGAAGCCGAAGCCAGCCCCTTACCCAGGGAGGACAGAACTCCTCCAGTCACAAAAATGAACTTGGTCTTCATAAGCGCAATCTGCTCCTTTTTATGCTTGCGCAAGGTTAGGATAATCCAAATCGAAATCGGGATCGCTATCGAAAGAATTCGTTATTCAACGCGGGAGGAACCCTCGGCTTATGGATTCGATTCCGATCCAGATAGCGATTTCGATCCCGAAGAAAGAAAATACCCACAAACGGATGCACTGGACGTTCATTCTTCGCGCCAGTGATCCTTGGCGTTCCCCCGGACACGCTTCACGCTCCGGGGAAGTCCCGGCCGGTTTTCAACTCCGTATAATGACAACCAGCTGCCGCCGCATCGCCCGGGTCGCGATTACCCCAGTTAAAAAGGCCATGAAGTTTGCCTTCATGGCCTTGCCCGGGGTGTGCTTCACGGCTACCCTCTTCCCAGGTATTCTTTACTTCTGGTATCAATCTTGACCTTTTCCCCGACCTCTATAAACAGAGGCACGTTTACCACCAGACCGGTTTCCAGAGTGGCCGGCTTGGAGGCCCCGGAGACTGTATCTCCCTTCATCCCCGGCTCGGTATCCCGGACTTCTAAAAGCACTCCGGCCGGGAGGTCGATATCTATTATCTGTCCGTTATACACCAGGACCTTGAGTTCCTGACCCTCCTTCAAGAATCCGCCCTTGTCCCCCAGAGTCTCCTCGGGCACTTCCATCTGCTCGTAGGTGCTCATATCCATGAACACATGGGCGGTTCCGTCGTGATACAGATACTGCATGGTCCTGCTTTCCAGATCCGGCTTCTTCACCTTTTCCCCGGAACGAAAGGTGTGATCGAACACCGCTCCGGTGAGCATGCTCTTTAGTTTGGAACGGACAAAAGCCCCGCCCTTGCCCGGTTTAACATGCAAAAACTCCACTATTTCATAAGGAGTATCATCCATCTCAATCTTCAGTCCGCGTCTGAAATCAGTAGTGGACAGCATTATTCCTCCGTTTGTGTATTTTCCAGATGGGTAAGCAAAGCCTGAAGGCCGAGGACATAACTCATAAGCCCGAATCCGGCAACCACTCCCAGGGCGCTGTCCGCGATGAGACTCTCCTGCCTCACCTTACCCCGGGCCAGGACATTGCTTAAATGCACTTCCACGTAAGGGACGCCGATCCAGGCCAGACAATCGGCCAAGGCCAAGCTGGTATGGGTATACGCCCCGGCATTGAGAACCAGGCCGCTTACTCCCTCTTCCCGGGACTTTTCCAGCCTGTCAATGAGTTCCCCCTCGCCGTTGGCCTGGAAAAAATACAGGCTGGCCCGGGCGTCAAAATCCCGGATATTGTCCCCGGCCAACCGGGGGAGAACATCCATTCCTTGCCTGCCGTATATCTCGGGCTGTCTCTTGCCCAGGGCCCCCAGATTGGGACCGTTCATAACCAGGATATCCAAGGAAACTCTCCTGTTAACGGACAATTAATCTTCCGGACCCTATTTGGTTTCCGCCGGACCCTCTTGTGTTTCCCTAAATTCCGGCTCCACAATCACCTCTTCCTCGTCCGGGGTATCAGTGGGCTCATCCGGGGTTACCTCGCTAGGCAGGGCGGTCAAATCCGCTTGCAGCCAGATAACCACATCCCCCTTCATTACTTCCTCCGAGGTCTCCAAAAGCTCCACCTGCACGATATTCCCGGTGTAGGTCCGGTCCACGCTGACCCGGGAATCCCGGGTGGCGTGCGTCAGCTTGCCGGACCCGATCACTCGGAGCATTCTCTTGCCCATTTCCCGGACCGGCTGGGCCACCAAAAAATAGGCCGGGGGCTCACTCGGGGAGTATTCAATGGGCACAATCGTGCAACGATCCCCCCGGCTGGCCACATAGCGATCATCTTCCAACTTGACGATCTTGCCGATCAGTTTCCAGTCCGGGATCATTTTCGCGTCCAGCCTGAATTTCTGGGTGCGATCTCCTGTGACCGGGGCCTTTTTGGGCTCAATTGATCCGGAAAAATCCATGAAGTCCACATCCGCGGGACTCATGGAATCGTCAGTGCCGCCCCGCAAAAGGAAACCGTCGTTTACGAATTCCCGCAAAACCAGCTCCATCCCTTCTTTAAGGGCCCTGTCCCGCATTTCTTTGTTCAATTCCCCGTCTCCCTGGAGATTTTCTCTCTCCAGGTCCCCGGAACTTATGGTCACCGTGAACTCTTCACTTCTGGTGTACTCCCGGGCCGGCTGCTTGTTGCCGAAATAGTCGGGAAGAGGCTTGTCCTGTTGACATCCGAATAAAAATAGACACATACATAAAATAATGGACAATTTTCTGATCATGCCTTACTCCGTACTTGGTTTCGATCCTGAGACTTTTCCCGGGCGGGAGCACCCGGTATAACCTGAAATATATCCCTAAATCCGGCAGCAGCTTATACAGTAAAACTGCCGGTAAACAACCCGAACCCTGTTTTGTCCCTAACCCAAAAAAGACTATTTATCCACCGTTTTTATCATGAACTACAGATTCACACTCGAACACACTGCATACCTCCCGGACCAGATCCCGGATGTCGCCCGGCCGCAGGTGCTTTTGGCCGGGAGATCAAACGCGGGGAAATCCTCGCTTATAAACTGCCTGGCCGGGAGCAATAAACTGGCCCGGACCAGTTCCACTCCGGGCAAGACCAGGAGCATAAATTTCTTCCGCATCCACCCCGGGGACTTCTTTCTGGTGGACCTTCCGGGCTACGGCTATGCCAAATGCTCCAAAAAGGAACGCAACAAATGGGCCGAACTCATGGAGCATTACCTGTCCAGGTCCGGAAACATACAGGGAATGGTCCTGATCATCGACTCCCGCATCCCCCCCCAGCCCCTGGACCTGGAACTCGCTTCCTTTGCCGAGCAGTGCGGCTTCAACCTGATCCTTGTCTTGACCAAAATAGACAAATGCAAACAAAAGCAGCAAAACAAGGCCAAAGACACCTGGAAAAGGCTTTACCCCGAGGCCGGCCGGCCCGTTCCGTTCTCGGCCAAAACCGGATACGGCCGGGACTCGTTATGGGCCCGCATCCTGGAGACTGCCGGGATTGAACCGGACCAATCCGCTGCCGGAGAGGAAAAAGAAAGAGCTTAAAATGTATCTGGATCTTCGGCGTTTAATGTGGATGAACCCAGAAACCCCTTACACTGCGTCGGAGAGCCATAGGGGAATTAATCCGCTTTAAGTCCCACTACCGCGGCCGCCACTGCCGCAAGAAATACATCCGGGGCCCAGGCCGCTATCATGGGAGGAAGCACCCCGCTCTCCCCCATGCCGGTCCCCAGGACAAAGCCGGCATAATAGACAAAGACCAGGACCAGGCTGAAGACCACCAGGAGATAGATATTGCCCACCAGGGTGACCAGGGCCACCCCGATAAGGGCCATGACCACCAGGGAGGCGGCATAGGAGAGCTTGCTGTGCCATACGGTACGCAATCTTTCCACGTTGGACCCGCTGCGGCTCAGCTTTTGGATAAGATCCCCCAGGCGGAAAAGGGACAAAGACTGCGGGGGAATATCGGAATTGACCCGCAAAAAATCCTGGATATCGGTCTCAAACTCCACGCTCTTTGTCTTTTGCGTGCGGGTGGAAAATTGCCCGGGCTCCACTATGCGCACCTGTTCAAGACGCCACCCGGAGTCGATGACCGAAAAGCTCTGCGCCCGGATTATTAGTGACAGACTGCGGTCCCCGGTGACTTCATATATCTCTATCCCCCGGCCCTGATCCCGGGCCGGGGTGACCCGGTCCAGATGTACGAATCTTTCCCCCTCCCTGAACCACAGATCATGCAGGGTCCGCTTGGACAAATCCTTGTCCCGAACCTCTTCCTTCCATAAAAGTTCCGACTTCTCCATGCCGGTGGTCCCGAAATACTGGGAGAAAAAAAGCTGCCCCCCGGCCCAGAAAAAGGCGTAAAAGACGAAAAAAACAGCAATGGTTTTGGTGGTGATGCTGTTCGATTTCAGGGACAAAAGCTCCCGGTTGCGGATCATCATCCCCAGCTGCAAAACCACTGAAAGGAGAAACACGGCCGGAAGTATCTGGGAGATGATAAGCGGGGTCTTGTACAGATAATACTTGAGGACCACACCCAGTCCCACCTCTGCGGAAATAAAGTCATCCACCCGGTCCAGAAAATCTATAAGCAGGTAAATGGAAATCCCCGAGGCCAAAAGCATCCCCAGGTAATACAGATTCTCCCGGAAGAGGTAACGGTGGAGTATTTTATTCATTCCTGTATCCCCGCTTTCTTTATTGTCCGGCCGGGCCCCGGGCCGAATCCTTTTTCAGCCTGAACATGAGAGCCAGGGTATGCATCCGGGCGGGCAGGTTTATTTCCCGTCCCCGGGCGGCAAGATAAAAGGCCGCAGCCGTGAGTAAAAAGAAAATCAAATTAGGGAGCCACAGGCAATAATGCGCATCCACCGTGTCCGTCTCCCCCAAACTGTAGGAAACGGAAAAAAAAGCGTAATAAACCAGAAAGGCCAAAAGGGCCAAAAGGGCGCCGTACTGTCTGCCCAGGCCCTCCAGGGACATGGCCATGGGAACGGCGAACATGCCCAGGATGAGACAGGCAAGGGGCAGGACCAGTTTCTTGTGCATCTCCATTATCACCTTGCGCCGGTCATTTCCGGTGATTGAAGGGTCATCCAGAGAGGATCGCAATTCCCCCCAGTGCATGTGTTTGATTTTTTTGTCCGTGGCCTCCATGTCCCGGATCAGACTGGAGGAATCCAGACGCAGGCGGTAGGAATTGAAGTCAATAATCGAGGACTCCTTGTCTTGCACCCGGTATATCTGCCCGTTTTTGAGGATAAAATACAGGTTCCCGCTCTCGGAGTCGGCCTTGATTTGCCCCTCGGGGGCGACTATGACCGTATCCTCGCCGGTCTGTTTCTTGTCCCGGACAAAAACACCCTTCAGGTCCTGGGTGGAGGGTTCCACGTGCCGGGAAAAAATGGTCAGACCCGGAAACTGGGTATTGAACACCCCCGGCTGCAGCACCAGCCTAGCTTTTGTCTCCAGTATGTCCATGGTCGTGCTCCGGAAATTGTCCATGCCCCAGGGAATGCCCTGGAAGCTGACCAATAGGGTGGCCGCGGTGCACAAAAGGGAAAAGACAAACGGGGAAAAGACAAAATTTTTGATACCCAGGCCGGCGCTCTGCAGGGCGGTCAGCTCCCGGTCCGTGGCCATGCGCAAAAAACAGAGAAACACGCTGAGCATGCACCCTATGGGGATAAGCAGGATAAGGAAGCTGGGGCTTAGAAAAACGAATATCTTCAGGATATCCAGGATGGAAACGCTCTGGCCCATGAACAGGTCTTTGAGCTTTAAAAACTTGCCGATTATAAGCAGGGTCAGAGCGGAAACCAGGCACAGGGAAAAAATAAGCCCGATCTCCCTGAACATGCCCCGGTGCAGGATGGTCATCCGTTTTCGCCGTCTCCATCGGGCTTTTGCATAAAAAAGTCATGCACGAATTCCTGGTCCCTGGGACCGAGGTTGAAGCGCATACCCACTTCCTGCAACAATTCGGACAGGGAGCGGCCCTCGCTCAACTCGGAATCCACCCATTTTATCGCATCCCGGACCTTTTTCGAATCCGGCATTATGGTGCTCATAATCTATCTCCCGATTGATTGCCTTAAACTATAAATTATAAAATGATCCCGGACGGGACAGACAGGCCTGGATACTAAACACCGGGAATGTCCGTTTTGCCCCCTTGAACCGCGCCTAGCCCGACCTACAACATTCAATTCCTGCTTGCAACTTGAATTGGCATACGATAGACGGACGAAGTCCGGTGAGACATGCTGGCCATCCTTATTTGGCGGGTGGTGAACATGCATTTCCGGCACCTGTTAAGTCCGCACTCCCGCTCGGGTACGCGAGTTGGCGGTAATTATGGATACTTTTTAAACCAAGGAGGTTTTGGATGAAAACGGTAACAAAAATTCTGGCCCTTATCCTCTGCCTGGGCCTGGCTTCCACGGCAATGGCCGAGGACAACTCCTGGGAAGAGGTCAAAAAGGACGGCGTCCTTAGAATCGGCCTGGATGACGCCTTCCCGCCCATGGGTTTTCGCAACGACAAGGGTGAAC
>CAZTKE010000008.1:1694-7157 GCA_964614055.1 uncultured Desulfovibrionales bacterium | reverse complement strand
ATCGGCCTGGATGACGCCTTCCCGCCCATGGGTTTTCGCAACGACAAGGGTGAACTCATCGGGTTTGATATCGACGCAGCAGAGGAACTGGGAGACCGGCTGGGAGTGGAAATCAAATGGCAGCCCACTGCCTGGGACGGAGTCATCCATTCCCTGAACTCGGACAAATTCGACTGCATCTGGAACGGAATGACCATAACCGAGGAACGGTCCCAAAAGGTGGATTTCACCAAGCCGTACATAATGGACGGCCAGATCGCGATTGTGTGCATGGACAATAATATCATCCATACCTTCCGGGATCTCAAGGGCAAAGTGATCGGAGTGCAGCAGGGATCATCAGCCCTGGAGGCGGTGGAGGAGCTTCCCGCCGAGCCGGCCGAAGTCAAGGAATACGAAAACAATCCCAAGGCCCTTCTGGACCTGGACGCCGGTCGTCTGGACGCAGTGGTTGTGGACAATGTGGCCGGACGCTATGCCATTTCCACCCGCCCCGGAAAATTCAAGACTCTCCCCGGCTTTATCACCAAGGAGCCCTTTGGAGTGGCTTTCCGCCAGGATGATGACGCGCTCCGGAAAGCCGTGCAGAAAGAGATAGACGATATGGTTGCCGACGGAACCATGGGCGAGATCTCCAAGAAATGGTTCGGCGAGGATATAACCGATCCGGAAAAATGGTAAACGAGGTCCGGCAGACTTGATTTATCGCCTGATCTCCAGCAGCAAAAGCAGGGGCCTGTGCCTGCTCCTGCTTTTGCTGTTTATTCCCGGACTGTGCCTCGGTCAGGAGACCGAATCCTCGCTATCTTTGTATCAAAAGGGCGCGGACGAGCTGGCCCTGGGCAATATCGATCGGGCGGAAGAAATCTTTCTACGCATCAATCCGCCGGCAAAAGGCGAGGATGATGAAGGGGCGTTTGCCAAGAGCCGCATGACCCTGGCCCGTCTGTATTACGGACAAAAGGAATTCGCCAAGGCGGAAAAGATGTGCCGCCAGGTGCTGTCTGCATTCCCGAACAACAGCGAGGCCAAGAACTTCCTGGCCTCGATTGAGCGGGAAAACCGCCCGGCCTGGGAACAATTCCTGACCGACGTAAAGCGGTTCATGCCCGCCCTGGCCAAGGGCGCGGTCATGACCCTGATTCTGGTCCTTTTCACCATGCTTGTCTCACCTATTGGCGGTCTTTTGATCGCCCTGGGCCGGATAAGCACCATAAAACCCCTGTCCGCCCTGTGCTGGTTTTTCATCTGGATTTTCCGGGGAACCCCCCTTCTCTTACAGCTATTTTTCATCTATTACGGACTCCCCGCCCTGGGAGTGACCCTGGATCCGATGACTGCCGCGCTTACCGGGCTGGGACTCAATTATTCCGCATACCTGGCCGAAATAATCCGTGGCGGGATCCAGAGCATAGACTACGGGCAGATGGAGGCGGCCAAGGCTTTGGGCATGACCTACGGCCAGGCCATGCGCCGGGTGATCATACCCCAGACCTACAAACGCCTGATGCCGCCCATCGGCAACGAATTTATCGCCCTTATCAAGGACACCGCCCTGGTCTCGACCATAGCCATGGTGGAATTGATGCGGGCCGCGGACCAACTTTTCAATACCTATTTCAACATAACCGTGCTGGTGCTCGCGGCAATCATTTACCTGTTTTTCACTTCCATTTTCACCCTTGTGTTTGAAAAAATAGAACAAAAAGTCGGGGCCTACGAGAACAGATAAATGCAACCGCTTATTGAACTCAATCAGATATGCAAAAGATACGGGGACTTGACCGCAGTGGATCATGTGGACCTGGCCATCCACGAACAGGAAAAAGTGGCTATAATCGGTCCCTCCGGGTCCGGAAAATCCACACTTCTTCGGGCCATAAATTTCCTGGAAAGCATAGACTCCGGACATATCCTCTTTGAGAACAAAGAAGTCGGCTATGTGCAAAAGCACGGCCGCAGGGTCCTGGACAAACCCAAAAATATCTGCGCCCTGCGCTCGGAAATCGGCATGGTCTTTCAGCACTTCCATCTTTTTCCGCATATGACCGTACTGGAAAATGTCATGGAGGGTCCGCTTACCGTGCGCAAAAAACCGAAAAACGAGTGTCGGGAAGTGGCCATGGACATGCTGGGTAAGGTTGGGCTTCTGGACAAAAAGAATTTCTTTCCGGCCACCCTGTCCGGGGGACAGAAACAACGAGTGGCCATTGCCCGGGCCCTGGCCATGAAACCCAAGGTTATGCTCTTTGACGAACCCACTTCCGCCCTGGACCCGGAGCTGGTGGGAGAAGTGTTCGACGCCATCCGCACCCTGGCCAAGGAAGGCATGACCATGCTCATGGTCACCCACCAAATGAGCTTTGCCCGGGACATGGCGGACAAAATAATCTTTATGGAAGACGGCTCGTTTATTGCCGAAGGCACTCCCAAGGACTTCTTTTCCAACAAGCTGGACAACCCGCGCATAAAGAATTTCCTGGACAAAATAACCGATTAGCGGACAAAGGCTGCAAAGCTCCCTTTAACAGGGCACGGGAACGGGCATGCACGTATTTATAATTGCTGTCATAATGGGCATAGTGGAGGGTCTGACCGAATTCCTGCCGGTTTCCTCCACCGGGCATCTGATAATCACCGGGCATATCCTGGGTTTCACCGGCCCCCGGGCCGAGACATTTGAAGTTATTATTCAGCTCGGGGCGATACTGGCGGTTGTGGCCATATACTGGCCCACTTTCCTGGGCCTGGTCCGCCCCCGGGAAAAGAGACGCTTCTCCGGCATCTACGGCCTTTGGCTCCTTTTTTTAACCTCCCTTCCGGCCTCCATTATCGGTCTTTTCACCCATTCTTTGATAAAGGAATTTCTTTTCAATCCGGTAAGCGTGGCCTGGGCACTGGGAATAGGCGCCCTGGCCATCCTTGCGGTTGAGCGCTGGAAACCGTCACCCCGGACGGCCTCCCTGGACGAACTCGACTCCAAAACCGCTCTTTTTATAGGCTTTTTTCAATGCCTGGCCCTGTGGCCCGGATTTTCCCGGTCCGCTGCAACCATAATGGGCGGAATGCTTCTGGGAGCAGGGCGCAAGCTGGCTGCGGAATACTCCTTCATCGCCGCCGTACCCATAATGATAGCGGCCACCGGATTCGATCTTCTGGGCAGCTGGAGCAAGATGAGCCAGACGGATTTCATAACCCTCGCAATCGGCTTTCTGGTCTCCTTTGCCGCGGCCTGGCTGGCCGTAAAGGGTTTTATCGCCCTTTTGGGCAGAACCACGCTCAGGCCCTTTGCCTGGTACAGATTGGCCCTGGCCCCGCTTGTGCTGGCCTTCTGGTCCGTGTAGTTTGCATCCATGTTCGCATTCACGGCCGTCTCCGTATTCCTTTGCATGCATCTGTTTGCCTGGGTCCGCCTGCAGCGGCAGATGCGTTTCACCTGGAAGATATTCTGGGCGGGAACGGTTCTTTGCCTGCCTCTTTCCTTAAGCATCATTTACGGTTACCTGGTTCCGGAAACCTGGCCGGCCTGGGCCATACGCAGCGTGTGGCAAACCACTTATTTCTGGGTGGGATTTACCTTCTATCTGTTCAGCGTGCAGCTCGCCGCCCTGCTCCTGGAGATTTCGGCCCGGATCATTTTCCCCCGCAAATATGCGGCGATCAAAAAAGGCCTGGGCATAGTCGCAGTGCCCGCCGCACTTTTTATCCTCTGCGCCGGTTATTTTCTGGCCTCTCTTCCTCCGCAGATAACCCGGTATACGATTGAAAGCCCCAAAATTGACTCACCCCTTAAAATCGCCCTGGTTGCGGACAACCACCTGGGCATCCAGACCCGGCTCACGGAAACTGAAAGGCTCGCAGCCGCCTTGAGAGATGAGGAGCCGGATCTGTGCCTGTTCGCCGGGGATATATTCAATGACCATCCCGGCTTTCTGGATCCGCACCTGGATATTCTGGCCTCTCTTGATTTTCCTTCGGGCAAGTACGCGATACTCGGGAATCACGAAATATATTTCGGAAAAGACCAGGCCGTCAGGAAAATAAAAGGGATGAATATCAAATTGATCCAAAATTCCGTTTTTTCCGTGCCCGGAACAGGGATCCAGATAGCCGGGGTTGACGATCCGGCCGGGAACCGGGAAAAGGAAGGCATATTTTTGCGCAACCTGGAAAATGCCCTGCGGGACGCGGCCCAGGACCGGTTCACAATCCTTATCACCCACCGGCCTGAGGGTATGGAGGCGGCCGCTGAACTGGGCGCTGACCTGCAGGTAAGCGGGCACACCCATTATGGGCAGATATTCCCCTTCAATTTCCTGGTCCGGATCGCGTATCCGCATATATACGGCAGATACCGGGAAGGAGGAATGACCCTGATCGTGACCAGGGGGCTTGGAACCTGGGGGCCGAGCGCCAGATTCCCTTTCCCCGGGGAAATAGTCATTATAAACATCCGGCCCGGAAACGAGGAGGATATCCATGAGTGAAAAAACATCCAAAAATCTGCTTCCGGACTTTCGGGAAAAAAGAAAAAGCAAATCCCAGGCGATTTTGACCCCGGAGCAGGCGGACAGGCTGGAATTCATACTGGCCGGGGGGCAGGCGGATTTCAATCCGGGAATGGACATGGGGCTTTTGGGCTACAGACTGCTTAAATGGAAGGACCCGAAACAAAAAACAGTATGCCTTACCCCGGAAGCGGAAAAAACCGTGTTCAACCCCAACGGAACAGTCAGGGATGAATTTATCAAACACTAAGCTGCAAAGAGATCTGTGCAAAATATACCGCGATCTGGCCGATGAGGTAAGCATCCTTGAGTTTTCCGCACCGGTATTCCATGTCTATAATCCGCTCGACTATGCCCGGGAAGGATTCGAGGAATATCTGGGGTATTGCCGAGCGGAAGTGGACTTTTTTCTGCTGGGCATGAACCCCGGACCGTGGGGCATGGTCCAGAACGGGATCCCTTTCGGAGACACTTCCATGGTCCGGGACTGGCTGAAAATAGATTCGAAACCGGCCAGGCCGGAACATGAGCACCCCAAGCGGCCGATATTGGGATTCGATTGCCCCCGCCCGGAAATAAGCGGCCGCCGCCTGTGGGGATGGGCCCGGGACGAGTACAAAAACCCGGAAAACTTTTTCGCCCGTTTTTTTGTGGGCAACTACTGCCCCCTGGCCTTCCTGGAAAAAGAGGGCCGCAACAGGACCCCGGACAAGCTGAAAGCAGCGGAAAGGGAAAAGCTCTTTGCCCTGTGCGACAAAGCTTTGGCCCGGGCGGTGGAATTGATCCGCCCGAAAATGGTCCTGGGCATAGGCCGCTTCGCGGAAAAAAGGGCAGGTACGGCCTGCCGGGAAAGCAAAATCAAAATCGGAGGCCTGCCCCACCCCAGCCCGGCCAGTCCCAAGGCCAATCAGGGCTGGGCAAGGCTGGCCAAAGAAAAAATCCGGGAGTACGAGAA
>CAZTKE010000008.1:0-1594 GCA_964614055.1 uncultured Desulfovibrionales bacterium | reverse complement strand
GTGCCGGACACAGCGGGCCGAAGCGGCCCTAGAGGCACTTGGCGATCTCTACAAAACCTCGAAAAACCACACATCGCCTAAACTCGGTCATCGGGAAATCTTCAATGCCTGCTAGCGGTTGTCGAAGCGGCAGTAGTGCTTGATGTTCACTCCCTGGGAAATAAACACGGTGTTTTCCGCGATATTGGTGGCCAGATCACCTATTCTCTCTATGCGCCGGGCCACGTTTATGCACCGGACCGCGCGCTCGATTGCCGGGGCATGATCCGCCATATACCCGATGACGTGTTTTATCATCTTGGAATTGAGTTCATCCACCTCTTCATCCATCTTGCATACCTGGATGGCCTCATCTGTATTTTCCCGGGAAAAGCCCCGGCCGGCCAGCTTGAGCATATCCAGGGCCTTGTATCCCATGACCGTCAGGCGCTGATAAAAATCCAGACCGGGCTTAAGGCTCAAGACCACGGTATCCTGGGCGATATTGGCGGCTTCGTCTCCGATCCTTTCCAGGTCCACGCTGACCCGCATGCAGCCCAGAATAAAGCGCAGATCTCCGGCCACCGGACCTTCCAGGGCCAAAAGCCGCAGACATTTCTCGTCCACGCTCACTTCCAGTTCATTTATTTCATTGTCCGCGTCAATCACGTCCTGGGCCTTGTCCGTATCCATTTCCGAAAAGGCCTCCAGGGAATGCCGGACCGCTTCCGTTGTCTTGGACATCATCTCCAGAACCAACATCTTCAGTTGTTCCCTTTCCCGGGACAGGTGTGTATGGGGCATTAATGTATCTCCTAGCCGAATCTTCCGGTTATGTATTCTTCGGTCTGTTTTTCCTTGGGCCGGGTGAACATCTTATCCGTGGCATCGATCTCTATCAGTTCACCCATGTAAAAAAACGCGGTCACATCGGAGACCCGCGCCGCCTGCTGCATATTATGAGTGACGATGACTATGGTGAATTTCTTTTTAAGCTCGAATATGAGTTCCTCGATCTTCTGGGTAGCCACCGGGTCCAGGGCGGAAGCCGGCTCGTCCATCAGGAGAACATCCGGCTCCACGGCCAAAGCCCGGGCTATGCACAGTCTCTGCTGCTGCCCGCCGGACAGGCCGAGAGCCGAGGAATGCAGCCTGTCTTTTACCTCCTCCCAGAGAGCGGACATTTTCAGTCCTTCTTCCACACGGCGGGTGACAAAGTCCCTGTCCTTTATTCCGTTGACCCGAAGTCCGTAAGCCACGTTCTCGAAGATGGTCTTGGGGAACGGATTTGGTTTTTGAAAAACCATGCCCACCCGCCTGCGCAGGTCAACCACATCCACCCCGGAAGTATAAATATCCGTATCATCCAGAAGAAGCCGACCTTCCACCCGGGTCCCGGGGATGAGATCGTTCATCCGGTTTATGCACCTGAGATATGTGCTCTTCCCGCACCCGGAAGGACCTATGAGCGCGGTAACTTCCCTTTCCCCCATTTCCATGCTGATACCGTGCAGGGCATGAAAAGCGGAATAGTAAAAATTCAAGTTCTCGGTCCTAAGCTTTATATTTTTGCTCATGATTAAAATCGCTATGTTTTAGAATTTAGTTTTCGGAA
>CAZTKE010000007.1:0-31535 GCA_964614055.1 uncultured Desulfovibrionales bacterium | reverse complement strand
CTGAAAGGCGTGGATCTTCTTGCTGGCCACGATCCCGTCAAAAGGAGCCTTCAGGATGGTGTAGCCCAGCTGCCGCTCGGCCTCGGCCAAGCGCTTTTGGGCAATGTGGAAATTCTCCTCGGCAGTTTTCGCCTGCGTTTTGGAGTCTTGCAGCTTTTGCTTGGATATGTCCCGGTGGGAGAGCAGATTAACGAGTCTCTGGTATTCGGAGCGTGCATCCTGCATGCGCACCTTGGCCTGCCTCTTGGCCGCCCGGGCCTGCTCCCTTGCATTTAGGAAATGGTCATTGTCCAGTCGGGCAATCAATTGACCCTTTTTCAAAACCTGGCCGACCTTGATCGGGATCTCCTCGACCATGCCGGAAACCCGGAAGGACAGTTCACTCTGGTTATCGGTAAGAACCACCCCAGGATAATCCAAATGTTGCTTCCCATCCGCTTTCTTTACCTGCACGGCCTTGACCGGCAAAGGCTTCTTGGATTTCTGCGTGGCGTTAGTTGCCGAGCCTTTCTTGGCCTCTTTGCCCAGCAGCGTATCGCTGGATCCGCAAACAAGCATCAAGGCCGCGAGTATTCCGATTCCTGTTTGCCAAAATCTGGTCATTGCCTGCTCCTTGCCGGGTTATGATTTGTTTTTTTTGCAACCGATTATCAAGCGGAGGAAGAATCAATCCATGGACTGCCACTCGGCCCTTTCCGCCCCCATGTTTTCAAACGCCCCGCAGCTGTGGGCCAGACTCGCGGCAGCCGTATACATGGCCATTCGGGCGGCAACCCGTTCGCTCCTGGCGTTGGCAAGCTGCTCCAAAGACCTGGTGATCTCCACCATCGATCCCTCGCCGTTTTTGAAAAACTCCACGGCCACCTTGTAGCTGCTTTTCGCATCCTTAACGTATTGATTGCTGGCCTTAAGCTTTTCCAGGGCGGATTTGTATTCGTTCAATGCATCTTCCACCTGCTGTTTCAAATCCAGCTGCCTCTGCGCGTATTGCTCCCGGACGGCCTTAACCCGGCTTCGGGCTTGGCGCTTTTCATAAGAATCGGAAAAACCGGTAAAAAGATCGTAGGTGATCTTGAAACCGACCATTGCCTGATATTCATTCTCCTCCACACTTGCCTCGTGCCGCGCGTCGGACATGACCTTTTGCGCGGTCGCGCTGCTTACAAAACTCAATTCCGGCCAGAACTCGGATTCAGCCGCCTTTACCCTGTGCTCTCCGGATTTTATCCTGGCTTCAAGTGACTGCAGACGGGGGTTTTGCTCTTCAACCATTTTAAGGAGCTCCTCAGCCCCCTTGCCGACCAGCTCCTTGTCCAGCCGGCCCGGATACTCCACCTCGCGCCGGGGCGAGACCGGGATCCCGCATACACTGGCCAAATTCCTCCAGTTTTTGCGCACTTCGCTTTGGATTGAAGCCAGCTGATACTTTACCTGAGAAACATGGGCCTTGGCCTGTAACTGGGCCGATTTCGAGCTAAGCCCGGCCTGGAAGAAATCCTTGGTCCGGTCCCGGTTATACTCGGCCACTCGCAGATCCTCTTCCTTTGCCCGGAGCATCTGCAGGGACCTGGCGTAGGCGTAGTACCCGCGCTGAACTTCAAACACCAAATCCAGAACTGCCTGATTATAGGCGAAATTGGCCGCGTCCAACTGCTTTTCAGCAGCCCGGGCGGTATTTTCCCGGCCGCCGTTGTCCAAAAGCAGATAGGTAATGCCCAGGCTCGCTCCCATCTTTTTATTTTCTTCCCACAACTCGTAGTCGTGGTACCTGCCTTCGTCGTTGTAATTGGCAAAAAGATTCGTGGATGCATGCGGATAGTAGGAGGAGAGAGCCTGGCCCACGGTAGCCGCGGATTCCTTTACCCGGGCCCATGAATGGCGAAGGGCGGGATGGGATCGCAGGGCCGAATCCACAAGAGTCCCGAGTTCCAGTGTTGAATCATCTCCCGTAGATTGCTTGGCCGGGTTTTCCTGCAGATACTTGGGGTTGACCATATTCTCTTCAAAGGAGGGAGCGTAGTCCTCCAGGGAAGAAGCCGAAGAGGAATTTGGGGACAGCATCAGCAAGGCGGGCACAAGCAAAAAGACAATGACAGCAAACCAAAGACCCTTTAATGCTTTTAGGGAAACGCTCCTTCTGAGGATATTCGGCATTTAACACTCCTTCCCAATTTAAGCTTTACCTGCAGATAAACAACTCTCTAGTGCACCATTATATCTTGCGGCTAGCATAAAAAAACATGGATTTAAAGCGCGCAATTTTCCTTTGAGTCCATTTTAAAGATCCCGGCCCGCGGATCGGGACAAATCGAGGCAGGCAAGGTTGTGCCCGTTGAAGATGTGATAAAAAGGCAGCGTAAACGACGTGAGACCCAATACGGTTAGCAAGTTCTTGTCCGAAAATTGTTGGCTCTCCGACACAGCGTGTGGATTTTTTATGTTTCTCCGCCTGATCTTTTTGGATGCTTTTAACGAGAGGTTCGAGCGTTTTCTTGGTCCCGCCAAAAGGGGGAAGCCGGACCGGGAAGCAGCCTATGAATGCAGACCGGCAACGTTACCAACTTGAATGCAGCAAAACCTTTTCTTCCAGCACAAACAAGAGTCCGGAGGGGGCAAGCATCCCCCTTTGGCGGGACCTAGAAAACACCGGGCCGGAAGTTTGGCATCCAAAAAGTTTAGGCGGAGAAAATCCATGTCAAACGTCGAGGACCCAAATTGTTGAAGGCTAATATCAGTCCTTTTCCAGCCGGGCCAGGTAGAAGTATTCTCCGAGTTGGGAGGAGGGGATATCGGTTTCAAGCTCCTGGAGTAATTTTAGGGAGGGTTTTTTTTTAAGGAAATCGGACACCTGCTCCTGGTTTTCCCGCCGGTTCAGGGTGCAGGTCATATACAGAATCTGCCCGCCCGGAGGCAGAAGATGAAAAGCGGAGTCAAGCATGGTCCGCTGCAGCCGGGTGAAAGCGGCAATATCCTCCGGCCTGCGTTTTTGCTTGATATCCGGACGGCGGCTCAAGACCCCCAGCCCGGAGCAGGGGACGTCCAGAAATACGCTCTCCGGCGGGCCGTCCGGGGCAAACGGGGGCTTTTCCGCCGAGGCCGCAAACAAAGGTAATCTCTTTTCAAGCCGCTTCATTTCCGATTTAAAACCGGAAAGCCGGGAAGAGCTGGTGTCGCTGCAAATAACCCGTATCCCCAGGGAGTTCAAAAGAAAACTCTTTCCTCCCCGTCCGCAGCAGGCATCCCAGAGCGGTTCCGGAAGACCGGAGGCGCAGGCCTGGGCAAGCAGGCTCTGTCCGGCAAAGGAAACCCGGCTTATCTCGCCTCGCTTCTCCATCTCAGCCAGATTGTCCGGGGCGTTTCTCAAGGCCAAAAGATCCCCCTCTCCGGCCAGGATATCTTCGTTTTTAAAACCCAGCCTTTCCTTTGCAAGCGGACTTTCCTGGCGCAGACCCAGAGGGACGGGCCGGATACTGTTTTCCAGCATGACCAGGGCCTTTTCCTCCCCGATCTGATCCAACCAGAGCTTAACCATCCACTGCGGACAGCTGTAAAACCTGGACCAAAAAAGGGTCTCATCCGGGTTGTCCTTTTGAAAAAAATCCGGCTCACCGGCACTGTTGCGGCAGACATTGCGGAGCACGGCATTGACCACCCCGGAAATCCCGGTGCCGTATCCGGATTTGGCGAATCCGGCCGCCCAAGAGACAGAGGCGTATTCCGGGATGCGGTCCATATGCAAAATCTCGAATACGGCTAGGCCCATGGCCGCAAACACATCCCCGGGCATGCGCTCCGGTTTTTTCAAAAAAACGGACAATATATAGTCTATTCGGATCTTGAGCCGGAAATAGCCATACACCAGGGCGGTGCACAAGGCGCGGTCCTCGGGGGCAAGCGAAACCAGTTCCAGACGGCGGTCCAAAGCCGCCTGCAGATCAGCCCCGGAACAGGTGTCCAAAACAGCGCTTAAGGCCGTTCGACGGGCCGGGGGGATATTATTCTTGTTTTTTTTCCGGGACATATTCCGGCCTTAAAAATCGCCTGAGAGCCCACTCCACATGCTCAAGCGGGACAAGGGTGTCCAGGCACGGACCGTGCGGTCTCTGGTTCAGGATACCGTAGGCCGGCAGGGGATACACGTCCTGGATTCCGCTGGACAGGTCCCGCTCACAGGCCACGGCCAGGATGAAGCGGGGACGGACATTGACCACGATCCTGCGGGCAATGGTGCCCCCGGTGGCTATGGCCAGATGCACCCCGTAGCTGTCGCTCAAATCCAGAAGGCCGGCTATGGGGCATTTTCCGCACCGCTTGCAGTTGTGGATATCATAGGTCAGCCGGATTTTGCACCTGCTGCGCTGCAGACAATGCGGCATGAGCATCAGGACCTCCTCCGGCTTGTACTGCCGGGCCTCGGCCATGACGATCTCGTTGTTAACCTTGATAAACGAGGCCCGCACCCTCTGCTTGGGAATGCCCAAAGCCAGTCCGAGCAGGGTCATGAGCGGAAGGAAAAATTTTATTATCAGCCCGCGCAACTTCTGGGAGAAAAAGATGTTCCTGCGCAAAAGGATGCTTAAGACCAGTCCCACACTGGACCAGGCAATCAGGATCATGACCGCCAGAAAAATCCCGCCCAGGATCCACGGGGCCAGGGGATGGAGGTTGCGCAGACCGATATACGGAATGACCCATAAAAGGACAAGTAGAAGAATGACCAGGATCGAGCTGCCTGTTACCAGCCCGATGAACAGCCGCTTCTTGGCGATAAAGGAGGAATCAATCTCCCTTTCCAGAGAAGATTCGGTTTTTCTTTCCTGATTCAAATCGGTTCAACAACCTGTGGATAAAAATTAGTTCTTCCAGTTTAAGGGTACGTTGCCGGAGGCGTGAGATATTCTTTATCTTTAAGCTACCGGCTACGCACACCGGCTTAAATAGCCGCAATAAAAACCCCGGCCGGTCATGGGCTTGGATCCGGACGGTTTTATCCACGGGATCCAGTACTCCCGGTCCCGGCAGGCCACGGCCAGGTTGTCCCCTTCCCTGAGTCCCAAAAAATCACCCGGGGAGACATCGCCTTGCAGGTCAGGGCCGGGCCGGCCCGGATAAAGGCCGAGGCGGACATCCCCGTCCGGTCCGGGCCAGACAAAATAGGCCCCGGGCCAGGGGTGCATCCCCCGGATCTGATTATGGATATCCTTGGCCGGACGATCCCAGTCAATAAGTCCTTCCTTTTTCTCCAGCTTGGGAGCGTAAGTAGCTTCGGCCTCCGGCTGGGGATAGGCCCTTATCCTGCCCTCGCGCATATCCTCGAACGCCTTGACCAGCAGCCTGCCGCCCAAGTCCGCAAGCTGATCATGCACTGTCTCCGCGGTATCGTCTATGCCTATGGCCAGACTGCGCTGCAAGAGTATGTCCCCGGTATCCATTCCTTCGTCCATGCGCATTATGGTTATCCCGGTAACCCATTCCCCGTTCAGGATCGCCCTCTGAATGGGAGCGGCTCCGCGATACTTGGGGAGAAGGGAGGCATGTACATTGTAGGCTCCTTCTGCGGACGCATCCAGTACCGCCCGGGGAAGAATAAGCCCGTATGCGGCCACAGCCAGATAATCGGCGTTTAAATCGCGCAGGTTTTCAATTTCCCCCTCGTCCTTGAAACTCTGGGGCTGATACACCGCAAGGCCCTTCTCCAGGGCCGCGGTCTTTACTGCAGAGGGGCGGCATTTCCTGCCCCGGCCGCAGGGGCGGTCCGGCTGGGTATAAACCGCTACCACCTCCCCGTCCGGCCAAGCCAAAAGGTGTCTCAGGACAACCGCGGCAAATTCCGGGGTGCCCATAAAGACTATTTTTTTCTTTTGCGCAGCCATTTTTCCAACTTCTTCTCGTACATGGTCCGCTTCAAACGGCTGATATGGTCGATAAACAGTATCCCGTCCAGATGGTCTATTTCGTGCTGCAGGCAGACCGCCATGATATCGTCCGCGTCTATGTCCACCTCTTCGCCTTCCAGATCAGTGGCCCTGGCCCGGACTTGGGCCGACCGCTTGACCCGGGCCCGATAGTCGATAACACTCAGACAGCCTTCCTCGGTCTCGGTTTCCCCTTCCTTGCTCACGATCTCCGGGTTAACCAATATGCGCAGGTCCTCGCGCTTCTCCGGTCCGGACACGTCCACGGTTATTATCCTCTGATTTATTCCCACCTGGGGTGCGGCCAGACCGATGCCGTTATTCTCGTACATGATCCGGACCATGTCATCGGCCAGCTCCCGAATCTCCGGAGTAATCTCGGAAATCGGCTCCGACTTTCTGGCCAGGATATCATTAGGATAGGTTATGATCTCTCTTTCCATTTTGCATCACTTCCCTGCTCAACTATCCTGCGTCTTCTGGGTATCGCGCAGCCTTATACCCAATTCGCGCAGCTGGCGGTTATCCACTTTGGAAGGGGCGTCGGTCATCAGGCAGGCCGCTTTCTGTGTCTTGGGGAAAGCGATCACGTCCCGGATGGACTTAGCCCCGGCTAACAGCATTATAATACGGTCGAAACCAAAGGCAATACCCCCGTGCGGAGGAGCCCCGAATTCCAGAGCCCGGAGCAGGAATCCGAATTTTTCCTCTGCTTCCTCTTGCCCGATCCCCAGGGCCTCGAACATCCGCCTCTGGGTTTCGGCGGAATGGATGCGGATGGAACCGCCGCCGATCTCGCTTCCGTTCAGGACCAAGTCATAGGCCCGGGCCTTGGCCGCCCCGGGATCACTTCCCAGGATATCCTCCTGTCCCTCCTTAAGGGATGTGAACGGATGATGCCGCGCGGCCCAGCGTTTTTCCTCCTCATCCCATTCCAGAAGCGGAAAATCGGTTATCCACACCGGAGCGAACTCGTCATCCGGAATAAGTCCGAAACGCTCGCCCAGCTTCAGGCGCAGATTGCCCAGGGCCGAATTGACCATGTCCGCGGTCCCGGCCTGAAAAAACACGATATCCCCGGGTTCAAGCTTAAGTTCCCGAGTAAGGTTCTGTTTTTCTTCCTCGCTCAGGAACTTGGCGATCGGGGACTGCCAGCCGTCCTCCTTGATCTTTATCCAGGCCAGGCCCTGGGCGCCGTAAATACGGACAAAATCCGTATAGTCGTCTATCTCCTTGCGGGAGAGATCTCCGCCGCCACGGACCGGCAGGGCCTTGATCAGCTCGGCCTTGGCGAAAAGTCTGAACTCCGAGCCGCGAACAACGTCGGTAACATCCTGCAAACGCAGGTCGAACCGCAGATCCGGACGGTCCATGCCGTACTCTTCCATGGCCCGGGCATAGGTCATGCGCGGGAACGGGGTCTCCAGCTCCCGGCCCAGAATCTCCCGGAAGAGCTCCCGGATCATCCTTTCCGAGACATCCATGACATCCTCTTCCCGGACAAAGGACATCTCCATGTCGATCTGGGTGAACTCCGGTTGCCGGTCCGCGCGCAGATCCTCGTCCCGGAAGCACTTGACCAGCTGATAGTAGCGGTCCAGCCCCCCGAGCATAAGGCTCTGCTTGAAAAGCTGCGGAGACTGGGGAAGGGCGTAGACACTGCCCGGATTAAGCCTGGAGGGGACCAGAAAATCCCGCGCACCCTCGGGGGTGCTCTTGGTCAAAACCGGGGTCTCTACCTCCAGAAAATCCTCCCGGTCCAGAAACCTTCTTATACTCTGCGCGGCCCGACTGCGCAGGATCATATTCGCACAAAGCCCGGGACGCCTTAAGTCCAGATAGCGATACTGAAGGCGCAGGTTCTCGGACACATCCACCCGGTCCTCGATCAAAAAGGGCGGGGTCTTGGAGGCATTCAGCAGTTTGAACTCGGTCACGGCCACCTCGATCTCTCCGGTAACCAGATTGGGGTTAACCATGTCCTTGGGCCGGTCCCGGACCGTCCCCTTGACCGCCAGAACATACTCCGTGCGCAGCACATGCGCCCGGTCCAGGGCCTTTTTGTTCACCTCCGGGGCGAAAACTACCTGGGTCAATCCCTCCCTGTCCCGGAGATCAATGAATATCAGTCCTCCATGATCCCGCCGGTACTGCACCCAGCCCATAAGGCACACTTCCTGATCCAGGTGGTCCCGGCCCAGTTCGTTTAAGTGATGGGTCCTTTTCCAGTCACCGAGAGAATCCAGCTGTATCCCGGTTTTTTTATCTTCCATCTTGTTTCCTCGTGATAATAAAAAATCTTGAAATTTAGCGCTTCAGGCCAACGGCCTGCTCCAGATCGTCCTGGCTCACCGCCCTTTGCACGCCGGTTTCCATATCCTTGACCATGACCTCTCCCCGTTGCATTTCATCCAGACCGATGAGAAGGCAGCTCTTGGCCCCCAGTTTATTGGCCAGCCTGAGCTGACTCCTGGGGCTTGCAGCCTCGAAAGCCACCTCGCCGCGATACCCGGAACCACGCAGATGCTGCCCCAAAACCAGGGCGGTGCTCATGGCTTCCTCGTTCAGCACGGCCAAATAAAAATCCAGGGTTTGATCCCCATCTCCGCCCAAAAGCATGGCCAGCCTTTCCATGCCGCAGGCAAAGCCCAGACCGGAGATATCCGGTCCGCCCAGGGCCTTGACCAGACCGTCGTAGCGGCCGCCCCCGGCCACCGAGGCCTGGGCCCCGATATCCGCGGACACAACCTCAAAAGTGGTCCGCTGATAGTAATCCAGACCCCGGACCAGCAAAGGATTCAGAACAAATTCAATCTCCGCGCTTTCCAGGGTCTCCTTGACCGCGCGGAAATGCTCCCTGCATTCCGCACAGAGAAAGTCGCTTATGCGCGGGGCGTTGCGCATGACCTCCCGGCAGGAGTCCACCTTGCAGTCCAGGACGCGCAGAGGGTTTTTATCCATGCGCTCCCGGCAGTCCTGGCACAGTTCCTGTGCATTCAAGCCGTGCAGAAATTCGGAAAGGGCGGCGTGAAAATCCGGTCTGCATTTGGAACAGCCCAGGGAGTTGAGCTCGATTTGGATGTCCTTGAGCCCCAGATCCCGCAGGTAATCCACGAGCATCATGATCAGTTCCGCATCCGCCATCGGCGACTCCGGGCCCAGCACCTCCACATTAACCTGGTGGAACTGCCTGGTCCTGCCCTTTTGCGGACGCTCGTACCTGAACATGGGCCCCACGGTATAATACTTGCCCACGTTTTCCCGGGCATATTGCTGGGCCTCGATATACGCCCGGACTACTCCGGCCGTTGCCTCGGGCCGCAGGGTCAGACTGCGCCCCTTGCGGTCCGGAAAGGTATACATCTCCTTTTGCACGATATCGGTTTCATCCCCGATGGAGCGGGCGAACAGCTCGGTCCTCTCCAGAAGAGGGAGGCGGAGCTCCCGGCATCCGTAACGGGAAAATACCCGGCGGGCGGAGTCTTCCATGCGGGCATACAGTTCGCTCTCCGGGGGAAAGAGGTCAGAAAAGCCTTTAATTTTTTTAATTTTTGCCATAAGAGGGATTACCAAGGTTAAAACGAAATTTTACGCAATCAGGACCGGCCGGGAACAAAAAGCAGCCTGTAAAAAACTTGAAAAATCAAACACTTAACCATTTTGCAAATTATTCCCTTGTGCACCGGCCCCGGCCTCAGTTATTGGTCATTATCGCCTGCCCAAACTCTTTTGCGGCTCTGTTTTTTAAAACCGGAAAATTGCAGCAAAAAAGGCGAAGAGAAAAATAATATTTGTCTATTTTCGCAAAAGCATGCAAATCGGATATCGTTAGTGCAAGCTCATGCGGATGTCAAAAGTTTGTATACGCCCGGAGAAAATAAATGCCCAAAGCAATTTCCATAGTCGGTTATAAAAACTCGGGGAAAACCAGCCTGGCCGGGTCACTGGCCAGGGGGCTGGAAAACTCGGGGACATCCTGCGCCGCAGTCAAATTCTCCAGCCACGGATTCGACAAGCAGGATTCGGACACTGGCGAACTTTCGGCCGCGGCCTCCCCGGTCATCGGGATAGGCCCGGAGGAAAGCGCAGTATACTGGCCCCGGAAAATGAAACTGGCCGACCTGGCTCACCTGGCCGGAGACCGGGTGCTTATTGTCGAGGGCGGCAAAACCCAGACCACGCTCCCGCGCATAATCCTGGCCCGGAATGAAAAGGAAGCAGCCGAACTGGACAACGGACTGGCCCTGGCTGTCTGGGGGTCGCAATCCTTTGGCGGGCTAAAGGCAATCCACAGCGTCTCCGAGTTGGCCGACATGGTCCTGGAAAAAGGTTTTCTCTTGCCCGGTCTGGACTGCAGCACTTGCGGCCGGGAAGACTGCCTGCAGCTGGCCCGGGAAATAGTCTCCGGTCAGGCCTCTCCCCAGGAATGCGCCGCCTCTCACCCGGGTACGGAGGTCGATATAAACGGCAAAAAACTGGCCTTGAACGGTTTCTTGAACGACATGGTCACCAAAACCATCCTGGGGCTCCTTTCTTCACTCAAGGGCTTTTCCCCCGGGGAGATAACCATAAAGATAAAGAACTGACCCTTGCGCCACCTGGACAAAATATATTTTTTCGGCCGCTGGGCCCTTTTCTTCGGAGCCATCGGCGTGGTCGCCGGCCTGGGCGCGGTGGTCTTTCACTATCTCTGCGAACTGGGCATGCATTACTTCCTGGACCTTCTGGCCGGCTACCGCCCGCCCAAGCCCGCCGGGGAAGGGCACCTCCTGCCTCCTACAGCCACAGTATTCAACCGCTGGATACTCCTTTTTTTGCCCGCCGCAGGCGGCCTTATCAGCGGATGGCTGGTGTACACCTTCGCTCCCGAGGCCGAAGGCCACGGCACGGATTCGGCCATTGACGCCTATCACAACAAGAAAGGCATTGTCCGCGGCCGGATCCCGATAATAAAGACCCTGGCTTCTGCGGTCACACTGACTACCGGGGGATCCGGCGGAAGAGAGGGTCCCATCGCCCAGATAGGAGCCGGATTCGGTTCATTCATGGCCACCAAGCTGGGACTCACCAATCGTGAGAGAAGAATAATGCTCGCCGCTGGAATAGGTGCCGGAGTGGGCAGTATCTTCCGGGCCCCGCTGGCCGGAGCGCTTTTTTCCGCCGAAGTCCTGTACCGGGACCCGGAAATGGAGGCGGAAGTGGTCATTCCTTCCGGGATAGCCTCGGTAGTCGCCTACTGCCTGTTCTGCATGATCTTCGGCTGGGGGTCGCTTTTCCAGGCACCGCCCTTCAGCTTTGACAACCCCCTGACCCTGGGCCCGTACACAGTCCTGGCCTTTCTCCTCGCCGCAGTGGGATTCCTTTATGTGTTTATCTTTTACAAGATAACCGACGTCTTCCGGGCCTGGAAAATACCCAACCATGTAAAGCCGGCCATCGGCGGGCTTATAACCGGAATCATCGGCTTTTTCCTGCCCCATACCCTGGCTTTCGGGTACGGATACATCCAGAACGCCCTGTCCGGAAACATTTCCATTTATCTCCTTTTGACCCTGGCCCTGGGCAAGATCCTGACCACCGGGTTTACCATCGGTTCCGGGGGCAGCGGCGGAGTCTTCGGGCCTTCCGTGGTAATCGGCGGGGCCGTGGGCGGCATTGTCGGGCAGATATTCCACACTCTCATGCCCCAGGTTGTAACCCAGCCGGAAGCATTCATTGTGGTCGGCATGGCCGGCTTTTTCGCCGGAGTGTCCAACACCCCTATCTCGACCATCATTTTTATCAGTGAAATGACCAGTTCCTACAATCTGCTCCCGCCCAGTCTCCTGGTCTGCTCGCTTACCTATGTCCTGTCCACGAAATGGACCATCTACGTCAAACAGCCCAAGAACCGAATCGCTTCCCCGGCCCATGCCGGAGATTTTTTCATAAACGTCCTGGAGCAGATGCGGGTACGCGATCTACAGGAGAAGATATATCCCCCGGTCCTGGTTCCGGAATACATGAGCTTCAAACAGTTCAAGGAAATCCTCTCCAGCACGGAGCAGAGATACTTCTGCGTTGTGGACAAATCAAACCGCATGCAGGGGATATTCTCCAGTACCGACCTGCGCGGGGTCCTGTTCGAGCCCAGCCTGGACGAGGTACTGGTCATGGGCGACCTGGCCAAGCCGGATGTCATCTACGTCACCGGGGAGGAAGACCTGAATTCGGTCATGCGCAAATTCACCCGGAAAAATATCGACGCCCTGCCCGTGGTGGATACCCATGACCGGCAAAAGGTCCTGGGCATGCTCAACCGCAGAGCGGTGATCGATTACTACAACCGCCGGGTAGGCGAATTGCGCACCGGGGCGGAAGCCTGACAGGCTAGAAACTCGATACTGGAGACAGGAAACCGGACATGCTCGACTGAATCTCTTACTGTAGGGCATCGTCGCCGTTTCAAAATGATGTGCGCCTTGTCCTCCAGTAACCGTTTATTCCCTCCAGTGTTATCCTGAACGAAGTCGGGGGAAAATCTCCCGGAGGAGTTTTGCGCTCGCCCGAAGATATGGGCCGGTCAACTCAAAAAATTCATACTGAACAGTTACAATATCTTTCCCAAAAGCCGTCACTCTATATCCATGATATCCCGCAGATATTGCCCGTATTCGTTCTTGGAGTACATATCCGCCAGACGCTTAAGCTCCTCTCGCCCGATATACCCGCGGTGATAGGCTATCTCCTCCACACACCCGATCTTGAACCCCTGCCGGGCCTGAATGGCCTGAATAAAGCTGCTGGCCTGATGCAGGGATTCGTGCGTTCCGGCATCCAGCCAGGCATAGCCCCGGCCCAAAACTTCCACATGCAGGGAGCCGCGCTCAAGATAAGCGGAATTGACGTCGGTTATCTCCAGCTCTCCCCGCGGGGATGGAGTCAGGGTCTCGGCAATATCCACAACCTGGTTGTCGTAAAAATAGATCCCGGGAACGGCGTACTTGGATTTCGGCTTTTCCGGCTTTTCCTCAAAACCAAGTACCATGCCCTGGGGATCGAATTCCACCACCCCGTAGCGGCTGGGATTCCGGACCGGATAACCAAAGACAATGCCCCCTTTTTCAAGCCCGGCGCAACGCTTAAGCACTGCGGAGAGTCCCTCTCCGTAGATAATATTGTCTCCGAGAACAAGGCAGACCGAATCCGAACCGATAAAATCCCGCCCCAGGACAAAGGCCTGGGCCAGGCCTTCCGGACGGGGCTGGACCTTGTAGGAAAAATTGACCCCGAAAGAGCTGCCGTCGCCCAGGACCTGTTCATAACGCGGGATGTCCTGAGGAGTGGAAATGATCAGTATATCCCGGATACCGGCCAGCATCAGAACCGAAAGCGGATAATAGATCATGGGCTTGTCGTACACCGGCATAAGCTGCTTGCTCACCCCCAGGGTCAGCGGGTACAGCCTGGTTCCGGATCCCCCGGCCAGAATTATTCCTTTCATGTATC
The DNA here is from genome assembly GCA_964614055.1 of uncultured Desulfovibrionales bacterium. Lineage (GTDB taxonomy): Bacteria > Desulfobacterota > Desulfovibrionia > Desulfovibrionales > Desulfonatronovibrionaceae > CAYNNQ01. The sequence goes on along the minus strand of CAZTKE010000007.1, from coordinate 18,132 downwards.
CTCCTGCGTAAATGCTGATTCCCCGAATGGGCCGTTATCAAAGTTACATACTTTTCCGGCCGGACAAAGACAAGAGAGGAAATATCCCGCGTTCAATGCGTTTTAAGCTTCAACCGAAAATCCGCCAGGGGGTAAAAGTAAAGGGACATGATTTGCTTGAATATTATGGACATTTCAGTTTAATCTTATTTTAGGAAGCTGTTTGCGGGGATAGCACAAAGAAACTTTTAACAGCAGAGTGCTTTGTCTCCGGAATCGACACGCCAACACTGTCAATAACCCTCCATCCGCATACTGCCGGGAGCCGTTGGGCAAGGCAGAAAAAGCAGGCGGGATTAACAGGCGAATTTATTCGGAGCAAAAAATGCGGGAAAAAACAATTGGGAAACGCTTGCAAGGTTACAATCTACGGATCATTTCCCTATTCATTCTATTCATTTTTATTTCCGCAAGCCTGCATGGAGCTGAACGTTTAGATCTCTCAGCCCCGGAAAAGAAAGCAAAATCCCTGGTAATGCTGGCCCATGAATTCGTCAAAAAGAATTCCGGCAACATGGAACTGATTCAGGAAACAATTGAAAACGACCCCCGATTCAAAAACGAAGAGCACAGGCTGTACATTTTCATGCATGCCTACAGCCAGGAAAAAAGGAAGGCCGTGTGTGTCGCTCACGGCATCAGGCCGGAGTTGATAGGGAAAAATATGTGGGGCTTGCGCACCCCCAACGGACGGCTCTTATTTCAGGAAGAAATCAAGCTGATAAACAAACAAGACGAAGTCTGGCTGGAATACGACTGGCTTAATCCGTATACCCAAAAAATCGGAAGAAAACGTTCTTTTTTTAAAAAGGTAAATTTGGATGACGGCAGAACCGCCTGGATAGGATGCGGATTTTGGAAAAAATAGGACCCCGGCAGACGGAACAAATATTTTATAAGGTGCTGCAAGAAGGAAAGGCATGACCATCAGGAAAAAGATCCTCATTGGCGGGGCATTAATCTTCGCTCTCCTATTGGCCCTGGCCGTAATGAACATTCTAATGCACAAAAAAGTGCTGAACAACCTGGAAATCCGCGACCAGGTAAGAAATGAACAGGCACAAATACAGAAATACGTAAAATGGAAAAATGATTTGAACCTACTGGTCTCGGAAATCGTGGCCACCGGGCATGTACCCAAATTTTCGCAAAAAAGTCTCAATCCCCCTTTCCGAACCGACATCGGACAAACCAGGACTCTGCTGAAACGCGCCCAAAAATTGATCGGCCTGGTCAGTAAAAAAGAAGCAAAGATCAGGGGGGCTGAAAAACGTTTTGAGGAATTAAGAGAAACAACGATAAATATTTACCAGAAACTGGACAATAAAATCGCCACCGTATTGGCCACCATACAGATGGATCGAGTCCTGGGCGAGGATGTCTCCGAGGAATCGTCGCTGGCGCCTTATGTGCTGAAAAGCCTTAACCAGCTGACCCTGGTTGCCTTGAACAGTCTTATAACCAAACGCTATACTCCTAGCGACAAAGCGATTGTAATTTCCAACCGCAGGTTCCTCGCTTCCCAATTAGCCACAATAGACGAAACTAAGAGCATTGAGCCCCTGTTCAGCATGCTCTTCAGTCAAATTAAGTCCATAAGCCGTTTAATCCCGGAAACCAAATTCGCAGTCAACAAGCTCGACTCGCAAATAAAGGAAAACAAGGCCCTTTTCGACAAGGCCCTGACTGCGTCCAAAACGGAACAATTGACCGCCGAGGCCGAATCCAAAGTAGAAAAAGCTGATGCAAGGCTTGAAAACGCCAGTCAGCAGACCATGATCATTGCCGTTTTATTCCTCTTGATCATGCCCGCTCTGCTGATTTCTTCCGGCATTCTCGGACTGAACCGGGCCGTCGTAAGACCGATCACCGATCTGGCTAAAGCAATGAAAAATTTCGAAGGCGGGGATTTAAATACGGTGGTTCCCGTAAAAAATAGCGATGAGATAGGCAGCTTGGCCAAGACCTTCAATAAAATGGCCGACCAGGTCAAAACCAAAGTTGAAGACCTGGCCTCTCTAAACCAGGCTCTGGAGGAAAGCGAAAAGAAATATCGCTTTCTTGCCGAAAACTCGGAAGACGTGATCTTCACCCTGGATATGGATTTAAAATATACCTATATAAGCCCTTCCGTGGAAACTTTAAGAGGGTTCAAGCCCCACGAAATTTACGGACAGAGTATTGAAAAATCCGTTCCCCGGGAATTTTTGCCTTATATGTCCGGAATAATTTCCGAAGAACTGGAGCTGGAAAAAAAGAAAGCGCATTTAAAAAGGCAGGCAAGGGTCATTGAATTGCAGCTGATCTGCAAGGACGAAAGCAAAATATGGGCGGAAATCAAGGCGTCCATTTTGCATGACGACAGCGGCCACCCCATTGGTATTATGGGAATAACCAGGGATATATCCGAGCGCAAACAAAAAGAAGAAGAGTTGCTGGAAGCCAAAAAACAGGCGGAAACAGCCAACAAGGCCAAGTCCGAATTTCTGGCCAACATGAGCCACGAAATCAGAACCCCTTTCAACGGGATCATGGGCATGCTGCAACTGCTGGACACAACCAGCCTGAACACAGAGCAAAAAGAGTATGTGGAGCTGGCCACCACTTCCTCCAAGCGCCTGCAAAGACTTCTTAGCGACATCCTGGACCTGTCCAAAATAGAGGCCGGCAAGCTGGAAATAGTAGAGGAAAAGTTTCAAATCCGGGAGATTATGCAGTCGGTTGAGGACATACTGACCCAGTCCGCAGCAAAGAACGGGAATTCCCTAAAGACGTTTATCGACGCCACGATTCCGGAAGAATTATCCGGGGACAGCATCCGGTTGACACAAATATTGCTCAATCTGACCGGCAACGCCTCCAAGTACACGCACAACGGAGAAATCAAGGTGCACGCCGGCTTTATCCCGAGTACCGGCAGGAATCAATGCCGCGTCCTTTTCACCATCGAGGATACCGGCAAGGGAATTCCCAAGGACATGCTGGAAAATGTTTTCAACACCTTCACCCAGGCCAATGAAGGCAGATCCCCGTACAGCAGACAATATGAAGGTGCCGGACTCGGCCTTCCCCTGGTGAAGCGGCTGGTAAAACTTATGCACGGTTCCCTGGCCATCAGCAGCGAGAAAGGGGTGGGGACCACGGTTTATGTAAGTCTCCCTTTCAATATCCCCGAGCCCTCCCCAAACCAAAGGACAACACCGGCCCTCGCCCAAAAAGCCAACCAGAGCAATCTACCAAAAGTCCTGTTGGTTGATGACGACGAAATGACCAGAAAGCATCTTAAGCGGCTTTTAGAGAAAAACGGATACCCTCTTTCCATTGCCGAAAACGGCCAGGAGGCCTTGAACACGTTAAAAAGGGAAAAGTTCGACATTATTCTGATGGATATACAAATGCCGGTAATAAACGGCATACAAGCAACAAAAGAGATCCGGGCCGGAGGCTACGGCGAGACCAATATTCCGATTGTGGCCCTAACCGCCTACGCCATGTCCGGGGACAGGGAAAAATTCCTGCAAGCCGGCATGGACGACTATATCCCCAAGCCGGTAAGCAGGGAGGACTTAATACAAAAAGTTGAAAAACATACTCATTAAAAATTAAGACCAAGACATTGGATGACCATTTCTCTCCCGCCGGCAGGCGTCTGGATACCTTTTTGCATTATCCTGCAAAAACACTTTTTCACCTCCCTTTATCGCCCCTTTCAAGCTGCCGATTCCCTTTCAAAGCTTCGCTCTTTTCCGGCCGGACAAAGACAAGAGGCAACCATTCATCACCCGGGAAAGCATCCAAGGCATTTTTGCGCTCATTGACAAAAGGCCGGGTGGTGCTCCTTGCCTCCAATTCCGTTTACGGCTAGGTTGTTCTTATCCGGAAATTCAAAAATTTTCGGATTTAGAAATATCAGGTTTCCAATTCGGAAATGAGATTTTTTCCTGTTTAACAAGGAAATTGAGTAATTACGAGCGAGCGTATCCTAATACGTGATCGAATAATTACGAAAATTGACGCCGTTAAACTGGAAAAGGGCCATTTCCGGATGGAAACTAGGTTGCGTTCTCTGGGAAAGAGAGTTCTTGATCCGGCCGTCCGGCTCGGAGAATGAGTGTCCAGTGCTATCCGTATTTTTGGATTTTTTTTCTTCGGGATCGAAATCGCTATCGGGATCGGCCCCGTAAGCTGAGGGTTCCCGTTGCACCGAATGAATATGTCATTCGATTTCGATAGCGATCCCGATTTCGATTTGGACTTGGATTATCCCAACGGTTAGTCAATTCAACAATTTTAAACAAAAACCTTCAAATTCAAAAAGTTAAGCCTTGCTTGCGGGTTCTGGGCAACAAAATTTTGCGCAAACTTGTGTAAGGAGCCCTTTTTACGACATCCTTTACTCCTCTTTCAGGCTACGTATCAAAAATTCAGGGAACAAAACCAAAAAAAATAAAAAAAACGTGCATATGCAGAACAAAGACCTCTTTGAAAACTTCTCGGGGAAAAGAATACTCCAGGCCGCCTGGCTCATAATCATCGCCTCCACCCTGGTCCGGGTGTGGTTCATACTCTTCGGGGGTACGGACCTGTTCACCGACGAGGCCCAGTACTGGGACTGGAGCAGGACCCTGCAGCTCTCCTACTATTCCAAAGGTCCTCTCATCGCCTATTTTATCCGTTTCTGGACGGCCATATTCGGGGACACCGAACTGGGAGTCCGGATCGGGGCCTGCGTGAACACCCTTATTATGCAGGTTTTAATTTTCTATTTCCTGGCCCGGGTCTGGAAGAGACCCAGAACCGCCCTTTTGAGCCTGATCGTGGCCAACACCATGCCCGTCTTTCTGGCCACCGGCATACTCATGACCACGGACAACCTGCTCATGCTCTTCTGGCTGGCCGCACTTATCACCTTGTACAAACTCGCGCTCAAGCCTTGCCCGGGCAAATTTCTGCTCATGGGCCTGTTTGTCGCCGCCGGCACCCTGGCCAAATACACCATGCTCCTGTTCATCCCCCTGGCCCTTGTGTATCTCTTTTTACTCCTGCGCCGGGAAAAAACCCCGGCCGGGCTGTGGCCGGGAACGCTTGCCTCCCTTTTTGCCGGGGCGATTCTGGGCAGCCTGCCCATTGTCCTCTGGAACATGCAAACCGGGTGGGCGGGCATAAAGCACGTCCTGTACCGCGGGGGCATGGCCGGGGAGGACGCTTATGTTTTGTTCGCGCCCAAATACTTTTTTGAATTCCTGGGCGGGCAGATAGGGATAGTCTCCCCGTGGTGGTTCGCGTTCCTGATAATCGCCGCAGTCATTATTTTGCGGACCCACTTCAAGGGAAACGAAAACAAGCTGGGGCTTGACCGTAATCAAAGCATCCTCTTGAGTGTTTTTTTCTGGCCGGTGTGGATTTTCTTCCTCCTGTGGAGTCTGCGGGCCAAGGTGGAGCCCAACTGGCCGGGCGTGAGCTTCTGCGCCGGGATAATTCTGGCCACACTCGGACTGGAGATGGTTTCCCGCAAACAGAAAAAAATCTGGATATCCCTGGGGCTGGTTCTTTTCTGCCTGACCTACAGCCTGGGGCATCTGCCCCTGCCCCGGGATATGGATCCGGCCACACGCCTTCGGGGATGGGAACAGGCCGGGGAAAAGGCCGGGGAACTCAGACAAACCCGGTTTGACCAGCCGGAGCGCGTTTTTCTATTCAGCGACACCTACGGACCGACCTCGGCTCTGTCTTTTTATGTTCCCGGCCAGGACCGGGCCTTTTGCGTGAATACCGGACGCAAGCTGAACCAGTACGACTTTTGGGATTCTCCAGAGGACAAGGTGGGTTGGGATGCGGTGTACATGGAGTGGGACGAGGAACACAGCGCCCCGGAGGAACTAAAAAGCATGTTCTGCGGGATAAAGGGTCCGATCATAGTTAAAACCGGGAAAGCGGGAAGAAGCGGAGTGACAGTCACTTTCTTTCTCTGCTATGATTTTAACGGATTTTGGCCGAACCCTGAACACGAGACCTTTTAACGGGCAAGCCCAAAAAGCAAAACCAGCGGCAAAAATGAATTTTCAGACACCGGCATGGGACTTATGGCTCTTTGAGCAGGCAAACATGGTCTGGCGCCATCCGGCATTGGACTGGCTCATGCCCGTTGTTTCCGGGGACGCACTGTGGGTTGTCCTCCTCTGCGTCTTTCTAATTTTTTTCCTGTACAAAAAAGACCGCAAACGGGTGCTCCTTATCCTGGCTTTGGCCGCGGCCATAGGCCTGAGTGATATGAGCGCCAATATCTTCAAGGATGCCGTGGCCCGGGTGCGGCCCCTGAACCAAATAGCCGAAACTTGGCTGCACGAGGACGGTAAATGGCAGCAAAGACCGGCGGATTTCAAACGGCAAAAGCAGGACGGCACTTCCTATCCCTCGTCGCACGCGGCAAATGCCGCGGCCGCAACCTGCCTGGTCTTCATATTCATTCCCGGAACCCGGAAGTGGATATGGATCATCCCCCTTGTGATCGGTTATTCCCGCCTGTATCTGGGCAAGCATTTCCCCGCGGATATTGTCGCCGGATGGATATTCGGACTCGGTCCGGGGCTTATATGCGCCTGGCTTTATCATCTCACCTTAACCAGACTACCCAAATGGATACCGGAAAAAAGATAATCACCGCGGATGAATTCAAGCGTATTTACCCCAGGGAGGAGAAGCGCCCGGTAACGGTCTTCACCAACGGGTGTTTCGACATCCTGCATCCCGGGCATGTGGACTATCTGGAACGGGCCTCCGCCCTGGGTGATATCCTGATGGTCGGTCTGAACAGTGATCGCTCCGTAAAAAACATAAAGGGGAACTCCCGGCCGATTAACCGGGAGGAGGATCGGGCCCGGGTCCTGGCCGCCCTGGCCTGCGTGGATTTCGTGATCCTGTTTGATTCCGACACCCCGCTTGAACTCATCCAAAGCATCGTTCCGGACGTTTTGATCAAGGGAGGGGACTGGCCGGAGGAAAAAATCGTTGGCCGGGACACCGTCAAACAGGCCGGAGGCCGGGTCCTTAGCATAGATCTTTTGCCCGGTTACTCCACAACCGATTTAATAGACAGGATCAAACATGGCTAGGCCGGAAGACTTCCGGGACAAACGGATAAAATACAACCTGCGCACCCTTATCCCCATCCTGGAAAAGGCCGGGCTGGTGGACGAAGCGCGCAAAAAGCTCATCGCCTCCCGGGCCAAAAAAGCGGAACTTCCTGCGGAAAGCGAGCAGGGGCTGGATTTTCTGCAGCGGCTTGGGTTGCGGGTAACCCGTGACAACCGGGAGATGATCCTGGACGAGGAACTTATCCTGCGCGCCCTGGCTGAACACTTCGGTCTGGAATTCAAAAAAGTCGATCCCGTGGAAACGGATATAGAAATATCCACCCAGACCATTTCCGAAAGCTTTGCCCGCAAGAACGTACTGGTCCCGATAAAGGCCGTGGACGGGGAGCTGCACGTTTTGGTCTTCAACCCCTTTCGTCCCGAACTGTGGGAAGACATGCACCGGGTTACCGATCTTCCCTGCCGCATCTTTTTGGGGACCAGAAAAGACATCCTGCGGCTGATTGACGACTTTTACCAGTTCAAGCTCTCCATCCGGGCCGCGGAAAGGGAATTCGCCTCCAGCAACAATCTCGGGGACCAGGAAAGCCGGGTCGAGGTAGCGGACAAAACAGACGCCACCTCGCAGAGGCATATAATTAAAGCCGTGGACTATCTGCTGCGTTCCGCCATCCGGGAAAGGGCCAGCGACATCCACCTGGAGCCCAAGCGAAAATCCGCATTAGTCAAATACCGCATAGACGGCGTCCTGCACACCATGTACCGCATACCGCAGATCGTGCATCAGGCCATCTTAAGCCGGCTCAAGGGCATGTCCAGAATGGACATAGCCGAAAAACGCCGTCCCCAGGACGGCCGGGTCCAGCTCGTTTTGGAGGAAATCCCCACGGACGTGCGCATATCCACAGTGCCCATCGCCTTCGGAGAAAAGATGGTCATGCGCCTTCTGTCCAGCGAAAGCACCCTAAAGCCCCTGGAAGAGCTGGGTATGAATAAAACCCAGCAGAAGACATATCAAAATTTTTTGGACCAGCCTTACGGCCTTTTGCTGGTCACCGGGCCGACCGGGAGCGGGAAATCAACCACCCTGTACTCCACCCTGCAACGACTGGCCGATCCCCGGCTGAATATCGTCACCCTGGAAGACCCCATTGAGATGGTTGTGGACGAATTCAACCAGATCGGGATCCAGAGCCGGATAGGGGTAACCTTTCCGACCATGCTCCGGCATATCCTGCGCCAGGACCCGGACATTATAATGATCGGGGAAATGCGCGATCTGGAAACCGCGGAGCAGGCCATACAATCAGCTTTAACCGGACATCTGGTCCTCTCCACCCTGCACACCAACGACGCCCCCTCGGTTTTCCCCAGACTGCAGGAGATGGGAGTGGAGAATTACCTGATAAACTCCGCGCTCCTCGGGGCGATCGCCCAGAGACTGGTTAGAAACATCTGCCCGCACTGCAAGATCCGCCGGGAAATAAGCGAAAAGGACAAAAAGAACTGGGGCCTGGAGGAGGAACTGGCGGGAGTCAACCACCTGTGGGAAGGGGAAGGCTGCCCGGAGTGCCGCAAGACGGGGTATCTGGGCCGCTCCGCGCTTTTTGAGATTGTCCCCTTTGACCCGGAACTAAAAGAAGCGATCCGCAACCGGGCCGAACTGTGGGAATTTCAGAAAATTGCCCGCAACAAGGGTATAAAAAGCCTGTTTGCGGACGGGCTGGAAAAAGTCAGGCAAGGTGTGACCACGGTGAACGAAGTCTTGCGCGTGGCCGGGCACGCGGAGTAAAAACCGATAAATCCATTTCCTTTTTCGAAGCTGACCGCGGTGAAAGATGAAACCTTATTTGCGGTAGCCGTGGCTGAATTCGGGGGAATACAGGCGGGAGCGGCGGTCCATTTCCCCGCCTGGCAGGATCAGGAAAACCGCCTGACCGGTAATCTGCATTGCCCGGGCCGTCTCGGCCATGTCCTTTAGGGTGCACGTGCGGACCTCTCCCCCGGGCCAGCCGATGCGGTGGGCGATAACCACCTTTGTCTCCTGGGGAAGGCCGCCATGCAAGAGCCTGTCCCGTACCTTGCCGGCCATTGTCGCTGAAAGATACACAGCCATGGCCGCCCTGCTCTCGGCCAGGCACTGCAGATCCTGTTCCCGGGGAACCGGGGTCCTGCCCGCGGTGCGGGTGATAATCAGTGTCTGGTTGCCCTCGGGGACGGTAAAGGAGACTCCGGCGGCAGCGGCCGCGGCAAAGGCGCTGGTCACGCCGGGAACGATTTCAAAGGGGATCTCCTGTGCAGCCAAAAGGCCTATCTGCTCCAGAATCGTCCCGTACAGAGACGGATCACCGGTATGCACCCGGACTACACTCTGATTCTTTTTCCAGGCCCGGGAAAGATATTCGTGCGTTTCTTCCAGGGTCATGCCGGAGCTGTCCCGGATATCCGCATCCGGCAGACAATCGGAAAAAAGCTCCCCGGGCACCAGCGAACCGGCATAAAGAATGTTTTGGGCCGAATCTATAAGCCGCTTGCCCTTGACCGTTATAAGCTCCGGATCTCCGGGGCCGGCCCCAATAAAATAGACCTTTCCCGGTTCAGTTATCACTTGGACACCACCTGTTTAAGCTTAAGCCAGCTTTCCTGCAGATCCTGCTTCTCCCCCACCGGCTGCTGCAGATAGTCCCGGATGGGCCCGATCATATCCAGGGCCGCGTCTATTTCCGTGCTGTTTCCCCGCACATAGGCCCCGATATTGACCATGTCCTCCACCCGGCGGTAGGTGGCCAGATTGCGGATGAGCTCCCGGCCGTCCTTTTGCACCTCATCGGAAACGATATCCGTGCGCAGGCGGCTAATGCTCTTGAGCACGTCAATGGCCGGATAATGACCCTGATCGGCCAAATCCCGGGTAAGGACGATGTGCCCGTCCAGAATGGAGCGCACCGCGTCCGCGATGGGCTCGTTAAAATCGTCCCCGTCCACCAGCACGGTATATATTCCGGTTATGCTGCCCTTTTCATTCTTGCCCGTCCTTTCCAGGAGCCTGGGGAGCTGGGTGAACACCGACGGGGTGTACCCCTTGGTCGTCGGGGGCTCCCCGGCGGCCAGCCCCACCTCGCGGGCGGCCATGGCAAACCTGGTCACCGAGTCCATCATAAGAAGCACATTCTTGCCCTGATCCCGGAAATACTCGGCGACAGCAGTGGCCGAATACGCGGCCCGCATGCGGATAAGCGGGCTCTGGTCCGAGGTGGCCACCACCAGCACCGACCGGGCCATGCCCTCCGGACCGAGATCCTTTTCCATAAATTCCACCACTTCCCGGCCCCGCTCGCCGACCAGGGCGATCACATTCACGTCCGCCTCGGTATATCTGGCCATCATGCCCATCATGGTGCTCTTGCCCACCCCGGACCCGGCCATGATCCCTATCCGCTGGCCCTTGCCCAGGGTCAAAAGCCCGTTTATGGACCGCACCCCGACATCAAGGGGGTCATCTATGCGCGGCCTTTTCAGGGGGTTCAAGGGTTCGGCATAAATGGGATAATACTGCCGGGGAGATATGTCCGCGTCACCTTGCAGTGGTGAGCCGAACGCATCCAGGGTCTGACCCAGATACCGCTTGCCCACCGGGAACAGAGGGGGCATAGCCGCGTTGCGGATAAGCGAGCCCGGCTTAATCCCGCGCATTTCCCCGTAGGGCATGAAAAGAACCCGGTCGTCCCGAAAGCCCACGACCTCGGCATTAATGGCTTCACGCTCATCCCCGCTTTCCGGGAAAAGTCGGCACATGGATCCCAGGGGGGCCTTGATCCCCTTGCCCTCGACTACCAGACCGACAACGTTGCACACCTTGCCGTATACCCGGGTCGGTTCCAGATCCCGAAGAAGGTCCACTCCGCTGGCCGGTTCCAGTGACATTTACACCGCCTGAAAAAGGTTTGAAATTAAAAAAATTCCGGCAATGTTAGCAGCCGGACAAAAAAATGAGGAACTTCGCCGGGAAGTCAAAATTGTTTAATAACCGGCATACTTGGCGGCAACACCATATTATTCCGGCTCCAGGGATATCTGGTCAAGTATCTGACGCACGGCCTGCAGGCGGGATTCTATGCTGTTGTCCACTATCCCGTTTTCATTTTCCACGACAACGCCGCCTTTTTCCAGATCATTGCTGGGCACCACCTGAACATTTCCCATCCGCGGCCTGTTTTCCTTGAGAACGGCCACACCCCTGTCCACGATTTCCTTGTCCTCGGGCCGAACCTGGACCGTCAACTCCTCACCGGACGCCAAGTGTTCCACGGCCTCGTCAAAAAGTTTGAAAAGCGTTTTTTCCCGCTCCTCTTCCAGCTGCCATCCCAGGACCTTGTCCACCGCGGCCTTGAGCAAGACTACCATGTCCCGCCTGTACCCGGCATAGATTTTTTCCCTTTGGGTAGCTATTCCATCCAGAACCTTATGGATCCTGTCCGCGAGTTCCCCGGCCATTTTCTCGTTTTCCTGCCGGCCCTGATCCCGTCCCTCGGACAAACCCTCCTGATAGGCGCGGGATTTTATTTGCTCGCTCTCCTCCATGGCCCGGGCGATGACATCGCGTGCCGCACTCCGGGCCTTTTCCCGGACCCGCTCCACAAATTCCTCCTGCGAACACTCATCCATCCAAGGGCTGTCTTCCCGGCACTCCACATCCCGTAGCTCCTTGCTCTGCAGCCCGATTATCACCCGGCCGCCGGCCCCTGAACTAGACAAGGACATCCCCGCCTCCCTTGCCGGCGATGATGATCCGGCCCTCGGCCTCCAGGCGGCGGACTACCTTGACTATATTCTGCTGTGCGGCTTCCACATCCGAGAGCTTGACCGGTCCCATGATTTCCAGATCCTCACGGATCATGTTCGCCGCCCGCTCGGAGAGGTTCCCGAAGAATTTTTCCTGCAGTTCCTCGGAAGCGGCCTTCAGGGCCATGGTCAGATCGTCGTTGCTTATTTCCTTTAAGACCTCGCGGACCGCCCGATCGTCCAGATTTATTATGTCATCAAAGACGAACATAAGCTGCCTGATTTCCTCGGCCAGCTGAGAGGATTCCTCCTCTATATCCGAAAGAACCTCTTCCTCCACGCTGCGGTCCACTGCATTTAATATCTCGGCAACTGAAGGAACGCCTCCAACCTTTTTGCCTTCCTTGCCGCCCATGGCCAGGACCTGACTCTGCATGACCTTGTCCACCTCCATGAGCATGTCCTCGGGCACGGCCTCCAGCTTGGCCAAGCGCATCAAAACTTCCGGACGCACTCCCGGGGAAAGATTCTGAATCAGCTCTGCCCCGCTTTCCGGAGGCAGATGCCCGACTATCAGGGCCAGGGTCTGGGGATGCTCATTACGCAGGATCTGGGCCAGAAGCTTGGGACTGACGTTGGACAGTTCCTTGAACGGAGCAGGACCACTGTCCAGCTCCAGGGTATCCATGACATACTTGGCCGTATCCGAATCCAGGTTCTGGGAAACCAGCTTCTTGACCTGCTCCGGTCCGCCGAGGATCATATCCTTGCCCAGAGCAAGGGTATCGTTGAATTCCTTTAACACTTCCTCGGCCACTTCCTTGGGCACGCTGTCCATTTCCAGCATGGCCTTGGACACTTTGGTCACCTCGTCCTTGTCCAGCCTTTTAAACACCTGGCTGGTAAACTCATCCCCCAAAGAGAGCATGAGAATGGCCGTTTTCTGGGACCCGGTCAGCTTCCTGTATTCTATTTCGGCCACTTTTATTTATCCTCCTCGCGCAGCCATTTCTTGACCACCGAATAGGCCTGATCAAAATTTTCTTCCACCAGCTGGGAAGCCGTCTCCCGTACCCCCTGCACTCTCTTTCTGGCATCCATGCCGGCCATTTCCTCCTCGGTCATGCCCTCGGCCAGGGCCATGCGCTCCTCGCCTCCGGGAAGTCCGCCGGCGCCTTCCGCGCCTTCTCCCTCGGAAACCCGGGGCCGGAGTATGGTCAAAACAATGGGCCGGACCACCAGAAGGAGAAAGAGAAGGACCAGAAGGGTATTTAAAAGCGGCTTGCCCACCATATCGAAATACTTGGAAACGCTGTCCATGAATGTCGGCTCCGGGACCTTTTCCGGCGCGCCGAAAGCGATGTTGGTAACTTCCATACTGTCCCCGCGGACCTCGTCGAATCCAACCGCGCTCTGGACCAGTTCCCGTATCCTGTCCATGGTCGATTCCGGCAGGGGTTCGTATTCATATGCCCCGTCCGCAGTCTGAGCATACTTGCCATCCACCAGGACTGCAACACTCAAGCGTTCCAGTTTACCCACCGGAGCGACAATATTCTGCTCTTCCTTGTTGATCTCAAAATTGGTTGTGGAAGTGGTCCGGGTGGATTCCTGGGTGGTTTCCGTGCCCGTGGCTCCGTCTCCGCGGTATTCCGCCTCCGGGATTCCGGATTCGGCGTTGGCCGTCCCCCGGGTGGTCTCGTCCGACGTCTGTTCGCTCCTGACCACCGCGCTGTCCGGATCGTAAAGGACCTTGTGCACCTGCTTCTTGCTGAAATCCAAATCAGCATTTACCTTGGCTATTACACCGTCCACGCCAACAATGGGCCGCAGGATATCCTGCACACGCCGTTCCAGGCTCTTTTCCACATTTCTCTGATACTCCAGCTGTGAATTGGACAACCCGGCCAGGGAGTCCTCCCGCGGCTCATAAAGGACCTGCCCCCGTGTGTCGGAGATGGTCACATTGTCTTTTTCCAACCCCTCCACCCCGCTGGTGACCAGGTTTACAATGCTTTGCACCTGCTCTTCATTCATCTTCCGCCCGGATTGCAGATTGACCACGATCGACGCCGAGGGAGGTTCCTGTTCCTCCACAAACAGACTCCTCTCCGGCAGGACCAGATGCACCCTGGCGGACTGCACAGCGGGCGAGCCGGAAATAGTCCGGGCCAGTTCGCCCTGCAGAGCGCGCTGATAATTGACGTGCTGCACGAATTCGGTCTGCCCGATCTTGGTCTCGTCAAAGAGTTCAAAGCCCACTCCCTGCCCGTGCATGACATCCTTGCCGGCAATGGTCAGACGGAGCTTATACACCTGATCGGCCGGAACCAAAATGGTCTTGCCGCCGTTTTCCAGCTTGTAGTCCACCTTCTGTTTGTCCAGGATTTCCTTTATCCTGGATGCATCCTTGGGATATACATTGGAATACAACACCTTGTAGCTGGTACTGTTAATATACATTAACAGGACGGCAAAGGCGATAATCACTGAAACCAAAAGTCCGCCCATGAGTATTTTCTGGGCCAGGGAACTCTGGCCCCACAGGGAGGTCGCCCTTGTCCAGATGTTATTCAAAAACGACGGCATACTAATTCTCCATGCGCTTGTTGACTGAAATTGTTAGCAACTTGAGAAAACCCCTACAGCCTTATCTGCATAAGTTCCTTGTATGCTTCCATGGCCTTGTTCCGGACCGCGGAAGTCATCTTCATGGCCAGCCCGGCCTTCTGCAGGGAGATCATCAATTCATGCACATTCTGATTTTCCCCGGAGGCAAAAGCCTTGATCATCTCCCCGCCCTCCAGCTGCATGTCGTTTACCTGGGAAAGGGACTCCTTGATCGTTTCCGAAAACGCCTTTTCCACCTGCTCTTGGCCCTGACCGTTGCCTACTTGCATTTCGGGGTTTTCCTGGCCGAAATTCAGGGCGTTGGTGTATGCTTTCATGGCTGCCGGTGTGATTGTGGACATGGTCTTCTACCTCTTTAAAAAATCTTTCCGATCAATGTCTTTTAAAAGCCTACTTATAGCTCCCTGCCTGCCGGAACGGTAGGAAACATCCCGGGAGCGGATGACTCCTGTAGCCGAGTGCTAGCGTCCCAGCTCCAGGGCCTTGTTGTACATTTCCTTGGCCGTGGTTACCGCCTGGGCGTTGGCCTCGTAGGTGCGCATGGCCGTCATCATATTGGCCATTTCCTCGACCACGTTAATATCCGGCATGAGCACGTATCCCTCCTCGTTCGCGTCCGGATGACCGGGATCATAAACCTGCTTAAACGGTCGGTTGTCATCCACCACGGATCTGGCCTTGACTCCGTCAATTTCCCGTTCCAAAGCGGAACGCATGGCCGAATCAAACGGGGATTCCACCGGAGTGGACTCAAAAACCACGCTCTTGCGTTGATAAGGACCGCCGCCCGGAGTCCGGGTGGTATTCACGTTGGCCAGGTTCATGGAAATCACATTGAGTTGCTTTCTTTCCGCGCGCAGGGCGGAAGAGCCGATATCAAATGCTGTCATGAAATCCATTATTTACTTCCCTCCCTTATCACTTCTTCCATGCCGCTGAAATTGTTGCGCAGAAGCTGGCTGAGAGTCTTATAAGCCAGACTGTTCTTGGACATAATCGACATCTCCTCATCCAGATCAACCCGATCTTCCCCGCGAACCACCCGCGGATCGATATCCTTCTGGAGATCGCCCTGCGTGTTCTCCGGATCAAAGCCGGTGGGCATGTGCTGGGCATCAGTCTTGGTCATTCCCCCCTTATTGCCCAGTTGCAGGGAACTCTGCAGTTCTTTTTCAAACTCCAGTCGCTTGGACTTGTACCCGGGCGTGTTTATATTGGCCAAGTTGGAGGCGACAATATTTTGACGTTCGAGCCGCAGATCCATGACCTTGCTCATAAGCTGCACGTGTTGGGGAAAAAGTGTTTTCATGTTCCTCACCTCTTAAATTGGAAAATCCGCGTTTTCAGACCCTTCAAGCAACTATCGTTCCAAAACCGACTTTAATGCGTTTGCCGGGGACTGGCAGCAGATCAAGCAACCTCCTTTCGGAACCATCCAAGGCCAGCAAAGGGTTTATGGTTCCTCGCACAAATCTGTGCAAAATCTTGTTGTCAAAGTCCCGCAAAAAAAGCTCCTTGTACGAATAAATATATGTATGACTTTGTCTTTATCCGGCACCCGAATTCAGATTTGGGTGCGGAGTCCAAAATCTTGCGCACTGATACCTGAGACGCCCTTCAAAAATATAGCGGGGGGAATATTCGCATCCGGCTTCACCCCCCCCTATTGAACCTTACCTTGCGATTTTTAAATCTGGCACGATCATTGCTTAAAATTCTCCAGACGGAAAAAAACAGACAACCGTCTTTATTAGGACGAACTCAAAGGAGGAGAGGCATGAACAGTCAACTGGACTACGAAATCAACAACGAACTGGGTGAGTGCTACCTTTTCATGGGCGAGCTGGACAAAGCGCGGGACTATTATAATAAGGCGGCCGGAAGCAACGGAAATCATCCCGACCCCTACCTGGGGCTGGCCACCATAGAGGTCCAGGAAGGCAATCTGCAGAGCGCCAGACAGCTTTATGCAAAAGCAGCCAAGATAGAGGAAAACGACAAATCTTTTGCCGGCATGGGCTTGATTGAAATGGAAAACGGGTCCAGGGAAGAGGCCTTTGGGCATTTCGTAAAGGCCCTCAAGATCAACCCGGAAAACATGATCGCCCTTTTCGGGCTGGTGCAGGTGGGACACCTGATGGAAAGGGTCGAGGAGATTCTTCCTTATCTGGAAGACTATCTCCGACTGGACCCGGATAATAATGAGGTCCGCTATTCACTGGCCGGGAGCCTGTATCAGCTGAATCGGCTGGAAGAAACCAGAGAACATTTGGAACGCATCCTCCAATCCGACCCGGAGCATCAGGCAGGCCGGGAACTCCTGGATCAAATCGGCTAGTGTTCTCCTCCCCTTCTCCGGCACTCAGGACGTAAGGCTTTGAGTGCCGGAGAAAAATCCAGCATCAGGACCGTCCGTAAACATCGTCGAAGCGGACAATATCATCCTCTTCCAGATACGGACCGTTCTGGATCTCAATAATCTCCACCGGGAGCTTGCCCGGGTTGCCCAGCCTGTGCTTGGTGGCCTTGGGGATGTCCACGGACTGGTTCTCGGAAAGGAGTTTCACCTCCTCCCCCACAAGCACCTCCGCGGTGCCGTTTACCACCACCCAGTGCTCGCTGCGGTGATGGTGCATCTGCAGACTCAGGGTTGAACCGGGACTGACAGAAAGCCGCTTTATCTTGTAGTAGGGCCCTTCCTCCAGGACCGTATAACTGCCCCAGGGCCGGTGTACGGTCACATGGGCCTCAACCAGATGGCTGTCTTCCTCTTTCAGCCTCTGGACCACGTCTTTTACCTTTTGCACCTCGTCCCGGGAACAGACCAGGGTGGCGTCCCTGGTCTGGACCACCACGGCCCGCTCCAGCCCGACCGCGGCCAGTTTTCCACCGGTGGAAAAAAGAAAGGAGTCCCTGCAGTCCAGGGCGAGGACGTCCCCGCGGGTCACGCATCCGGAGTCGTCTTTCTCCCCCAGACGATAAAGGGCCTCCCAGTTCCCGAGGTCGTCCCAGTCAAAACCGGCCGGGAGCACGGCCACCCGGGACACTTTTTCCATCACCCCGTAGTCCACCGAGATATCCGGGAGCTGGGTGTAGCTCTGCAAAAACCCGGATTCGTCGTTTCCTTTCCACACATTGTAGATGTCCGGCAAGAGACGCTCTATCTCCTGCAAAAGCTCCTGCACCGGAAAGACGAACATGCCGCTGTTCCAGTAATAGTTACCGTCTTCCAGATATTTTTCCGCGACCTTTTGATCCGGTTTTTCCACAAAAGCCGCGGCCTCGCGGGCACCGGAAGAAATTTCCCGGCCCAGGGAGATATACCCGTACCCGGTCTCCGGCTTGTGCGGCTTTATTCCGAAGGTAACGAACCATTTATCCCCGGCCAGCTGCAGGGCCTGGAGCATATCATTCTTCCAGGCCTTCTGGTCCCGGATCTGATGATCGGAAGGAAACACCGCCACGCTGGCAGCGGCCGGGTCGCGGACTATTTTCTTCAAGGCCAAGAGCACGGCCGGCAAGGTGTTGCGCCCCACTGGCTCACTCAAGACCTGCGAGTCAAGGGATTTATCCAGTTCGGAGAGCT
>CAZTKE010000006.1:27227-33358 GCA_964614055.1 uncultured Desulfovibrionales bacterium | reverse complement strand
CCTCGTACATCACCACAAAGCTGGCTTTTATATATACACTATGCTAAATACATTGACAATCCTGTATAAGTCAAAAGGAGATTCGGATATGGAAATTAATAAATTTCAACATCCCGATTCGATTTGGACATGGCGGCCTAACAGAAGAAAAAACAAGGTCAGCCTGTGGCTGCCGTATTTTCAGGAGGTCGAAAGGCTACCCAAGGGAAAAGGTGACAGGTATCGTTTTGTGTACAAGGGCGGAGAGGTTACCTGTCATCTCAAAGAGATAGAATTTCTCATGTTCTATGGAGCCAGTGGAGAACTTTCTCTTGAGTTTCTGGACCGCCTTAACGAATACGGTATCCCGCTTATGATCCACCGCAGGAACATGCATCGGCCATTTGTGTTTTTCCCGGAACGATCCAGTGATGACGCCAATGTCTTGACCACACAGATTCTTGCCCGGGAAAATCAAACCCGCCGTTGCTATATAGCCCGCGTATTGGTATTGGAACGCCTGCGAAATTTTGCTCCTTTCTTGAGTATTTCCCGCTTCACAGAGTCCAGACTGAAAAAAGCCAGAGACATTGAAACAATTAGAAGTATCGAGGCCCAGGCCAGCCGCAGGTATTGGAAAAAATGGTTTGCGGAACTAGGATTTCCCGATCTTGGCAGGCGCAACCGGCAACATCCGGCTAATGAGGCACTTAACGCCGGCTCATTCTTTCTATATGGAATACTTCTTCGATGGATCTTGTTCCATAAGTTATCGCCCTGTCACGGCTTCATGCACAAACCCACTACGTATCCCGCCTTGGTTTATGACTTAATGGAACCCTACCGTTATCTAATCGAGGATTCAGTTAAAGAGGCCTGCTCCAGTGCTAAAGAGGATCTGAGCAATCTGACGGGTATTACCTTTTCTTGTATGAAAGCCGCTTTTGAGAAAGAAGTATATGTACCGGCCACACGTCAAACCGTCAGGGAAAAGAATCTCCTGCACGGAGTGGTTCTGGCTTTGAGGAGCTATTTGATAGGGGAAAGCAAGCGTCTAGTCTTGCCTGTACGCGGCAGAAAGAAGGGAGGACGTCCACCTAAAGTGGGTTTCAGACTTCCGGGTGCACAATAAAAATGGCCCCGTACTTTGTGGTGCGCCACGGGGCCAGGGACGGCCAGTGACCCGAGGATTGGATTCCTAAAGGATTCCGCTTGGTCTCCGGCATGTATGTTTTTAGGAAATCATATTTTAAAGTGATTGGCAAGGGTTAAGCCTCTATAATTTGCATAAAGCTACATTTGAATTGCTTGTTTTGTAAGCATAGACATTGCCAAATCGGTTTCCACTTTAATTTTTTTTGGGCAAAGATGGTTTTGCTGTCTAGTATGGTGGCCGCTGAATAGGTCCGTAAAAGATTGGCCTGCACACTATAACCTATTATTTTTGTTTTACCAAACTAGCCGGGCATTTATTGCCTTCATGATCTGTGTTAACTACATTACCTTCATTGTCTGCCTCAATCCATATTGTGCATTTTCCTATGCTTGTATGACCTGGAATGTATGTTTCTCCTAATCTAACTCCTCCGGGCATGACGGTGCCTGGATTGTAAATAGCTGGTCTTTCATGTTTATCTATCCATTTATATACATAAAGTCTGTTCCCGCTAGGAGCTTCCATTATCTTGTCAGGGTATCCAATTCTCCTTTGCATTTCTTGAACATTATTGATGGTCGCTAAACGATCCCCTATTAAAGCGCATGAACATAACATAGGCATTAAAATAGATAATAATAACCATTTAAAATGTTTCATAATATATCTCCTTTCTTTTTCATTTCATGGAACCATATGGAACAACCCTTTCATGGTAGGGATAAACACATTTAAGAATCTGGTTGCCCTGAAGGTTTTGTCCATTGCCTCAGCCGCAACAGGCGGGTTGTTGGGGCTTCGGGGATGGTCCGGCTTTTTTAGGGCGCATCCGGATAAAAGGACGACCGTCAGCAAAAGAATGGATATGCAAAAGCGTTTCATGGCTGCTACTCCGTTATTATTTGCAAATGTCCTCGTGCCAGTAGCGGTAGAACTCTTCCAGTTCTTTAATCCGGGCGGATTTATCGGGGATTTGCACCAAGTTCAGGGCCAGATAAATCCGCCAGCCCGCGTCCGGGGGTTCATGGGCCGGGGTGTTGGTCATGAATATGAGGTTGGCTGAATTGAACTTTGCGAATTGCGGCCACAGGCGGGCGAACTCCCTTTCCTCCTTCTCAATCAGGTCCTGGCAGGAATATGAATACAGCATGTGCTCGTTCCTGCTCATTACCGGCTGATCCGGCTCCGGGCATTCTTGAATGCATTCGAGGTAGTCTTCATAGGTAAACGCCCCGGGCACACCGCGGACCGCGCTGAAGTCCGCCGTTTTCTCGAAATCGTCGGGAAACCGGAAAAGCGGATAGTCGGCCATTTCGTGCTCGCACCACGCGGCAGTATCCCCGATGTGAAGAGCGCTTAAAAAATTTTCCCGATCCGGGCTTTGGGCCAGGATTTGCTGTTCCGGGGTAAGCTCGGGGATGTTTTCGGGCAGGTAGTCCGCCAGCCAGGACAGGTACTCATCATCGGAGATATTGAACCGGGGTGTTCCATCTTCCGTCCGGGGGAAGGCGTTCATGCGGTAGTCCTTGTGCAGGACAACCCCCAATAAAGTAAGCATTTCCGGCCAAGGGATCTCCACCCCGGCGGCCATGGTGCGTCTGGGTATCATTCCGGCGAATCCGTTTTGCATTTTGTTTTCCTTTAGCAGATTTTTGTCTTGAACGGCTATTCAATTTCCTCGGCTTCAAACGCGGTCTCGTCCTGCATGTTCAGCCAGGCCGCTTCCAGGCTGTCAAAGGCGGCCTCGTTTATGAATTCCATTATTTTTCGAGTTTTTTCCTTGGAATTCGGGAGGTGGAAGTCGCGCAGGCAGGATTCCAGGTAATAAAAATAGGGAATTGCCGTTAGTTCTTTTGCGACAAGGCTTTGTGCTTCCTCGAGTCCGCTTACTGTGTAATTGTCTTTTTCCGTCTCCAGCTTAAAATATCCGTCTTTCAGGGGGGTGAACCGGAAATCCGCGTCCACTTGCACGATGTCCTCCGCAAGCAGCTCGTAGTCGTCTATGGACAATTTTTTGCTCCCCCTGGCCCGTGCCTCCAGAGCGATCCCCTCGGGATCAAAGGAATAATTCTCCTTATGTTCGGAATACGCGGCCATGTATCCGCTATCGCGGCGTACCGCCCCGAGGACGGGCTGTCTGCGGATCATGCTGAAGGTGAGGAAATAGGCGTCCTTTTTTATATCAAAGGCCCTTTCAATAAATTTGTCCTTTGTCAGTTTGGTCTCCGGGTCTTCGCCCACCGTTTCCAGATACTGGAGCAGTTTTTCCCGGGCGGTCATGTCCTCTTCCCGGGTCATCCATCCCGGAGTTGGCGGTATGCCGCAATTTTGCTCGGCCAGAAATTCAATTCTGGAAGCAAGCGCCTTTTGCCGCATTTCAGTCAGGGCGAGGTAGTGATTCAAGTGGTTCAAACAGGTCAGGTCCAGGCGATATTTTCGTGAATTAAAGGGCTGCTTTTCCTCGTAGTGATGAAACGCGGCAAAATGAATGGGCAGGATTTCCAGTTGCGAGTTCGCGATTTTGCGTTCCGGGTGGAAAGCGGCCCGGAAAAGCCTACCGTCAAGGATGAGCAGGGGCAGGGCAAGGTGCAGCTCGCAGGGGAACTCAAAGAGGTCGTTTGTGGTCGTGTTTTTGGGCGAGTCGCCCTGCAGGAAATGTATATGGGAATATCCGGCCCGGCATGCCGCGGAGAAAAATGCGCGAAAGGGAAGTTTCCAATGGTCTTTTCGCAGGGCTTCATGGACGGTGGCTCCCTCCCATTTGTTGTGGGCAAGGAGAGAGCCGTGGTTCAGGGGGTGCGCGAATCGTCCCGGCTTGTCCGGAAGATTGCGGGCGAAGATGAGATTGTTCCAGGCGCAATGAGTCTTTTGCGCATTATCCGATTTTACCGTGACCACCCAGGGATTGGGCGATTTTTTGACCACGATGAAAAGGTGGAAATAAACGGAGGCAAAGCATTTGTTTTTCCGCTCAAGATGCATGACCCGCCCGGCCTTCATGCTGATCCTTTTTGGTCTTTTGCTGCCGGCTTCGGAATAGTCGTAACCGAAATCAACATCCCATCCGTGGGCCGCAAGGATGCTGTGCGCCTTTAATTCCGGGCACAGGCCCTTTTCCAGGCAGTCCCTGATTTTTTTAAGAAGCATTGGATTCGAATTCATGGTCATTCCCGCCATTCCCGGACCTGATTCGGGTTTTGCCTCTTTTGTAAAATCAGCAGGCGCTTGGGGTCGGCGGATTCATTTTCCGGCAGGGGATTTTGCCTTTTGGACTTTCCGGTTTCGAAAACGCTCTTCAGGCCGTTTAAGACCCTGGAACCGGGAAGCGGCTTGTCATCCGAATAATATTCGAACCAGGGCAAGCCGTGTTCAGAATAGTCCCTGGCGGTAGGAGGATTTTCCGGGGGCAGCTTACCGGTTATGGTCTTCCATTGCCCGGAGTTGGCCAGATGCACGAAGCAGCGGCTGGAAACTTCCCGTTCCCATTCGGAGAGATCAAATTCGTCCGCATATATCTTTTGGCGCATGAGCCCGCCGGGAGCAAGGCCCATGTCCGGGCTTTTACGGCAATACATAATCTCCGCCTCGTCCACGGAATATGATATTCCGGCCATGTCCACCTTTGGCCAGCGCTTTTCAAAGGCTTCCCTTTTCATGGGATAGACCTGTATCTGCAGCCCCCCGAATTCTTCCCGCCCGGTAATCTGTCCTTCGGCGGTGTAGCCATCACCCAGGGGCATGGCCACGAATTGCCGAATCGAATCCCTGGATACGTGGTATCCGTCCAGCCAGGGCTGCTTGGGGGCAACCAGGTAATTCTGCGGGCGGCGCTCAAGGCCTTCGGACCATTCCCCTCCAGTGACCGCGTTTATCTTGCCCGTGGCGATCTTTACGGCAAACGGGTATTCGGTATCGTGTTCTTCAATGAAATCGGAATCGAAATTTATCCACATGGCCTCGGATTGATGCATGGGCAGCATGACTCCGCCGTGTTTGAGCCATTCGTCGGGGACCGTTTTTTCGTGGTCGTCCACATGTACCAAAGGAAAAGTTCCCAGTCCCGGAGGCAGGGGATAGGTATTCCCGTCGTCCGGAATGCGCAGTGTCTTTTTAAAGGAAATTGTCAATTTGGCCCGGGGATGGATCTCCGGAAAAGTGAAAACCAGTTTTTTGTTCTTGAGCTCGATCATGTTCCCTCCTTAATTCTTACCAGTCTCCGTCCCGGACTTCCCGCACGAGACGCAAAACCGCGTTGTCCGGCATTTCCTTCATCTGTCTTATAAGGTCCGCGAAAAGTTCCGGTCTCTTGCGTATGATGTCCAGGACATCCGAGGATACCTTGCCGCTGAGGGCCAGCATGATATCCGGATTTTCTTCGAGTTCATCACTCAAGGCCCTGATTTTGCCCTCGGAAAGCGGGGCCGGGAAACCGCGTTCCACCTTGCTCAGGTACGAGGGCTCAATGCCTATCCTTTCAGCCACCTGGCGCAGGGAATAGGATTTGTCTTTTTGCCTCAGGGCTTCACGTTTTTCCCGGACATATGAACCGAATGCGTTTTTCATATATGTATCGTGTACTACTCGATACACATTGTCAAGCACAAACAAAAAATTTGTTTGTGCTTGCATTGACTGCAATGCATGCAATGCATTAAGCTTTATTCAAAATCAAATTTAAAAAAAGGAGATCTTATGCCGACTTTAACCATTCGCAACATTGAGCAGTCCTTAAAGGAAAGCCTGCGCATAAGTGCTGCCGAGCATGGTTGTTCCATGGAGGAAGAGGTTCGGCGGATTCTTCGTAAGGCGGTATTGTCCGGGAAATGTTCCACCGGAATAGGGACGCGGATATCCAGGCGTTTTGCCGAAACAGGCGGGGTGGATCTTCCGGAAATCCCCCGGTCCGAACCCCGCGGCCTGCCCGGCCACGGCGGAGATGATCGGGTATGATTCTTTTGGACACCAATGTGGTTTCCGAACTCATGCGTCCCGTTCC
>CAZTKE010000006.1:0-27127 GCA_964614055.1 uncultured Desulfovibrionales bacterium | reverse complement strand
CGGGTATGATTCTTTTGGACACCAATGTGGTTTCCGAACTCATGCGTCCCGTTCCCAATGCCGGCGTGATCAGCCTTTTGGATTCCTACCCGGTTTCGGATGTGTGGATATGCGCCATCACTGTGGCTGAAATATACATGGGCATTGCCCTGCTTGCGGAAGGTAAGCGCAAGTCCGTCTTGCATGCAGCCGCGGAACAGATGTTTATCGAGGATTTTAGCGGAAGATGCCTGCCTTTTGATTGCCAGGCCGGAGGAGAATATGCCCGAATAATAAAGGCGCGCAGGGAATCCGGCCGGCCGGTGAGTGTAGAGGACGCTCAGATAGCGGCTGTGGCCGTAGTGGGTGGGCTTGTCCTGGTCACCCGCAATACGAAGGATTTTTCCGGGATAGCGGGCTTGGGCCGCATAAATCCGTTCCAGGGGAATGGCGGCAACTAATAAGGGATAATCGCTGTTTCATTCCTCCCGGAATCTCTGCGGATCCACGCCGGTGCGGCGCAGGATTTTCTGCAGGGCCACCCGGCTCAACCCACCGAGTTTGGCCGCCTGGGAGATGTTCCCCCCGGTTTCTTGCATGAGGTGCTCCACGTACTCCGCGCTGAATTTTTGCAGGACACGTTCCTTGGCCTGGTTATACGGTTCCAGCCCTTCGCTCCTTGCGTATTCCTCACCGTTTTTCCATTTCTGTTCGTTTGTCTCCACCTGAGTGATGTCCCCCGGGGTAACCTCGTTTTCGGTGGAAAAGATAAGCGCCCGGCGGACCACGTTTTGCAGTTCCCGGACATTACCCGGCCAAGCCCTGTGTTTGAGGCGTTCGATTGCCCCGGGGGAAAACGGTTTGGGCGGTATGTCCATCTCCGCGCAGGTCTGCTGGATGAAAAAATCAACCATAAGAGGTATGTCATCTTTTATTTCTTCCAGGGCGGGTGTCTTAATGGTGACCACGTTCAGGCGGAAGAAGAGATCCTCGCGAAAGGTCTTGTCCTGTAGTTTCTGTTCCAGATCCTGGTTGGTGGTGGACAGGATGCGCACATCCACGGGAGTGTTCTTGTTGCTGCCCAGCGGCCGGATCTCCTGCTCCTGCAGGACCCGGAGCAATTTTGTCTGCACCGGGATGGGGATATCCGCTATTTCATCCAAGAGGATGCTGGAGCCGTGGGCTTCCTGAAAAAGCCCTTTTTTGTCCTGCAGCGCTCCGGTAAACGCCCCTTTTTTGTACCCGAACAGTTCGCTTTCCAGAAGATGTTCGGGAAGGGCCGGGCAGTTCACGGTAATGAATTCCCGGTCTTTTCTGGGGCTCAGATTATGGATGGATCGGGCCACCAGCTCCTTTCCGGTGCCGCTTTCCCCCCGGATGAGAACGGAATAGTCAGTAGGGGCTATGGAACTTATCAGGGCGAAAAGTTCCTGCATGGGCCTGGTTTTACCTATGAGGTCGGCCAGGCCGGAATGCCTGGGAGAGAGGCTTTTTCGGTTCCGCAGACGACTTCTTTTCAGGCCGGAGTGCAAAAGCTCGATCAGGTCCGGCATTTCAAAGGGCTTGCTTATAAAGTCAAAGGCCCCCTGTTTAATGGACTGCACCGCCAGATCGATATTCCCAAAGGCGGTCATCATGATCACCTGGATGTCCGGATGGATTTTCTTTATTTTGGGCAAAAGCTCCAGTCCGTCCACTTCCGGCATGCGGATATCCAAAAGGACCAGGTCGTAATGCTTTTCCAGAAGCATGCGCAGGGCCAGGTCGGATCTGGAGCAGATGTCCACTTCCACGTCCTCCAGTTCATAGGAGAGAACGCGCTGCAGGCCCTTAATCATGTAGTATTCATCATCTATGATGAGCAGGTTTTGTTCAGCCATGTCCGTATTTTCCCCTGGATGTTGGATGTGTGCCCTGTTTTGCTATTCCCGGTCCAGGGGCAGGATTACCTCGAATCTGGTCCATTTCCCTTTTTCGCTTTCCACACTGATCTCGCCGCCATGTTCCTGAATTATACCGTAGCTGACGGACAGTCCGAGTCCGGTGCCTTCCCCGGTGCGCTTGGTACTGTAAAAAGGGTCGAAGATTTTGTAGCGAATCGAGGATTCCACTCCCGGCCCGTTGTCCCAGACCGCGATATCTACTTCCTTTTTGTCCGGGTTGTGCCCGGAATTGATCGCGATGATCCCTTTTTCCCGGACCGCCTGCATGGCGTTTAGAACCAGATTGACCATCACCTGGCGGATTTTGTCCCGGTTTACGGTTATCTCGGGCATATCCCGATCCAGCTCCAGGTTGAGCTGAATATCTTTCTTTTTCAATTGGTGCCGGAACATATGGGCCACATCCCGGATTATTCGGTTGATACAGGCCGGCTCCTTGGTGCTCTCCTGTTTTTTGGAGAACTGCAAGAGATCGGTAACAATATTTTTGCAGTTAATGGTCTGCTGTTCAATGACCTCCAGGTCCTCCAGCCCCTGGGGCAGGTCGGTAAGCTGCCTTTTGAGCAGGTCCACATAACAGAGGATAATGCCCAGGGGGTTGTTTATTTCATGGGCCATCCCAGATGAGAGCTGACCCAGGGCCACCAGCTTTTCCGTTTGCTGGATTTTCTGGTCCACTTTTTTCTTTTCGGTTATTTCCCGGGCGTATCTGATTATGTTCTGCACCTGGCCGTCGCTCCCCCAGACAGGGTAAAAATGGATAAGAAAGCTCTCTCCGTTCGGTGTCTCGATTTCGTCAGTGGCCGGGGTGCCCAGCCTGAGCACCTTGTCCAGGCTGCATTCCGGGCAGATATCGTCCAGTCCGGCATGGACCTCAAAGCAGGTCCTGTTCTCGACATCCGCGAATTCCACTTTAAAGCGCTTTAGATAGGCGCGGTTGACCATTTTGATCCGCAGGTCGCGGTCCAGAAGCACGAGCTGGTCGGTTATGCCGCCAAAAACCGTCTGCAAAAGCTCCTTGTTCTGGACCAGCTCCTGTAGTCCGCGCAGGCTTTCCACGGCGATCCCCACCTGCTGGCCGATGCACAGCAAAAGGTCTTTTTGTTCCTGGGTCACTGTGTCCACATCCTGACTGACAAAGCTCATAACTCCGAGTATGCGGCCCCGACAGGTTATGGGCACGTTAAGGCAGGGGGCGGATGCATCCGGAGGGGTGATGCTCGGTTCCCCGGAAAGCGCCCGGCACACGGAATCATACATCTGCCGCCACTCTTGTACATCTTTTTCATGTGGCTTGTTTTGGACATCAATCCGGGCGGGCAATTCGGGTGCGTTTTTCTGATACTGCAATTCCAGTACTTCCCCGCTCTCAGGCAGAAGATAAATCCCCGCTCCCCGGGCGGGAATAATCCCCAGGATCTGATTGAGGACAGAATCCCACACGTCCTGCAGGCCGCAGGCCTGGGTGGTCAGTTCGGATATCCGGTTCAGGGTGGTAAGCTCCTGATTGCGGCTTATCACCTTTTGTTTGAGCAGATTTTCGGATTTCTGCAGGGCTTCCGTCCTGCGGGCCACTTTTTGTTCCAGATTCTGGGCGTAATCCTTCAGTTCCTGCTTGGTCTGGCGCAGGTATCCGGACATGGTCACGGCCGCTTCAGTTAGCTCCTGGAGTTCGTCCCGGGGTTGCTGTGGATCCGGATCGGGCAGAAAATCCTGAAGGCTCTTGTCCTCCACCTCGCCCCGGAAGGTCTCCAGTACCCCGTGCAGATTGCTGGTCACCACCCGGTTGAAGATAAAGGTCAGGGCCAGGTAGAAAAGCAGGGCCCCGGCAAACAGGGCCAGAAAAACTGTGGCCGCCTGATCCCTGATTTCAGCCAAAGCGTTTTGCACCGGGATGCCCACGGCCATGACCCCGGCCAGCTCCCCGGCCTGATGACCGAATCCGTTTTCCACGCCGTAGCGGGCCAAAAGGGCCCGCGGGGCGTCAGCCGGATCTCCGTGGCAGGTCATGCATGACTCTTTGAAATACACCGGCTTGAAACGCATGAATTGTTTCTGTCCCTGTACCTGTAAAACCCCCTGCCAGTTGTCCAGCTCCCGGTTGCTGCGGAAGCGCTGGATCATGGAAAGTTCCAGGGAATTGGCCTCGGATTCCGGATTGCGGGCGTTAACCGCAACCCGCCTATACTCATACTGGGGTAGTACGCGGTTGAAATGCTCCATTATCGCCCGGCTTATATAAGAAGTGGACATCGCCTGCAGCAAAAAGAACTCGGAACCGAATTTTTCGTACATGGTGGGGCGCAGTTCCTCGCGCACGTAATGCCGACTGGCTTCCACGGCCGCCATGACCAGCTGGGTTTCGGCGTAGGCCTGCTCTTTGAGTTGGGCTTTTTCGTTTTTGTAGATGAGCAGCACGCTTACCAGGCAGAAGAAAAGCAAAGCCAGAGCGGTTCCGATCAGAAAGCGGCTGCGAAAACCAAGGGATTTTTGAAAAAAGGATTTCTCTGCGGAGGTCTTTTGAGAATCCTCCTGTTCAGTTTTTTTCATCTCTTCTCCTGTCTAAAAATCCATAGGCTATATCGGATGTCCCCATTTTATGCGCCCGGTTGATTGGGTGCAAAGCCAGGTTTGCAAAGTTGTCCCTGTCCCGCCTCCGGGATGAGTCTGTGCTTATGGCGTCAAGCCAGTCTGTAGGCCGTTTTTGCTTGTATGCAATCCGCAGTTGTCACGTCAATGCCAACCCGGGTTAGCACCTCCGGATTCTTGCTTGGTTTTGCAAAATGTTCGGCAAAGCCCGGTTTAAGGCGTAAGTACCTTGTTTTAAGTATTTTTTTGTTTGTTTGCGGCTTAAGTCCAATTACCTTGGCAGTAAGCCTTTCCAAGCGGGCGGGTTAAGTCTGTTTTCAAGGATATACTTTTATTTCAGAGCGTTGAAGGCAAAAGGCAAGCTCTTTCCCGTTTGGTGTAAATTAAACTCTCAATTGGTTTGCTTCTTGCTTGTGAGGAAAAAAACAAGGCTGGCTATACTCTGCCGGGCGCATCAGCGCGGGGTGCCCCCGGATTTTTCAGCCCATCAAAAATTATCAAAACCAAACCAAGGAGGGAGTTTGCATGGCAAACCAAGAGGGGAGTGCGGTCACTGAAGAACGCACAAGCATGAAAAAACAACTTTACACGTCGGAAGACTATTGGGCCATCTGGCTTGCCGGTCTTTTCTTTATCGTGGCTGTTGTCTGCGTTTATACCTGGAAGCCGCCCGTGGAAGACCTGCCGAAATACCGGGCGACAATGGAAAAGGAAATGGACACGGCCGGATTTCGAACCATCGCCTATACCGAGGCCGAAAATAAGCTGCAGAGCATCCAGGCCAAAAAGGAAGGCTTTACCTCGGTTATCTATAATCTGACCAACCGGCCCAAGAGCTGGACCACCAATCCGCTCAATTCCGTATATCTGAGTGAAGAAGCTGCCGCCGCCAGGCGGGCCGCCGCAGCCGACGACTACGAGAAGGCCAAGGAAAAGGTGGATGAGGCCAGAGCGGAAGCGGAGAAGGCCGAGGCTGCCGCGGCACAGGCCAACTACGAGAACAAGGATTTGAACAAACAGGCCAAGCAAGCCATTAACGACTGGCGGCAGGCCACAGCCTCCATGTCCAAGGCGGAAAGCGCGGCCACTGTTCAGCCTTACAATCTTATTCCCAGCCTGATTGTCCTGGGAATAATTATTATGCTCTTTTTCGGCATAGGAGCCAGGTTTATAGGCATAAGTCTGCGCGATTTCTTTAAGGGATTCCCGTTGATTTTTGCCCTGGCCGCACTTGCCTACCTTATAAGCAACCAGACCACGCTGAAGGCCCTGGGTCTCTCCTATGTGCTTTTCGCCCTGGCTATCGGGCTGATAATCTCCAATACCGTGGGAGTTCCCAAGTGGCTTAAGTCAGCCGGACAGACCGAATTTTTCATCAAGACCGGTCTGGTTCTTCTCGGAGCGCGCATTCTGATCGGGCAGGTGGCCATGATCGGTATCCCGGGCATTTTTGTGACCTGGGTGGTCACGCCCATTGTCCTGATCACCACATACTGGTTCGGTCAGAACATAATCAAGATGCCTTCCAAGGAATTGAACATCACTGTTTCCTCGGATATGTGCGTGTCCGGTGTTTCCGCGGCCATTGCCAGCGCTTCGGCCAGCGGAGCCAAAAAAGAGGAACTGACCCTGTCCATTGGTATGTCCATGATCTTCGTGGCCGTGATGATCTTTTTGCTTCCGACCATAGCCAATATGACCGGCATGCATCCGGTATGGGCCGGAGCCTGGATGGGCGGTACCGTGGACAACACCGGATCGGTTGTTGCCGCTGGAGAGCTTATCGGCATGGAGGCCATGTATGTGGCCGCAACCATCAAGATGATCCAGAACGTAATGATCGGCGTGATCGCCTTTGGTGTGGCCGCCTACTGGTGTCTGCGTGTGGAGCCGCAGCGGGCCTGCCAGCCGGGGACCACCCCGATGAAGTTTACCGCCTCCGGAGCTCTGTATGAGATCTGGTACCGTTTCCCCAAGTTTATTCTGGGCTTTATCGGCGCCTCGATCCTTTTCTCCATAATGCAGGCCGGAGTGAATATGGACTGGGGTCAGGCCATGGTCAACGACGGAGTCCTGGCTCTGGCCAACCGCTTCCGGGGATGGTTCTTCTGCCTGGCATTTGTCAGCATCGGCCTGAGCATCAACTACCGGGAGCTCAAGGAGCCCTTGCGGGGCGGTAAACCGTTGATCCTGTATGTATGCGGCCAGACCTTCAACCTGCTCTTGACTCTTTTTGTCGCCTGGCTCATGTTCATGGTTATCTTCCGGGATATTACCGAGGCCCTGATGGCTGGCGCCTAAACCGAGCAAGGACAATAAAATCGTGAATGCAGAAAAGTATAACAAGGATGCCGGGGACGAAAGCCAGTCCCCGGTGTCTATGATCAGGCGGTGGACCAGACTTCTAATCGCAGTCCTGGCCCTGTCAGCCCTGGTTCATTTCGCACCCGCAGTAGAGCGCCTGCCCGGAGTGGGCAAACAGGTGACCGCCCTGCGGGAGAGTGGAATCGATGTCGGGGCCTGGTATTACGACGATGTGGAACAGTACTTTGAGGCCGAGGAGTTCATGCTGCGCAAGAGAGCGGATAATCCCCGGGTGTTCAAGGTCAGTTCCAGTCTGGACCGCGAATAGGTCCCATCGACCTGACCTTCCCATAACGGCCTAACCTGAGGCCCCTGTCTTGCTTGCGATACCGGCCTCCCCCTCGGCGGTAAAGCTTGTCCGGAGCTGCCCGTTTTTGACGTGCCTCTCCCCTCGGATAAAACCGGACGCGCATCGCAGGCAAGACAGGGGCCTCATTTTGTTATGGATATGGGCACGATTCCAAGATAGTGGCAGGTTTTTATTAGTCCCGGACGGATTTGTTCTTGGAATAAAAGAAACGGATTTCTTCTTCACGCAGATCAACGCAGGATTTTTGCATCCTGTGCACAATCATTTTGCCCTGCTCACTGGTGTGGATGTTCTCGGCCAGATACTGATTCAGGTCTTTTTCCGCAGCATTCAGACTGTGGACAAATTCCCTGTATCCCCCGGCCCGGGGATAGGCCTGCTTGAGCAACCCGGGGTAATCTCCGCCTTCCGCACTCAAAAGTCTGCGATAATGGCTTTTGAAGATGTTTATCACCTTCAACTGTCTGGATAAAAGCGAGGAGTCAAAGTTCCCGATTTCTTCCAGATCCGGGAAATAAGCGCTTTCCGGGAGTTCTTTGTCTTTTTCTCCACGGCGGATTTCCTCCAGCGCCGTGTCCAGGGCCTTTTGCCGGGGATCCAAAATCCCCTGGGCAAAAGAACGCACACCGGCCTTGTATTTTTTTATCCTGTATGCATGGTGGACGAACAGAATCGGGATGAGGATCATCCACACCGTGGCCTCGGGCTTGTCGATGACTTCCCGACCCAGACGGTAGGCAAAGTGTTCCTCATAGCCCAGTATCAGCTCGTACTTGTCATTTAGATTCGGTTGGTCTTCCATCTTTTATCCTTCTATCTTGGTCTTGGCGCAACGCCGGCACATGGCCAGATCCAGGCGTTTTCTGAAGCGCTTGTACTCCGGCTTGTGCCAGATATCTTTCATGTCCTGCTCATACAGGGAACCGAAATTTAGGTTTCTAAGGGCATATCTTTGGCCCTCGAACCAGTAATGGGCCGGTCCGGAAACCGGGATCTGGGTCATGACGCAGGGGGAGACCAGACCCAGCTCACTGACATACAAGGCCTTTTGCACGTTTTCCGAGCAGTCTCCCCGGGGCAGAAAAGGGTTATATACATGAGTAAAAACCTTGCCGTTCAGTTCCGGTACGGAGAAAAGCTGGTCGAATTTGGTCTTCAGTTCGCGGTATCCTTCGGGGCTGTCCGCGAGAAGGGCCTGTTTTTCCCAGTGCTGGCTTAAAGCAAGCGTCAGACTGGAAATAACCACATGGTCGACCCCGGAGTTCATGAACAGGGCGGGGAGTTTGTCCATATCCCCCAAATGGGAGCGTAAAAGCATGTGCGCCAGATGTATTTTCGGGGTCTCGCTTTTTTGCCGCGCTTTTATATCCTGTAATTTTTCTATGGCCTTGAATACCCGGTAGAAGCTGGTCCCCTGGCGAATCTTGTCGTTTCTCTCGTCCGGGCCGGCCAGGGACAGGGCCAGGATGTCCAGTCCGTGGCCGACAGTCTTCTTTAGGGTTTCTTCGTCCAGGTTGTTGGCGTTACTGGTGCACCCGGCCATAAATCGCCCGGCCTTGACCCGATCCAGAAGTTGCCAGAAATCAGGATGCAAAAACGGTTCCCCCCATCCCTGGAGGTATACCATACTTGTGTTTTTCAGGTTGTCTAGGAAACGGGAGAAGAGCTCGGGGTCAATATGCGCGGACTTCCAACTGGAACGAAAGCGGGTGTGGGGACAATAGGCGCAGCTGGCATCGCAATGCGTGCTTATGCCCACCTGTACCCAATCCAGGAGGGGGTGAAAGCGGGGCAAGAAGTTGGCAATACCCATGACGGCTAGACCATATTCTGTGCGTTTAGATCCGGTTCCGGCCCTGAAGACTCATAATTCGCGTCGGAGCCCTGCATACCGTCCAAAAGATCCCCGGGTTCCTGCCCGGTGATGAGCATCTCCCGGTGCGATTTTTTTACGAAACCCTCGCTTTCGGCATGTGCCAGGAAGCGGCGCAAATGGTCATAATAGTTGTTTATATCCAAAATGGCGCAGGGCTTGTCATGGAATCCGAGCTGGGACCAGGTAAGTATCTCAAAGAGCTCCTCTATTGTTCCCAGACCCCCGGGAAGGGCGATGAATCCGTCCGCGCCCCCGGCCATGGTCATTTTTCTCTCATGCATGGTCTCCACTAATTTGAGTCGGGTCAGCCCGGCATGGGAAATCTCCTTGTCCATCAGGGCGCGGGGAATAACCCCGGTGACCTCGCCGCCCGAGTCCAGGACCGCATCGGCTATGGCGCCCATGACTCCGATGCTGGCCCCGCCGTAGACGAGTCCAATGCCCCGCCGGGCCATTTCCCGGCCCAGCTCCCGGGCGGCCTGGATATAGACGGGGTGTCTGCCCGAACTGGAGCCGCAATATACGCAGATGTTTTTCATGGTTTTTAACCCTTGTATATGTGTAAATTTTTTTATGTTTTGGGCCCGTCAAAGGCTATTTCTTCCACTTCCCAGTTCTCGTCCACCCACAGTCCGGCCAGGGCCGGGCGGGGATATCTTTGGCGCAGAAAGGAAAGCGCTTTTTTGATCTGCTCGAGTTGCCTTTCCCTGTCCACCGGGTTGCCGGCGCAGTCAAAGTGCCCGACCACCGCCAGAGAATCAGAGTGATGAACGTTTATGGATATGTCGATCCGCTTCAATATGGATTGGAGAAGATCGTCCGGGATCCCCTCGGCCAGGATAAGGCAGGGACCGGGTTCGGTTATCATGTCCACGTAGTCGGCCTGAAAACGGCTTTTCATGTAATTTATCACCGGCAACTGAACCCTGCCGTCCATGCAATTGATCGCCGTGCAAAAACGCATTTTGGTCCCCTCCCTTTCTGAGTCCGCAAAATAACTGAACTCAAGACGAATTCCAATATCAAATTCACGGAATACTTTTTGCTCTACCCTTTAAAATTGTTTTTCAAACGGCAAAATGGTCGATTTTATGACGGATCAAAATAGGTATTTGCACCAGAAGATAGAGGGAATATTTGCCTCGAAGGCAGCCGGGGAATACGGCCTGAGCTTGTGGGCCACTCCGGAATCGGGTGACAAATCCGGGCGCAATTCGTGGGTCCTGGCCTGGTCGGATCTGATGATGGTCCTGTTTGTCCTGTTCTGTGTTTTGTTTATCTATTCCCTTAACCACAGGGATGTGGTGCACAAGTATCACGGTGTGGCCTTCGCCAGGGACGCGGGATATGCGGTGGGCAAAAAGGGTGAGCCTCTATCCGGGACCGAGGCCGGTCCTCCCGCCGGTTCGAGCATGCATTCTTTGTTTTCCCGGCTGGATAAAGAGTTTTCTTCCTTTTCCGCGGAAAAGGTGAGGGTTGGATTCAGCCGGGGAAACCAGATTATCCTGAGACTGAGGAACAAATATTTGTTTGAACCCGGCAGCAGCAATCTGTCTAAGGACCTCCCGGTTCTGGAAAAAATATCCACGGTTTTGAAGATATTTAAGAACGAAGTTCAGGTCAGGGGCCATGCATATTCGCATCCTTCCGGGTCCGGCGATGCCTGGGAGCTTTCAGCGCAAAGGGCGGGCAGGATAGCAAGATATTTTACGGAAAGGCAAAACATTGCCCCGGAGCGGTTTTCCATTTTGGCCCTGGCGGATACGAACCCCATAACTCCCGGAAAAGACAGCCGGGCCAGGGAGGAGAACAGCCGGATAGAGATCCGTATTCTGGAGCCGACGGTTTCCTCGAGAAAATAGGCAAAAATTTCCTTTCTAATGCTTTTGCTGTGGTTTTTGCCGCATTCGCCCGGTCGACCGAAGATGGACAATAGACAATTCGTAGCGGTTTTTTGGATTTTGTGACAGGCCTAAAAATAAAGGAAAAAAGGATGAGACGAATCGGAAGCGCCGGTATCTTGATGTGCATAATTCTTTTCGGGGCGTCGTTTTTTGCCTCCGGAAGCGGTTGGGAGTATTTCAATCTCATAGCCTTTACCGTGGTTTTTTCCGGAACGATAGGAGCTACCTTGCTCAGCTTTCCACTTTCGAGGATCGTCGCGGCAATAAAAACAGTGCATGAAATCTTCACTTCTCCACCCTTGGACAGGAGTATTCTAAAGGATCAGCTGATAGATCTCGCGGTCAGGTCGGCCTGCCAGGGACCGGCCTGTTACGAGGATATTGAGGACAAAAAGGAGACCGAGGGCTTTTTGCGCCAATCGGTTGCCTGTCTGGCAGACAACTATACCCTGGACGAGGTCCGGGATGTGATGAGTAATCAAGCCAATGCATATGCTTTTGAAAGGTACCAGAACGAGCGTGTCTTCAGGCGTATGGCCTCTCTTGCCCCGGCATTCGGAGTGGCCGGGAGTGTGATCGGGCTTATCGGCATGCTCATGGGGATAGGCAACAGCGAAATCCTTCTGGACCAGATTCCGATAGCTTTGGTTTCCACTTTGTACGGAATTGTTTTCGGAAATTTTATTTTCACTCCCATGGCGGAGAGCATTGCCTCGGATACCAGCGAGGGAATAATGCGGCAGCAGATGATTTTCGAGGCCGTGAAAGATGTTTTGAACCAGACACATCCGTATAAATTGGCCCGGAAATTGGAGCCGTTCTCTCCGGGGCGTACCGGGCGGGATGAGCTGCAGTTGATACGCGAGAAACGAAAGGCCTGTCTAGGAGACGCAGGGCAAGTTACGGAAGAGGGGGGATGAAACCGGCTTTTCTGCGGAGGGCGGGGGATCTTTTGCTTTGTTCTCCTGAAGCGAGCTCTGCCCGCGATACTAAAAGGGGAATATAAAAGTCCACCAGCTGCGTCGGAGAGCCAAGCTATTCCTCCCCACTTGAATACACGACTTCGCCGCCGTTTATGGTGTGCAAGATGCGAATCCCTTCAAAACCGGCGTCGATACCGCGCAGGTCCCCGGAGAGCACGGCAAGGTCGGCCAGCATTCCCGGACGTATTTCCCCTTTTATATCTTCGGCGTATTCCGCCCGGGCCGCGGAGGAGGTAAAGGCGGCCAGGGCCTGGTTTATATCCAGATGCTGGTCAGGCATTCCCGGCTTCCAGGGCTTGCGCCCCGTTGCCCGCTCCATGCCTTTCAGGCAGTTGCAGGATACAATCGGCCAGTCGCTGCCGAATACCAGGGTCGCGCCGGAGTCAATAAGGCTTTTCCAGGCAAAGGCGGTGGGCCATTCTATTTCCGGCACCTTTTCATGCCAGAGAGTGGTCGGTTCCCGTTCATGCAGGGCCTGCATGGAGGCGATAACCTCCAACCGGGAAAAACGGGGGATGTCAAATGAATTGCAGAGTTCAATGTGTTCGATGCGGTGCCGGACTTTTTCCCCGCGTTTTCGGTCTGTTTGTGCATTTTCCCGGCGCGCCTCTTCCACGGAATTGAGCATTGCGTTGACCGAGCCGTTCCCGATGCAATGGGCGGCCACCTGCAGTCCGAGATGGTCGGCGAGACAAACCACCCGGTCCAGGTCATCGTTGTTGAATGCGGGGATGCCCTGAACAGGATGCTGATCCAGACGAAAGGCGGTGTCCTTTTCCACCACTCCATCCATAAAAAGTTTTACCGCCTTGCATTGCACCTTGCCCAGCGGCTGCAGTTGTCTTCCCGGAGCGCGGCCCTTTATTTCCCGTGAGCGCCGGGCATGCTGTTCCACATGTTCCGGGGTGATGACATTGGTGAATAGTTGTGTAAAGCGATCGCGCAATGTGCCTTTCGAGGGGGGGATGGTTTTTTCCGCCTTTCTGGAATCAAGGGCTTGTTTCATTTCCTTTAATAGTCGTTCGCGCAGCACGGAGGAATCAATGTCCCCGCTTCTGGCCATCTCCAGGTTGTCCCGGACCCTGGCGGAGCGCAGTACATCCTCAAGCATGTTGTCGTCCGCAACCACTGAGCAGGAGGAATACACCCGGAGCGGGAGCCGATCCTCCTCTTCCAGTTCCAGGAGCAAAAGCAGGCATTCTATATCCTCTTCCGGAAGATCCAAGCCCATATTGTGTACGGAAGTGAGACCCAGGGCGGCAAGGTTGGCGCAAGTCTTTTCCAGCCGCTTTTTTTTCTGCTCCACGCTTAGAGGCAAATGGCGGCGCAAGGCCTCGTCCACCAGAAAATAGACCGGGGGCTCCCTGAGTTCTCCGCTTGGTAGCTGATCCTGGTCCAGGATAAGATTGTTCTCCAGTTTCAATTCCCGGAGGAGTTCGGGATAGGGAGGCATGCGGCGCATGAGGTCGGCAATTTTCAGGGCCCTGGTATTTGCCCACCCGGTATGCAAATCATGCGCATAGATAAAAATGGGTTTCTCTGACTCGATTTTGTCCAGCATATGTCTTGCCTGTCTGGGAGGAATGATCGGGGTCTCCGTGTAATGCAGCCCATAGGCATAGTATGCTGGTTCATGCGGCCGTTCGGATATAAATTCTTTCAGCCTGGCTTCCAGGCCGGCAAAATCCTGAATATCTCCAGTATCGCAACCTTCAATCTGTTCCAGGCCGGCCATCAGGTGCAGATGGCAGTCGCAAAATCCCGGAATGACATTTTGCCCTGCGGCGTCAATCACCTTGGTCTGCTTGCCCTGCATGGCCTCGGCCTCAGGACCGACCAATGCTATGCGTCCGGATTTTAAGGAAATAGCGGCGGGAGTGCTGTCTGCATCCACAAAAGAAAAAATTCGGGCGTTTTTGATCAGGATATCCGCAGCCCCGGAAATATCAATATCCGGCAGACTGCTCCGCAATGGGGCGGTATAAGCCGGGGGACTTGGGGACTTTTTTTGGGGAGTTTTTTCCCGGGAGGAGTCCTGCTTAAGGATATTTAACTGATTTCTTACATGCGCGTATGCACGCAGGCTATAGTCCATGTTTGGCCTCTCCGGTTTGTCTTCTCCGTGTTGCAGGATGTTTTTGTCCTGCCCAAAAATACCTTCACGTATCAGGCAGCAAAAGGAGACTCTCGCCAAAAAATTGGCAAAGAAATATGTCTTGTTTTTTTATAGGCTATAGGCTGCGGCCATCTTCTGCATATCCGCGTAGCTGCGTCCTCTGTGCAGGGCAGCGCAGAGATTGGTGGACAGATTCATCTTGGTTGCGGTGAGTTCGATTATTTCGCTTTTCTGCAGGTTCAGACGGTGCTTGATGAAGTCGTAGTCGAATCCGTCTATCAAAAGGGACAGCCCCTCCGCGTAATAAAAGGAGCGCAGGTAATCCATGTATTCGGAAAGGGCCTGCTTTCCTTTTCTCCTTTCCAGCATATTGTATACGATCAGATTGATTATCAGTCTTTCCAGGCGGAGACGGTGGTCCACGTTAAAGAAGCGATCCATGTCCGCCTCTTTGTGTTCCGCCTTGTTGAGTATGTTCTGGGCGGCTTCAAATACCTTTTTTTCGTAAATCGGGGAGATGGGGAACTTGGAGATGATGCGGATAAGCACCATTTGCGGGTTTTCATTCGTGGCCATGCCCAGAAGGGATATGGCCATAAGGTCCAGCTTGCGCTGCAGATCCTTTAAAATGGTCTGTTTCTTGATTCGGCCGAATTTGAGTACTTCCTCGGTGTCCAGTCCGGAATCCAGAATGCCCAGAAGATAACGGACAAAGGGCTCCGCGGTCTGCTCCTGTTCTTTTTGCAGGATTTCCTTTGTTTTTTTTCCGGAGAGTATTTTCTTGAGCGAAAGCCAGTAAGCGATGACCCCTTCCAGAGGCATCTCCACCAGATCGAAATCCTTGGGCACGGACTGATCCTTGTCTTCCTTCCTGTTCAGGAAAATATCCTTTATTTTTCCCTCCAGGCCCATAGGCTAAACCCCGAATTCGGAAGGCTCCAGGTTATCCAGTTTTGCGGCCTGTTCTTCCCCCAGCATTTGCCTGGCCAGAAAATACGGTGTCAGGGGTTCCAGGTTGAGCTCAAATGTCTGCAGAAACAGGTCGGTAAAGAGTTCGCGCACCTTGTCCCGGTTGGAAGCGAGGTAAACCAGGTTTTCCCGGATATCCCAGACCACGTCGAACACGGCCGGGACAGGCATGGTCCTGGCCAGTAGTTTTTCCCGGAGTTGGTCCTTGAGCTCCTTTTTTTGGTTCTGGGTCATGTGTTTTGTGCCCTGTTCCGCGAGCTCCTTTTTCTTTTCCCGGACAGCCAGCTTAAAATGCTTATTCAAAACAGCCGCGGGCAGGCGTCTGGTATCCAGTCTGAGAGCAAAGGCCAGAAATTCCCCTTTCTGGGGCATGGAAGTATTCCATTCATTGTCCAGCATCTCATCGAAGCAGACCCAGCCGAAACCCCGTTTCTGGGAGGTGTTTTCAATCTCCCGGAAGGCCTTGCGCTTCAGCCGGTACATTACTTCCGTGTAAAGTGATTCCGGGATTTCGTCCATAATCCTGTATCTGGTGTAGGCAATACTGGCACTCAAAAAGCCCAAGAAGGCCTCCTTTCTGTCTTGGTTAAAGTCATGTACAAACTGCCGTGGTCAAGGTGATACTGCCTTGCTATTCACTTTTAGGCAAGTTTGTACTTGAGCGGCGGTTCAAATATGTTTAGATTGAATCTGCGTCAGTAATTCTTTACCTTGGCTGCTTGCTAATTTTCCGGTATGTTTAAAGATCGAGGTGTTGAGCCATGAACGGCTCTGTTTGTATTCACGGACATTTTTATCAGCCTCCGCGCCAGGATCCCTGGCTGGAGGATGTTCTGCCCGAAGCCAGTGCCGCTCCCTTTTTGAACTGGAACGAGAGGATATCCCGGGAATGTTACTATCCCCTGGCTTTTGCCCGCGTACTGGACGGACAGGGATACATCCGGGAGATCATAAATTGTTATGAATGGATAAATTTTAATTTCGGCCCTACCCTTTTGTCCTGGATGGAGCACCACCTTCCCCGGACGTATGCCCGCATTCTGGATGCGGACAGGATAAGCCGGGAAAGGACCGGCTACGGCAATGCCATGGCCCAGGTCTATCACCATACCATCCTCCCCCTGGACTCGCCGCGGGAAAGGGCAGTGGAGATCCGTTGGAGTATATACGATTTCAAGGCCCGATTCGGGCGCAGGCCGGAAGGGATGTGGCTGGCTGAAACAGCAGTGGATACCCCCACCCTGGAGGATCTGGCCGCGGAAGGGATTAAATACACCATCCTTTCTCCGGCTCAGGCGGAAGCGGTTTCCCCCCTGGAACAGGATCAGTGGGAAAGCGTGAGCGGCAGCGGTCTGGATGCAGGCCAGCCGTACAAGATCCTTTTGCCCTCGGGAAAAAGCATAAGCGTGTTTTTCTTCCATGCCGGCCTGGCCAATTCAGTTGCCTTTGACCGTGTCTTGGCAGACGGAGAGGGTTTCTGGCAGAAGCTGGTGCTGGAATCCGGGGAAGGGATGGCCCTGGTGGCCACGGACGGGGAGTCCTACGGCCATCATTTCAAGTTCGGGGAAATGGCTTTGGCCTATGTAATTGATCAGGCCGCAAAAAACAGAGAAGGACTGACCCTTAAAAACGCCGGACAATTATTGGATGAGTTTCCCCCCAAGCGCAAGGTTAAAATAAGGGAAGACTCTTCCTGGAGCTGCCCGCACGGCCTGAAGAGATGGCAGGAACATTGCGGTTGCGCGGACGGCGGGCATCCCGGCTGGAAGCAGCACTGGAGAAAGCCCCTGCGCCGGGCACTTAATTATCTCAAATACTATGCGGATGAACATTTTGCCCATGCAGCCAGGCAAGTTATTTCTGATCCGCAAAAGGCGTTTTTGGAATACGGCCGGGTGTTATCCGGCCTGCAGGACCGGGATGAATTTGTTTCTTCCTGGTTTGTTTCCGGCACGGAAAATGGAAATACCCGGGCCTGGTCCCTCCTGGAGATGCAAAGGCATTGTTTGGCCGCATTTGCCAGTTGCGCCTGGTTTTTTGACGACCTTTACCGTCTGGAGCCCATGAATGCTTTGACCAGTGCCCGGCGGGGGCTACAGCTTTTGGAGGAAACCGGAGGCCCGGATATCCGCGAGGGATTTTTGCAGCTCATGGAGGATGCCGAGTCCAACAGGAGCGAAGCAGGCAACGGAAGGACCATCTGGACCACGGAGATTGAGCCCAGGTTGATAGATTCCCGTAAACTGGCACTTACAGCCTTTGTGGCCCAAAGCGCGGGCGGGCAGAAAGAGTTCCCGGGCGCGGAAATCAGTGTGCACCCCGGAAATGATGCGTGTTCGCAAGAGGCGGAGATTGTCTGGAAGCGTACAGGGGTAAGGGAACGGATTACAGCGGAGTTCGCTGGGGGTGGACTTGATGAGTGCGGCTTGCTAGGAGACGCAAAAGAGATGCGCTTCAGCCATTTGCCCCCGCGCTTTAAAAGCCTTGTCGCCTGCTGGCTGGCCGCGGATCTGGCCCGGAAGCAATGGGAGGATCTGCTGCAAGGGGCGGGTGAACTGGTGCGGAGCGGCCTTTACACCGAGCCGGGGCAAAAAGAGCTTGTCCGGGCCATGCACGGTCTCGCCCCGGGTTTGGTATGGAGCCGGATTCAGGGGGAGCCTGTCCCGGACAGGGTGTTTGAACTCGCCCGGCAGGTTGTCTCCAACAATCCGCTTTTGGCGGAGACTGTCCAGGAAAGGGCCGGTGAACATATTTTGCAGAGGTTTTTTGCAGGCGAAAAGGACGAGGTTGTGGCCCGGATTATATCCCGATGTAAAGAGGCCGGTATTGCCCCGGACATGTTCGAGATCCAGAATCTTGTCTGGCAGGAGAGGGACAGGCGCGACAGGGAACTTTTGACCAAAGCGGGTATTGCCCTGCCCGCTGGAGTTAAGTAGCTATGGGAATGCTGGATACAAAAGAGCTCGCCCAGGGGATGATTGTTGGCGAGGACGTGACCACCCCGGGAGGGAGATTGATACTGTCTTCGGGCACGAAGCTTGAGGATCGTCATATCCGTTTTTTGCAGCGGTGGGGGATTTCCCGGGTGAATATTCAGGGGGAAATAGATCCTGGCGCACTTTCCTATGATCAGATCTCCGCCCAGACTCTCTCCGAATTGGAGGGCTACTTAAATCCCTGTTTTGCCTGCAACGATATAAACGACCCCTTAATCAGAAAAGTATACGATATCGGCCTGGCCCATCTGGCCCACAAGGCTGCGAGCGGCTGGAAAATACAGAAAAAGGATCCGTTTGTTCCGGTTAATGAGGGTAATTTATCCGATATTTTCATCAAGGGCGAGGGAACTCCGACCGATCTGGTTCGCCACGAGGTGGAGCTGGTTTCTTTTCCGGATATCTATTTCCGGATACGGGAGGCAATTGATCAGAAAAACGCCAGCGCGGACAAGATCGCCGAGGTGGTGAGCAAGGATACCAGTCTTTCGGCCAAATTACTCCGCCTGGTGAACAGTCCTTTTTACGGTCTCAGGGAAAGGATCGGATCCATTTCCAGGGCGGTTACCCTGATTGGCGCCCAGGAGCTTTCCTCGCTTGCTCTGGGCATAAGTGCGATCAATGCCTTCAAGGACATTCCCGAGGATCTGGTGGATATGCGTTCCTTTTGGATGCATTCCCTGGCCGTTGGCATTTTGGCCAAGAAGATTGCCAAGCGGCTCGGATCCCGGGAGCTGGAAAAATTTTTTGTCGCCGGCATGCTTCACGACATGGGCCGGCTGATTATGTTCAAGAAACTCCCGGTGGCTTCCACGGAAGCCATCCGCTATTCTTATTATAATCTATTGCCCCTGGTGGAGGCGGAGCGGGATGTTATCGGCTTTGAGCACTCCGCAGTTGGGGCCATGCTGGTCCGGGCCTGGCGACTGCCCAAGTATCTGGAAGAGCTTTTGTATATGCATCACAGCGCCCAGTCCTTTAAGAGCCGGGCGGCTGCAGTGATCCATCTGGCCGATTTTTTGGCCATAGGAATGCAGTTTGTGGAGAAAGGCTCGCTTATTGTTCCCATATTAAACAAACATGCCTGGGAACTTAGCGGGCTGGCCCTGGACGACCTTGAACCCCTGGCCCTGGAGGCTCAAGGGGAGCTCGCTGACACCTGCAGCGTATTTGATTTGTAGATTTTCGGCTGAAGCGTATTCGGCCCGCATAACACCTTGAAAATCAGAAGAGCCTGCCTGTCATTCACCTTATCCCGAATCCCTCATTTTTGTCCGCCGGTAAACAATCCATAGATTAGTCAGGGGGCATAACCCTTAATTAAAAATAGCCCCTGGTTTGCGTAAATCCGGATTCTGCCCGCCAAACACGGGTTTGTTCATTTTTTTGTGCATATTCCTTGACAAGTTTGTGGTGTTATCGTTTACTGAGTAGAATAGTTAATATATCCTGTTGTTTTGTCTAAAAAAATAAGGAGGACTTATGTCGTGGTATCCCAAAAACAAGGTTCTGGTTCCGGTGGATTTTTCCGAGGTATCTTTGAAGGCCGTGGATGTGGCTCTTGAGTTTGCCTCCGATCCTTCCGGAGTTTATGTCCTGCACGTGGCCAGGGAACTCAACCCCAATGACCCGGCCGTACTGTGGGGGAACATGGATGACAACAAGAGGGTGGAGGAGAGTAAGACCGCCCTCAGGGAGACGTTTTCCGGCCCGGCCTATGAAAAGGTGCATGTGGAAACCCTTCTTGGCGAGCCCGGATCCAAAATAGTCAAATACGCCAAGGGGATTGGTGCGGAATTGATAGTCATGCCCTCGCACGGCCGCAAGGGATTCGAGCATATGGTCATTGGCTCGGTTGCCGAACGGGTTTTGCGTACTTCCAATTGCCCGGTGCTGATCCTTCGCCACGAAGAGTAAACAACCGGTTTTATAAACGGGTTCAAAAGGAGGTCGAAATGAGTGTGTGGCAAGAAAAA
This sequence comes from uncultured Desulfovibrionales bacterium, assembly GCA_964614055.1. Lineage (GTDB taxonomy): Bacteria > Desulfobacterota > Desulfovibrionia > Desulfovibrionales > Desulfonatronovibrionaceae > CAYNNQ01. Next base: position 7,122 of record CAZTKE010000006.1, on the reverse strand, counting down.
GCTTGGTCCCCGTATGTCGCCGGGATCATAATCGGGCTTTTGCAGATCCCGGCCTTTTTGATAATCCACAGCGCCCTGGGTGCTTCCTCGTGTTATGTCTCCGTGGCCGGATATTTTTCCGGGCTGGTGGACAGTAATATCCTGGACAACGCCTATTTCCACAAATACATGACCAGTATGAAGTATTTGTGGCAGGGAACCATGGTCCTGTTTATCGCTATTGGAGCGTTTATATCCATGCGCATGGCTAAAAGCCGCAGAAAGAGCTTTTCCCCGATCTGGGAAAAGGCTTTGAATATAACCGAGTTTCGACGTCGGGGGGCAATGGCTTTCCTGGGTGGTTTTTTCATGCTCTTTGGAGCCAGGTGGGCCGGAGGCTGCACCAGCGGGCACGGACTTTCCGGTATAGGGCAGCTTGCCGTGGGCTCCCTCATAGTGGTTGTGAGTATGTTCATCGGCGGATTAGTCGTTGCCAATCTGTATCGCAGGCTTTAGGAGGCTGAAATGGCGGTTACATATATCATAACCGGTTTGCTTATGGGCCTTGTCTTCGGCTTTGCCCTGGAAAGGGGCCGGGCGTTCGAGCCGGGGATGATGGTCGGGCAGTTTCAATTGCGCAATTTTATTCTGGCCAAGGTTTTTTTAAGTGCTGCGGCCACTTCGCTTGTTGTTTTGGCTATTCTGAACGGGGCCGGAGTTGTCCAGCTCGGTCCCAAGGCCGCTGTCTTTCCGGCGGTGATTTTTGGTGGTTTGCTCTTTGGTGCGGGTATGGCCCTTGCCGGGGCTTGTCCCGGGACGGTTATGGCTCAGATAGGAGCGGGGTACAAAGACGCCTGGCTTGTGCTTATCGGCGGGATATTCGGGGCAATGGCCTACGGCTATATGCAGCCCTTTTTTGATTCCCTGAATACGAGCATGGGCAAGTTAACCCTGGCCCAAACCATGGGGGTCCCCTTCTGGGTCCTGGCCCTGATAGCGGCCGCGATACTTATAGTGGTTCTGGTTATCCTGGAAAAGAGAAAGTCCTGGAGAGAAGAACTCGGCCGGGATGTGGATGGGTATTTCCCGGAATAGTTGTTTTTTAGTCCACTGAATTAAACACCGGTCCTTGGGATAAGTTCCAGGGACCGGTTATTTATTTCTGCTCCGGGCCGGAATGCTCTTCTTCCTGCTTTACATAGAGCATGAGTCCGGAGGAGTTCTCCACCCGGGCCGTGTCTCCGGGAGAAAATTCCATTCCCGGTTCAGCTCCCCGACAATTCCATATTTCCCCGCGCAGCTTTATCTTCCCCTGATCGTTTTCCCAGTTTATGATCCGTCCGGTCATGCCGATGATCTGCTTTTCCTGTTTCCAGCCGGAGATCTGGGTCTTGCCCACCAGATAAACAATGGCCAGGAAAAAGATTACAATGGTTAAAACCGCGGGGATTATAGTCTGCATTGGAATTTTGAGTCCGGTTACTCCGGGATCAAAGAGCATAATAGAGCCCAGGAATATGCTTGCACTGGCAGCCAGGCCGAGCAGGCCGAAGCTGGTGATTTTGAGTTCCAAGAGGAAAAATACGAATCCGGCCAGAATAAGAAGGATCCCGGCCGCGGAGGTGGGCAGCACGGAAAAGGCGTAAAGGGCCAGGATAAGGCAGATCGCCCCGAATACACCGGGAAAGATGGCGCCGGGAGTGGAAAACTCAAAGAAAAACCCCAGTATCCCGGCCAGAAAAAGCAAATAGGCGATCTGCGGGGAAACCAGCCAGGAAAGGATGCTTTGCTTGAAGCTGGGCTTGAATCTGGATATTTCCAAGCCCCCGGGGGAAAACTGTTTCTTGCCGTTGCTCCCCAGAAAACCGGCGCTTCCCAGTTGTTCCAAAAAATCCGCTTCGCTGACCGCCAGGTATTCGACCACGTTTTTTAAAACCGCTTCTTGCGCGTTCAGGTTTGCGCTTTGGGAGACACTTTTTTCGTACCACTGGGTATTGCGTTTTTTGTCCTTGCCCAATGAGCGAAGCAGGCTGGAGAGTTCGCTGGTTATTTTTTTGCGCATGGTCTCCCCGGTGTCCTTGCCCGAGGCCTGGACCGGGGAAGCGGAACCTATGGTGGTTTTCGGAGCCATTGCCGCCACATCCGAAGCAGCGACCAGAAATACCCCGGCAGAAGCTGCCCTGGCTCCGGAAGGACCCACCCACACGCCTACCGGCACTGCAGAGTTAATAATCTCTTTGACCATTTTCCGGGCACTGGAAAGAGTGCCCCCGGGAGTGTCCAGGCGGACAAGAAGAAAAGAGGCCTTTTCATTTTCGGCCTGTTCAATGCTTTTTTGAAGTATCTCCGCCTGAACCGGTGTGATTGCCCCGCTGATATCCACTGCGGTTATTTTTTGTGCTGCTCCGGTTCCTGCAAACAGGCAAAAGAAAAGAACCGGAATGAATACAAAAGTTATTTTTTTCATCGCACGTATTTGGTGTATTTTTTGAAAATTTTCCAGGCCTGATTTTTATTCTCCTGCCGCTCTTCTTCCGGGCCTGCGAGCATGTCCTTAGGTCCAGGTAGTGGCTGGAAGCGGGAATTGCCGTAGCAAAAAGGCTTAAGGGAGAATTCTTGATGCGGGCACAAGGCCTTGAGGACTCCTGTTCCCAGACAGAATATATACAGCGGATTTATTCGTCTGACCCCGAACCAGAAGAGCTCCGGGTCAGGGACGAGTTTGCCGTCTTTTAAGTCGTGTGCGGGCCAGAAGGCGCTTGATCCCTTGGGCCAACGCTCCACTTTGCCCAGTCCGCTCAGGATGTTGCGGATCAGTTCCTGGCGGGCGGGATCACCCGGACCAAGGATGTCGTACTGGAGTTCGAAATAGGTCCACAGGATGGGGGCGGGCCGAAGCAGATTGCTCAAATCGGGCGAAAGTTCTCGGGGGACTTCTTTTCCTCCCGCCGGGGGGGTCCGGGGCGGAGGTTTTTGGGGTTTTGATTTCCCAGCCGAAGATTTTTCCCGGACTTCCTCGGCGCGCGCAGCGAACATATCCTCCCCGGGAAGGAAAATATGGCTTATGCCGAGATTCTGAAGCTGACGGGCGTGTTCATTCATTCAATATCCCTTAGCCAGTCCCATATCCTCCAGGCAACCTCGGTTTTGTCCAGGGGAGGCCAGGTTTCCTTTCTCCCCTCACGGTCCTGGACAAGTACCGTATTTTGGTCCGAGGCAAACGCATTGCCAGGTCCGCTGACCAGATTGCCCACGATCATGTCCAGGTTTTTTTGCCTAAGCTTTTGGGCGCAGGCGGTTTCCAGGTTCTCAGTCTCCGCGGCAAAGCCGATCAGTTTCTGGCCGTCTTTTTTGTCTTTGCCGGCCCGGGCCAGGATGTCCGGGGTGCGGGAAAAATGGACTGAAAGTGCGGAGTGATCGCTTTTCTTTGTTTTATACTGACTGGGCGAATCAGGGGTAAAGTCCGCAACCGCGGCAGCAAAGCAGCCGATATCGGTTTCCTGCCATTTATCGGTTACAGCCTGGTGCATTTCCGAGGCGCTTTGAACGGGCACGCGCTTTATATCCGGAGGGAGCCATGTTTCGGCAATCGGACCGTGAATCACGTGCACCTGGGCGCCCCGAAGCCAGGCGGCCAAAGCCAGGGCAAGCCCCATTTTCCCGGATGATGGATTGCTCCAGAAGCGCACCGGATCAAAACTTTCCCGGGTGGGGCCGCAGGTTATCAAAACCTTTTGTCCGGACATGTCCTGTTCGGTCAAAGTCTTTAGGACCTCAAGAAAAATCAAATAATCCTCGGCCAGGCGCCCCTGCCCGGTATCTCCGCAGGCGGTCCCCCCGCTGTCCGGCTCAATGCACACAAAGCCGCGTTTTTTGAGCTTTTCCCAGTTTTCCTGCACCGCGGGCGCATTCCACATGGTCGGGTTCATGGCCGGGGCGAGTGCGATCGGTCCGGAAAATGCCAGTACCTGGCAGCTTAAAAGGTCATCCGCGAACCCTCCGGCGATCCGGGCCAGAGTGTTGGCGGTGGCCGGGGCTATGAGCATGCTGTGGGCAATCTTTCCCGGAGCCAGGTGGGCAAAGGTTTCCTCGTCATCTATTTCCCCGGAGACATACACCGGGTCAGCCCCAAGGGCGCGGAAATTCAGGGCGGGAATAAACCTGGACCCGGCCCGGGTAAGGGTGACCCCGGTTTCCGCGCCCACTTTGTTCAGGCTTCGGAGCACATCCGGCATCCTGTAGGCGGCAATACTGCCGCAGACACCCACATGGACCCTTTTGCCCAGATAGAGGTTAAAGAGGTGGTAAGGCGTTATCATCACTGCATGAGATCTTCTTCCGGGACTGCCTCCGGTCCCTGCAGCTGATCAGCTTCGCCCGGGAACCTGGGAGTGACCCATATCTGGAGTTCTGTTTTGTAGGAACCGTCGATTATACGGATTATGCAGTCCTTGTTCGGCTTTTCAAAGACCATGATGTACCGGCCGTACTTGAAATAGCTGCGCAAATGCCAGTTTTCCTTGGGCATGTTGTTTAAAAAGAAATCAAACAGGGAAATGGCTTCCACCCGGCCGTTAAAGACCACCGCTCCGGCCTTCAGGTTCGGACTCTGGAAAAGTATGGAATCATCCGGATCTATTTCCATCTCCTTTGGCACCGGGATGTCGTCAAAATCAAAATAGATATTGGCCGCTTCCTCCGCGGACCGGGGCGGGGTATCCGGTTCCGGGGTCTTGACTCCGTCTTCCTTGGAAGCGGTACAGCCGGCTAAAAACATAAAGAGCATGATCATTGCCAGGGGAAACAAGTATCTTTTAGACATAGGCTCTCCTCATTTTTAAGGTTAACTTCCGGGCTTTTTCCAGCCGCTAGGCAGGGCTTTGTGTCCTGCAGCAAATTCGGAAACCGCCCGATTCTTAAAGCCTGTTCGACTCAGGAAACTTTATCCGCTTCCGGGTCAGTGGTCAATCCGGTCGCCATCTTGATGGAGGACATTGTTTAAACCGGGTGGACAAGTCCCGGGAAAGCCGCACGGATAAAGCTGGGCTAGTACATGGCCTGTTTTTGTTCATCCTTAAGGTCTTCCTGGATTTTGACCAGATCCTCGAACTGGATGTCCGCGCCCAGAACTCCGGTCATTGCGTCCTGGCTGTCGAAAATGGGCACGGAAACAGTCAGGCACAGCTTGCCGGTGAAAAAGGATTTATAAAAATCTGTTATGTGCAGTTTCCCGGTTTTTACCGGCCGAATATACCATTCCCGGTCGGAAAAATCCTGGCCGTAAGGGATGTCCCTGTACTTGTTCAGGTACTGGATATCGCTGACATTCCAGGCCAAAAGCTTTCCCTTGGAATCAGTCAGATACAAGTATTGGATAAACGGGTATCTGTCCAGGAATTCGCCCATTACCCGGTTTATGCCCTCCTTGTCCTCGGTGTGGAAGATATCGTATTTGGCCAGGTCCTCCATGATCTGCGCGCCTACATCATGGGCGACAACCTTTAAGTGGTCGAATTCGGAGAGGAACATTTCCGGCATGAAGCGGCGCACGAATCTTTCCATTTCCTTGTGCGATATATTGGTTGTCCTTCCGTTTTCATATTCCTGCTGAATGCGCTTGGCTATCTTGTCCACGGCCGGGTGCCTCTTGTCCACCTGATCCTGGCCTTCAAGTTCCAGATTGTGATTTATCCAGTAGGCGATTCCGGCTTTTCCGGACTTGTCGTTGATAATTATCGGGACGGGCTTGTCCAGGATAAGATTGGTGTCAAAGATATTGTATATTTCTTCGTTTTTCATCAGGCCGTCCACGTGGATGCCGGCGCTGGTGGCATTGAAGTCCCTGCCGGCAAAGGGGTAGTTGGGGGACACCGGCTGGTCGAGTTCCTTTTCAAAGTACTCCGCCAGGGCGGTTATCAGCCGGGTGTCGGCGTGATCGTCGTTCCCGGTCAGGGAGATGTATTCGATGATCAGCGCCTCCACCGGGGCGTTTCCGGTCCTTTCCCCGAAACCGAAAAGCGTGCCGTTGGCTGCGGCGCACCCGTAAAGCCAGGCAGTGACCGCGTTTATATGCGCCTTGTGGAAATCGTTGTGTCCGTGCCACTCCAGCCATTCTCCGGGCACTCCTCCCTCATCCGTGAATGTGCGGACAATCTTGCCCACGCTACGGGGCAGGGCGGCTCCGGGAAAGGGTACTCCGTAGCCCATGGTGTCGCAAAGACGGATCTTGACCGGCAGGCCGCTCTGCTCGGCAAGGCGCATCAATTCCTGGGCCAGGGGGATGCAGAATCCGTAGATGTCCGCCCTGGTTATATCCTCAAAATGGCAGCGGGGGACTATTCCCAGTTCCAGGGATTTTTCCACGATGTTCAGGTAATCCCTGGCCGCGGTCCTGCGGTCCTTGCCCAGCTTCAGATACAGATGATAGTCGGAAACCGAGGTCAGTATTCCGGTTTCCTTCAAGCCCGCCTTGCGTACCAGATCCAGGTCCTTGGCATTGGACCGGATCCAACCGGTGACCTCCGGATATCTGTATCCTCTTTCCAGACACGCCTCCACAGCCTTGCGGTCCTTTTGGGAGTAGAGAAAGAATTCGCACTGCCTAAGGAGTCCGGAAAATCCGGCCAACCAGTGCATGTAGTCGAAAATGGATGTGATCTGTTTTACGGTATACGGGGGCCGGGCCTGCTGCCCGTCCCTGAAGGTAGTGTCGGTAACGAATATCTCTTCCGGGGGACGGGGCAGGATAAAGGAATCGTCAAACACCGTACGGCTGATTTTTTTGTACGGATAAAGATCCCGGAAAAGCTCCGGATTTTTCTTGTTCGGTATGCTGTATTTCTGCCGTGCCGGGTTCTTGTGCAAAAGTGGTTTATACATGGCTTATTTTCCCTTGGGTTTTGTTGTTTTGAAAGCGCTGCTTCTCCTTTGAAAACGGCAGGACTTAAGAGTCTACGTTTTGCCCTTACCGGGCTTTTTAAAATTCGATATATTTATGAGGAGTGTCGGGGATTATAGCCCCTGAACAAATGAAAAAGCGGCCGTCCGGAACTCAATGGGCAAAATATCCCGGCCGGGGCGGATTATCAGGAAAGAAAAAAGCCCCGGCTGTTAGGGCCGGGGCTTTAATCGAACGGATTAAAA
>CAZTKE010000005.1:28961-33530 GCA_964614055.1 uncultured Desulfovibrionales bacterium | reverse complement strand
GCGACTTCCCTTTCGATCCTATCGACTACCTCCAGGACGGATTTCTGGATGGACGGGGTACATTTTTCGGAGAACTCGTTCACTATATCCGCTTCGATTAGATTTATCTGCAAAAATTCGGGCATTTCCTCCGGAAAAAGCTTGTACCCGGCCATGAGCGTGGTTTCCAGGGTAACCGCATGCGTTCCGGCCAGGACCGGAGTGCTCTTAATTTCCTCGACCATGACGCTGGTAATCGTACCCGGGTCGTATCCCAGCTTGCTGGCGTCAACCACGTAAACCCGGTCGTATCCCAGGACCTTGTCCATGACCTCGAAGCCCACCGTGTGCAGGATTTCGGTATGCACGGGGATATCCCGCCTTTTGATTTCCTCCACCGCCTCGATTCCGGCCCGATCATCGGTCAAAATCGGATTGCCTATGCCCATAACCAGTATTTTCCGCATTCAAATCATCCTAAACTGTTTTCGGTTTGTCTCAAAAATTTGTTAAACGAAGACACTGGATTACCCGCCTGAAGCGGGTAATGACGAATGGTGAATAGCCCATATTTTGGGAGCCGAGCCAAATTATTCGAAAATCTCGCGCGGTCATCCCGCACCCAAATTTAAATTTGGGTAAAGATCTAAAAGGGCCAAGCGCAAAAAAATCCAAATTTGCAGCGCACTTATCAGAGGTCAAGAGTTTGAACTTATTTAAACAACGCAGCCCTTGGGAGACTTAGGACGACCTGAAAAAAGCCGGAACACGGGTAATACATAGCCCGCATTCCGGCAACAAATCAATATGCGGCAACCCGTTAAAAGTTGCTCAAGTGCTTGCGCAGACTTCCGTCCGGATTATATATATCCACCTTGAGCGGGGTTCCGCCGCCGGTTACGGTGTGTGTGGCGCAGGCAAGGCAAAGGTCGTAGGGCCGGAAAGCCATTTCCACGTGGTTCAGGATGCCTTCATCCACATTTCCGTCGTGGATGAAATGCCTGGCCGCCTTTTTCACCGCCATGTTGATCGGACCGTTGTTATGCGTGGTGGCCACGATAAGATTGGCGTCGGTGACCACGGCCTTATCATCTGTCTTGTAATGGTGGATGAGCGTTCCGCGCGGGGCCTCTATTATGCCCACTCCTTCGCCGGTCACCTCGCCATGCTCGGCCAGTGTATCCGGGCTGGTTATCTCCGGATCGTTGGCCAGTTCCTTCAGTTTTTCCGCCGCGCTCAAGAGCTCGATGGCCCGGGCCCAGTGATAGGCCTGGATATAATGCACCGGATTTTCCTTAAAAGTGGCATGAAACTGCTCAAAGGCCTCCTGGGCCAGAGGGGTGTCCATGCCCTGGGCCACGTTCATCCGGGCCAGCGGGCCCACACAGTAGAGGCTGGTTCCCGGACCGTCCACCAGGCCCTTCCAGCCCATCTTCTTCTGATACGGGAATTTTAGATAGGACCACGGCTGCACCTTTTCCTTTATGAAATCCAGATATTCCTTGCCGGAGAAAGTGCCCACCTCCTTGCCCTGGCTGTCGATGACCTTTTGCAGGCCGTCATAATAAGCCACCCGGCCCTTTTCATCCACGCTGCCCATGTATCCCACCGGGACCTTGTACATATCCCCGGTGACGAGTTCCATGTACGCGTCGTTTTTAAGGACTATGTCATCGAATATCTTGAGCGTGGTCTTGCCCAGCTCCACGAGCTCGTCCGCCCACTTTGCGATCTGCTTGCGTTCCTCCTCGCCGAGCCTCTTGGACCATCCCCCGGGCAGGGCGGCCACCGGATGGTTGGGCTTGCCGCCCAGCATCTCGAATATCTTCACCGCAAGAGCCCTTTTCTTGAGGATATCCTTGCCCAGCTCGGCCCCGACCTTGTTTATCAGTCCGACCACGTTGCGCTCCGCCGGAGAGGCATCCGGGCCGACCACATAATCCGGGAAGCCCAGGGCGTAGAGGACCACGGCATGGTCCTCGATATAATGGGCGTTGAAAAACATCTCCCGCAATTTGCGGCCGGTTTCCGTGGGTGCAACTCCGAAGACTTCGTCCGAGGCCTTCATGGAAGCGGTAAAATGCACCCCGCGGCAAACCCCGCAAATAGTGGACACGGTGCGCGGGACCTCCTCTATGGGCATCCCCTGCAGGAACTTCTCGTATCCCCTGAATTCCACCACCTGGAAAAAGGCATCGTCCACATTCCCCGCCTCGTCGAGGAAAATGGCGATTTTTCCATGCCCCTCAAGTCTGGTTATGGGATTTATCTCTATCTTTTTCACTGCGGATCTCCTGTTATTTTCTATCCTGCTTGTTCATCAAACTGGCCGGGAGGGAATACCTGTATACCAATTTGGTCAGGTCCGGATATTTGTCCAGCATCTGTTCCACCCCGTCGTCACCCATGACCGATCCCAGAGCACTGACAAGGCGTCCGCCGTAGTCCCGAATACCCGGAATTGGACCGCCGCAACCCCGGCAGGGCATGTTCACCTTGGGGCAGGATGCTCCACAGTCGCCCTGGGTTACGGGACCGAAACACAAATAGCCGTGCTGCAGAAGACACCCGGTTTCCTCGGGCTTGCCGTCTACGGTTCTCTTGGCCCCAACTCCGAGTTCGCGATCCAGGCCCTCATTGGCCGGATTGCGGTCGCAGACGTCGCAGACCGCTTTCCCGCTCGTCAGCCAGGAACCTTTCGGGGGCAAATCCCCGGCCACGATCATCTGCACCGCCTGAGCCACGAAATCGTGGTGCGGAGGACATCCGCCCACGTAATAATCCACATCCACAATATCCTGCAGGCACCTGACCTTGTCCTGAAACTCGGGCAGGGTCAGTTCGTATTTTCCGTCCAGGACGTATTTGCCCTGCGGATAGACCTCGTCCGGGTTGTCCGTGCTGAACGTATTCTTGTACGCCTGCTCGAAGAGCTCCTTTTTATCGTGCACATTGGCCATGCCCGGAATGCCTCCCAAAGAAGCGCAGGCCCCGAAGGCCACCAGGACCTTGGATTTGGCCCGCAGCACCCGGGCCATATGCTCATGTTCGCTCAAGCGGATCATGCCGTCCACAAAGGCCAGATCCAGGGCATTGTCTTCCATGTCCTCCAGATCCTTGTATTTCACGTCGGCCACTGTTGGAGCCCAGAAAGCGACTTCCAGATGCTCCAGGGCGTCCACCAGCTTGTCGGCCATGTCCACCAGGGCCATTTCGCATCCGGCGCAGCCGCCAGTGAGCAAAAAACCGAATTTTATTTTATCAGGCATTTCCTTTTTTCTCCTTGGCTTGAATAGAGAACCGAATAATTTCCTTTGCGCCATTTTTATTCTCCCCGTAAAGGATTCGGGCCCAGTGCCTTTAACTGCTCGGTAAACTCCTCCATGACCTCGGCGAATCTCCTGCCTTCCGCCCCGGAGATCCAGTCCCAGCGGAAGCGCTTCGGCTCTATGCCCATGTCCGAAAGCAGTTTTGAAAGCAGACGCATCCGCCTGTCCGTCTTGTAATTGCCTTCCTTGTAGTGGCAGTCCCCGAAATGGCAGCCCCCTATAAACACCCCGTCCGCTCCGCGGGAAAGGGCCTCGATAACGTACTCGGGCTCCACGCGCCCGGAACAGGGAACGCGGATGAGCTTGACCGTGGAGGGGTATTGGGCCCGCAGATTCCCGGCCAGGTCGGCCCCGGCATAAGTGCACCACTGGCAGGCAAAACCGACTATATTCGGTGTGTAACTCATTATACCACCTCCTGACTTGTTTTACGCGAAGATTTCTGTATCTCGGCGATTATACTCTCACGCGGTGTTTTGCTTATCGCGGCCACGCTGGAGGGGTCCTCGCCCATGCACAGGGCCAAAAGCTGCGTGTAGTAAAAAACCGGGATCTCGTAATCCATCTCCCCGCGTTCCTTAAATATCTGCTGGGCCTCGTCCATCTGCAGATAGCAGGAAGAACAGGTGGTCACTATCATGTCCGGCTTAATCTCCTCGTGCATGGACTCGTACTTGTTCTTGACCAGGGTGAAGGACTTTTCCGCGTCCGTGCTCCGAAGCGAGCCCATGCCGCAGCAGTCCTCCAGGCGGCTGTAGTGCGGGACCTCGGCACCCAGGGTTTCACACAAGGCCTTCAGCTGCACCGGATAAAAGGGATTATCCTCTTTTACCTCCATTACATCCGTGGGCCACAGGACGTGACATCCGGGCTGAATGGCGATCTTCAGGCCATTCAGATCATATTTCAATTTTTCCCGGATCTTTTCCGGGCCGACTATGTCGTGCAGGATATGGGCGATATGATATACCTTGGCCTCGCCTTTGTATTTCCTGCCGATCTTGGACAAGTTCTCATTGACCGCGCCCATCCTGTCCTTGTGCTCGATCATGTGATGGGCTTCGCTCAAGACACCGTAGCAGCTGTTACACCCGGTCGTGATATGCGCCCCCTGCTCCTCGGCCAGGGCGATATTCCGGGCGGAAACCGTCAGCCAGGTATCCAGGTCAAAGGACGGAGCGGTTCCCCATCCCGGACAGCATGTCGCTCCCTTTAAATCCACCGTATCCACATCCAGAGCGGCAAGCACCTTGCGCATGGA
>CAZTKE010000005.1:0-28861 GCA_964614055.1 uncultured Desulfovibrionales bacterium | reverse complement strand
CCGGCATTCCGGCCCGCACCCCGGGGCAGACCGCGGAGCACGCCCCGCACTGCACGCAGTTCAAGATACCTTCTCCGCCGTAATCGACTACTGTCTTCACGGCCTCATCTATTTTCTTGCCATCTATTTCCAATCCCATATGCGTCTCCTTAAGAGGTCAGGGCCTCGATCTGGTTGAATATGGAATCCTCGGTATACCCGTGCAGGGTTATGGCCCCGGAGGGACAGGCCGAGGTGCACACCCCGCAGCCCTTGCACTGGGCGATATCTATGGCCGCGCGCAGCTTTTCCTCCTTTTCTCTCAGCTTGATGGCGCTATACGGACACAGCGGCACGCAAATCCCGCACCCGCTGCACTTGTCCTGATCCACCTCGGAAATCAAAGGCTCAATGGTTACCCGACCCTGGGCCAGAGGCACGGCAGCCGAGGCAGCGGCTCCCTTGCCCTGGGCAACCGAGTCCGGGATGTCCTTGGGTCCCTGACAGCATCCGGCCAGGAACACGCCCCCGGTGGAGGTCTCCACCGGACCGAGCTTGGGGTGCATCTCCTTGAAGAAATTGGCCCCGCAGAACTGAACCCCCACGGTCTGGCCCAGCTTCTTGGCCGTTTCCGGGAGCTCCACCGCCGTGGCCAAAACGACCATATCGGAGTCATATTCGATCGGGGTGCAGCTCTCCATGTCGTAGGCCATGACCCGCAGGCGATCCTGGGGAAGGGTTTCCAGCCCGCCGACCTTGCCCTTGAATATATTAATGCCCATTTTGCGCGCGCCCACATAGTATTCGTCATAATCCTTGCCCGCGCAGCGCACATCAATGAAATGCATGTTTATGTTCAGATCCGGATATTTTTCCTTTAAAAGCCGGGCCTGCTTTATCATGTACATGCAGCAGATACGGGAACAATAGGTATGGAAATTCACGTCCCTGGAGCCCATGCAGGAGACAAAGGTTACGGTCTTCGGCTTTTCATTGTCCGAGGGGCGCAGAAATTTTCCGTCCGTGGGGCCGGTGGCGGAAATAAGCCTCTCCAGCTGCAGCGCGGTTATCACGTTCGGGCTGTCCGGGGCCATTTCCTTGAAATTCTCCTTGCCCATGACCTGATAGCCGGTGGCCACGATAATCGTGCCCACGTCCAGTTCCACGATCTCGCCTTTCGGATCATATTCCAGACTGCGGTTTATGGCCTCGGCGGGACAGGCCTTTTCGCACGGCGCATAGCGGGGCTTGCCCGTCTTCTTGCTTATCTTGGGCTCCTGCCCTATCTCCCGCCCGGCACAGTTTATACAGTGCTCCATGTCCACGACCGCCTTCTTGGGCACGGCCTGGGGAAAATGAATATACGCGGCGCCCCGATTATTCAGCCCGGCATTGAATTCATCCGGGACTTTGGCCGGGCAGGCCTCGGCGCAGGCTCCGCAGCCGGTGCACTTATTCCAGTCCACATAGGTTTGTTTCTTGCGCACCTTGACCTTGAAGTTGCCGATGAATCCGTCCACTTCCTGGACCTCGGAATAGGTCATGAGCTCTATGTTCGGATGGGTCCCGGCCTCGACCATGACCGGGGTCAGAATACAGGCGGAACAGTCGTTGGTGGGGAAGGTCTTGTCCAGCTGGGCCATGACCCCGCCTATTGACGGCTCTTTCTCCACCACATAGGTCTTGTAGCCCATATCGGCCAACTCCAGGGCGGAAAATATCCCGGCCACTCCTCCCCCGATGACCAGGGCGTTGGGAGTAACCTCCACGAATTTGTCCTCCAGCGGCTCCAGCCCCCGGGATTTGCCCACCGCCGAGGCAAGCAGCTTCTTGGCCTTTTCCGTGGCCCCTTCCTTGTCGTTTGCGTGCACCCAGCTGTCCTGATCCCGGATATTGGCCATCTCGAACAGATACTTGTTCAAACCGGCCGACTCCAGGGCCTTGCGGAAAATAGGCTCGTGCGTCCGGGGAGTACAGGCGGCCACAACCACCCGGTCCACGATCCCGTCCCGGATATCCTGCTTGATCATCTCCTGTCCGGCATCGGAGCACATAAAAAGGGTCTTGCGCGAAACCGCCACATCCGGCAGCTCCTCGGCAAAGGCCCGCACAGCCTCTACGTCCACCACTCCAGCAATATTCGACCCGCAGTGGCATACATAAACACCGATCTTAGGCATTTTAACCTCCTTAAGGCATTAAAAAAACAACACCTCTAACATTGCATAAACGTGAAAAAAATAAAACATAAACAATATTTATCATATCACACTTTTTTATTTTGGACTGCAAAAGGATATAAATGTCAAATTACAATTTATAATTACAAAACCGTTATCACATTGCCTTTTTCTATAAGCACTTTTATTTATAATGCATATATTAACTGTCTAAAAAACAGCTTCCTTCTTAAAATTGCATTCGCCGCCGCAGGCTTGTATTTCTTTAATTGTTTTGTTCACTATTTCTCGCATTGCCGAATTGAGTGCGGGGCTCAATTCCATCCCGGCGGTTTCCATATCCGCCGGCTCCACTCCTATAACCACGGTATCCGGGCGCTTGGCGATAAGCTCGCAGTAGAGCAGGGTATCCTCCAGGTCGGTCTGGTGCAGGGAATTCTTGAAGGCTAGACTCCGGCGCAGATCCTCTCCGGTCAGGCGGTACACACTGCCCGGTTTGCCGGGACCGAGAACCGCATCCACGATTATGAGAAAATCGCAGTGGATAAAATAATCCAGGAGTTTCGTCCCCAGCGTTCCCCCGTCCATCAGAGTCACGTTCGGGGATACAGTACATTCGGATTGCATTTTCTCAACAACCCGGACTCCAACCCCCTCATCCGTAAACAGAATATTGCCCGCTCCCAGGACCAGTATCTTTTTCTCCATATTTACCTCTGGCCATTGAAAATTTCCCGACGCAGGAAAGACGGTAATAAATTCAAGCTTTTATATTTAATAAATACACTGCGAACCTGATTTTTTTGCGCCTTGTCCCTGGAATCCTGGAACAATCCGCATTGCAAGGAATTTTCAGGCAGTCATTTAGGGCGGGCCGGTGGCCTCCGGCCCGCCCGCAATTAGCCGTTTTATTTTCTTTGGCCGACCCGATCCCGCGGGATCAGACCACCCTGAACTTGTGCCTCTGGTTTGTCCGGGAATCGATCACGTGCACGCCACAGGCGATGCAGGGATCAAAGGAATGTACGGTACGCAGAAGCTCCACGGGCCGGGAGCTGTCAAAAACCGGAGTCCCGATAAGGGCCTCTTCCACCGGTCCGAGCTTGTTTCCGGCGCAGCGCGGTCCCAGATTCCAGGTGGAGGGGACCACCAGCTGGTAATTCTTGATCACCTTGTCCTCGATCACCATCCAATGACTCAGGGCGCCCCGGGGGGCGGTGGAAAAACCCACTCCCTGGGCCTGATCCGGCATTTCCCATTCCTGATAGATCTTGTTATTGCCCGAGCGGATATTTTCCTCCAGCTGATCCAGCCAGACGCCCATCCTTTTCCCGGTAACATAAGTCTCTATGCACCTGGCCGCAGTACGGCCGAGCGTGGAATGCAGAACCGCCGGTCCGGCCCCTAGTTCGTTCAAAACATAGTCCACAGCCTTTTTCACATCCTTGTGCCCCTGGGCATAGGCGACAAGCATGGAGGCCAGGGGCCCGGTTTCCATTGCTTCCCCCTGGTAGCGCGGGGCCTTCATCCAGGAGTAGCGGTCCTTGTCCTCCAGACTGGTGTACAGGGGATCGGTCTCGCCCTTGTACGGATGCAGGCCGCTTTCGCCCTTGTACCAGCTGTGCCGGATGTCCTCGACGATCTCCCCGGGATCGAATCTTTTCAGTCCGCCCAGATCGCGATTAAAGATTGCCCCCGGAGGCAAAAATCTTGACTCCAGGTCCTTCTCGTCTTTGGGAAATTCCCCGAAAGTCAAATAATTGCTGCATCCGCCGATGTCCGACCAGTCCAGATACTGCTTGCCGATGACCAGAACGTCCGGGAGATATACTTCCTCCACAAAGGCCTGAGTCTCCTTCCAAAGATTGCGGAATTCAGTGATCCTTTCCGGAGTCAGGGCGTCGTAATTGGTTATCCCTCCGGTAACCGTAAACTGGGTATGCGGGTTCTTGGCCCCGAATACTGCCATGGCCCGTGCGGCCTTGATCTGCAGTTTAAGCGCCTGCAGATAGTGGGATACCGCGATAAGATCGAGCTCCGGCTCCAGATAATAGGCCTTGTTTCCGCCCAGGAAATAGGCGTTGTTGAATATTCCCAGCTGTCCGCGGTCCACCAGGGCCTGCAGCTGTTTTTGCACATCCTTCAAACCGGCCGCGGTGGTTTTCCGCGGATAGGCCTGGTTGGCTATTTTGGCCGCTTTTTGCGGATCGGCCTTAAGCGCCTTTACCGCGTCCACCCAGTCCAGGGCGTGCAGCTGATAAAAATGCACTATATGATCATGCAGGTACTGCGCGCCCATGACCAGATTGCGGATCAAGCGGGCGTTGGCCGGGATATCCACGTTCACGGCATCATCCACGCAGCGTACCGATGTCAGGGCATGCACGTAGGTACACACCCCGCATGTTCTCTGGGTTATATGCTGCGCATCCCGGGGATCGCGGCCCTTGAGGATAATTTCCAGCCCGCGAAAGAGCTGAGGGGAACTCCAGGCATTCTTGACCTTTCCGTTCTCCACTTCCACTTCTATACGCAGATGACCTTCAATGCGGGTAACCGGATCCACCGTTATGGGACCGGTAAAATTCCCTTTGGGCGCCGCGGCGGCGGCCGGGGCCTGACTTACTTTGCAACCGGACATATTTCCTCCTTTATGGGAAAAGTCTCTGATTCTTGATTATCCGTGCGGCAATCGTTATTGCGGCACATAAAACGGGGCCATGTAATCCCAAAACTCCGGCTCGCTGCACCCGATGCACGGATGCCCGGCTTCCACCGGCCAGTTGGTCTGATTGAATTTGACCTTGGGGCAATTGTTGTAGGTATAGGGCCCCTTGCACCCCAGCTCATACAGGCACCAACCTTTTCTGGCCTCCTCGGAGTCGAAGGACGGTGCGAACTCCCCGGCATCGAAATGCTTGAGCCGCGGACAGTTCTCATGCACGGTCTCGCCGTAAAACATAAGCGGTCTGTTGAATGAATCCAGTTCGGGCATGCCCTTGGTCAGAAGATGAACCACCGTGCCCACGAAATTGTACGGGTTGGGCGGACACCCGGCTATATTGATCGCCTTGACCCCGTGCCCTCCCAAGGCGTCGTTCACCCCTTTGGCGCCGGTGGGATTGGGGGCGGCCGCCTGCACCCCGCCATAGCAGGCGCAGGCGCCGATAGATATTGTAGCCGTGGCTTTGGGGGCGATATCCTTGCAGATGTCCAGCATGGTCTTTCCGGCGATTTTGCCGTAGATGCCGGTATCCTTGGTCGGAATCGCTCCCTCGATCACGCAGATAAAACCGTTTTCATCCTCCACCGCCTGATGCAGGACCTCCTCGGCCCGCTCTCCGGCCGTGGCCATCAAAGTCTCGTGGTAGTCAAGGGAAATGGTGTCCAGGACCAAGTCGGAAATGCTTACCGGCTCCACGCTTCGGAGCACGGATTCCGAGCACCCGGTGCATTCAGCATTGTGCAACCAGACCACCGAAGGCCTTTTCTTGTCCGTGAGCGCTGCGGCCACCTTGGGAGCGAACGCCGGCCCCATGCCCATGGCCACGGCCACGGCAGTACAAAATTTCATAAAGTCCCGCCTGGACACTTCCCGGGCCTCCAGCCGCTCCATGGGATCGCTGTTCCCCAGCCCGATTGAATACTTCATCATGCACCTCCATTTATGATGGGTTTAAATACATTTTTATTTTCCTATATGCTCGTTCGGAAACAGAATGACAAATACATAGTTTAAATAGTTAAACCTGTTTATTATTGACCGTATCTATTAAAATGCGTATCCGCCCGCTTCATTCATTCCGGCAAAGGATTGTTTTACGGAACACAACGGTTTAGAAAGGAAGCAGACGCACTACTCTGAAACAAAGGAAAAAAGCTCATCCGGATAAAACAGACTTTTGAAAATTGAAATAGAAAGGAGGGTTCTCCATGCTCGGAGCTATTGCCGGAGACATCATCGGCTCGGTTTACGAAAGCCGGCCGATTAAGACCGTGGATTTCCCGCTTTTCGGACCGGGAAGCGGATTCACGGACGACACGGTTTTGACCATCGGCGTGGGTAAGGCCATTCTGGAAGAAAAGGATTATGCGCGGGCGATTCAGGAGATGGGTCGGAAATACCCGGATGCCGGTTACGGGCCGTCTTTTTTAAGATGGCTCGACTCGGATAACCCCCGGCCCTACGGCAGCTGGGGAAACGGCGCGGCCATGCGCATAAGCCCGGTGGGACTGGCCTTTGACTCCGAGGAAAAAGTGCTGCAGGAGGCCAAGCGAGCAGCAGGAATCTCCCACGACCATCCGGAAGGGATTAAAGGCGCCCGGGCTATCGCCCTTGGCGTTTATCTGGCCAGACACGGCCGGGATAAAGGATTTATTAAAAGGGATCTTAGCGAGAGATTCGGCTACGACCTGGAGCGCAAGCTCGAGGACATCCGCCCGGACTACGGGTTTGACATGTCCTGCCAGGGGTCGGTGCCGGAGGCGGTAATCTGTTTTCTGCAGGCCGGATCATACGAGGAGGCGGTTCGAAACGCGGTTTCCCTGGGCGGGGACAGCGACACCCTGGCCTGCATGGCCGGAGGTATTGCCGAGGCCTTCTTTGGCCCGCTGCCGGAAAACATCCGCAACGAGGTGGAAAAACGGCTGCCCCGGGAACTATGGAAGGTGGTTGAAAAATTCTACAGCCGATTCGGCCTGGATTTGCAAAAGGAGCAGTAACCAGAACTTCGCGTCTTAAACCTTGCGTCCCTGGAGTCTTCGCGGTTCAAATCTTTTTTACGGCGGGGCCTTATTCAAAATCCACAAAGTGATAATCCACTTCCGAAAGTGAAGGCGCGGAAAATATATAAAATACCCTGAGCTCCCCGTCTCCTATATTTTCCAGGCAGTGCCGGGCGTTTCCCGGGATAAGCACGGTTGTCCCCGCCCACACCTCCCTGGATTCGGAGTCTATTGTCAGCCGCCCCCGGCCGCTTAAAACATTGTATATCTCCTGCTGCGGATGGAAATGGCGCAGGAATGTCCCTCCTACCCGGACCACGAATATCCCGGTGACAACATTGCCCGCTCCGGAATTCTCCCCGTCGGTCAGGGTTTTCCAGTACACGGGACAGGCCTGTTTCAGGTCCTCGTCCTGCCAGATTTCCCAGTCCCGCTCCTCTTCCCGGACAATAAGCCGGTCCATGTCCTTGGGCATATTTCGCTCCCGCTTTGTCTCAGTCGTGCTCGCGGACCTTTAAAAATTCCACTTCCGGCCATTTCTCCCGGGTATTGTCCAGACGCCAGCGCGAGGAAAAGAAAAGTGCCGGATGGCCTTCAAAATCCTCCACCAAAGACTGCGGATAGCTGTCCTTGAGCTCTTTAAGTTTCTTGCGATCCTCGCTTTGAATCCATCTAACGGCATGGATATCCACCGGCTCATAGGTGGCCTGCACCCCGTATTCCGCGGCCAGCCGGGCTGCGGTGATCTCGAACTGCAGGGCCCCGACCGCGCCCAGGATGTAATCCCGGCCGTGCACCGGCCTGAACACCTGGATGGTGCCCTCTTCGGTGAGCTGAAAAAGCCCCTTGCCCAACTGCTTGGCCCGCAGGGGATCCTTGAGGATCACCCGGCGGAAAAATTCCGGGGCGAAATTGGGAATGCCCAGGAACTTCAAGGGCTCTTTCGTAGTCAGGGTGTCGCCGATTTTCAGCGTCCCGTGGTTGTGGATGCCCACTATGTCCCCGGGCCAGGCTGTTTCCGCGCCCTGACGGTCCCGGGCCATGAAGGTGATGGCGTTGGCCAGGTTCATGTTCTTGCCCAGTCGGTGGTGCTTGACCTGCATGCCCTGCTCGAACTTTCCGGAACAGATGCGCAGAAACGCGATCCGGTTGCGGTGCTCCGGGTCCATGTTGGCCTGGTTCTTGAAGACCACCCCGGAAAACTGTTCCTCCTCCGGGGAGACCTCCCTGGTCGCGGCCGGGCGCTTGCGCGGGGGCGGGGCGTAGCGGACGAATATGTCCAGGAGATCCTGGATCCCGAAATTATTCACCGCGCTGCCGAAAAATACCGGGGTCTGCTTCCCCTGCAGATAGCTCTCAAGATCGAACGGATAGCCGGCGCCGTGCAGAAGCTCTATTTCCTGACGCAGCTCCTCGGCCGCGGGCTCCCCGACCAGCTCGTCCAGACGGGGGTCGTTGAGGTCGGTCAATTTCTCTTTTTCCTGCGGCCGTTTGTTCTTGCCTTCACCGCTCTGGAAAAAACGGATCTCGCCCTTAAACAGATTGTATATGCCCTGAAAGGTCTTGCCCATGCCAATGGGCCAGGTCAGCGGAGCGGCCTGGATGCCCAGGCTGTGCTCGATGTCGTCCAGAAGCTCGAACGCGTCCCTGCCCTCGCGGTCCAGCTTGTTAATAAAGGTCATTATCGGGGTGGAGCGCATGCGGCAGACCTGCATGAGCTTTTTGGTCTGGCTCTCCACTCCCTTGGCGCTGTCTATGACCATGAGCGCGGAATCCACAGCGGTCAAAACCCGGTAGGTATCCTCGGAAAAATCCTCATGCCCGGGGGTGTCCAGGAGGTTCACCTCATACCCGTCGTACTGGAACTTCATCACCGAGGAGGTCACGGAAATGCCGCGTTCCTGCTCCACCTTCATCCAGTCCGATCTGGCGTGCCTGGCGTTTTTCCGGGCCTTGACCGATCCGGCGCTCTGGATGGCCCCTCCGAATAAAAGAAGCTTTTCCGTAAGCGTGGTCTTACCCGCGTCCGGATGGCTTATGATCCCGAAGGTGCGCCTTTTGGCGATTTCTTTTTTAAGCTTTGCGCTTGCAGCTGTTTTGGGGGTCGCGGTCATGATCCGGCCTCCTCGGCGCAGGCCGTGCACAGCCGGGATTCCGGCAGGGCCATCAGGCGCTTCTCGGCGATCTCCTCCCCGCACTCCAGGCAATATCCGAATTCCGGGTCCTCAAGCCTGCGCAGTGCCTGCTCCAGCCGGGCCAGCCTTGTTTTGGACTTGTCCATCCCGGAAAGGAGAATGCCCTGATTGGTAAGGGAGTCCATGCGCGAAAGCCTGCCTATGGGCTGATCCAGCCCAACCGAATCCGCCCTTTCCCGGAAATCGGAAAGATTCTGTTTGATTGCCTCAATCTGAGTCTGGATCTCTTCGCGGATCCTGTCTTTTAAATTTTCGTCCATACTAAAACTCCGTTCAAGAAACAGGGAAACTTATAGGTTTACACCCCCAAGGTCAAGAAAACCGTTTTCCCAACCCTTATCCGCCCGGCACTCAAATCCACGATTTGAGTGTAGAAAAGGACAAGCATGCGGCAAACTGATCGCAAAAATCAGTTTTATATGGAAGACGGGATAAATCGGATGCTAATCAGCGATTGCGCCGGAAGAGATGAGGATTCCTGGCGATAAAATCAGCGATCCAGCGCTCCAGAAAGGACTTGGTCCCCGCGGTTCTCAGATATTTAAATCCGAGCACCGCGATGACCAGCGCGCCCAGGGTATCGACCATAAGATCGAACATGGTATCGGTAAGGCCGGACTCGTCCCCGAGCATACCTTTTTGCATGTTCATACCCACAAGACTGTCCATCCCGAACTCGAATATCTCCCACAAAGCGCCGGTCCCCACGGAAAACAAAAAGGCAAAAAAAGCCACAAAACCGGGTTTAAGGTAAACACCGATCTTTTCCGTCTCGTTTAGGACATGAACCAAAAGGAACCCGATGATACCCAGGAGGAAACCGGAGCCGGTGTGCAGGACTATGTCCCACCACCAGAATCGGGTATAAAACCCGCCAACCTCGCCCAGAAAAAGAGAGGCGAAAATAAAGGCGATGGCCAGAAGCTGAAACTGCGGGGGGATGTACACCCGAAAACGCCTGGCAAGCAGAACCGGGACCAGGGTTATGCCGATTATGCCGACTGTGAGTACGGCTGTCAGCCATTGTTTTTCCCAGACCGCCGCGACCATCCCGGCGGCCAAAACCGCCTGCAAAAACAACGTCAATCTGCGGTGGATCTTTTGGGCCCTTTCCATAACCTTACCTCGGCCGATGGATACAGTTTATTTTCCGGAAGATCCGGACTCCACCGCCCGAACATGCATAATAACCCTGCGGGTGATCACCGGCCCGATTATCTCGAAAATAACAGTGGAGCCGATGACAACCGGGAGGATTATATCCCTGAACTCGGGGAAGCTCTGCGAGGCCAAAAGGGCCAGACCCAGGGCCACCCCGGCCTGCGGCAAAAGGGAAAGCCCCATCCAGCGGCGGACAAGCGGCCCGGCACCGGCCAGCCTGCCGAAAAGGGCCGATCCACAACAGAGCCCTGCAATCCGGGCCAGGATATATGCGCCGCCGATCCAGCCAACGGCCTGCAGCTTGCCTATATGCAGGGACGCGCCGGCCAAAAGGAAAAAAAGGATCATAAACGGCCATTCCAGACCGTCTATTTCCTTGAACGGCCTCTCGTGATGCGAGGCCAGGGAAGCAACCACAATGCCCATGGTCATGGCGGCCAGAATATTGGAAAGATCCAGCCAGATGGCCGCCCCGGAGCACAAGACCACCAGTCCCAGCGCCTCGGCCTGAGTCGGTTCCCCCGGCCGCACCCTTCCGGTAAGATAGGCCATGGGCAGGCCCAAAACCGCGCCGAGAAGAATGCTTCCTCCTATCTCGCCCAGACCGGAACCGATTGCCTGCAGCGCCCCGCCCTGCCCGGAAAGCGCCTCGGCCGCGGCCAGCATGAAGCTGAAAATGAGAAGCCCCCAGGCGTCATCTATGGCCACCACTCCGAGCAGGGTGCTTATGAACCCGCCCTTTACCCTGGTCTCCTTGACGATATCCAGTATCGCCGCCGGAGCGCTGGCCGGGGCGATCCCGGCCAAAAGCAGGGCCAGGGCGAGATCCATCCCCAGAAGGACAAGAGCCAGGGCAACAAAAAATACCACACCCAACACTTCGCCCACGGAAACCAGAAATACGGAACGACCTCTTTTTCGTATCGCGGACCAGGTTAGCTCCTGCCCCAAAAGGAATCCCACCATGCACAGGGCCACATGGGTGAGCATGGGGAACCACTCCTGAACAAATACTTGCGGCAAAAGGGAAAAGCCGGCCGGACCGAGCATTATCCCGGCCAAAAGAAGAAGGGTGACCCGGGGCAGGGGAGTCTTTCGACCCAGGATATCCGCAACCATACCCAAAACGAACATCATGCCCAGGGCAAGGAGTGTTGCGGGTATATTTCCTATCTCCGGCATCTCTGGCCCTCCTAATAGTCCGGATTTTCTCCGCTTAAAATAAAAATCAGAACATGCCGGCTAAAACGAGCTTCGCCCGCACGGTGCTGTCTATTATCCTCGGTAATCCCTGCTTGCAGTGGTTGCGGGCATGAACATCTCCAATAGCCGGCCCTGGATTACAGCCCCAATTAAGATATACACAGATAAGACCAGGGTAAATATCCATCCGAAATAGTCAACCATAACCGGCAAAAGCGGGAGCTTGACCGCTCTGGATGCAAAAAAGGCGGCCAACAGTCCGTCCCTGGTCCCTTGAGTACGCAAATCGTTAAGCAAAGGATACCAGGCATACATCGGGCCGTGGCTCAAAAGCCCGCCGACAAGGGCCCACAACCACCCCTTTATCCCGCTTTTTCGGCCGAGGTGGCCGGCAATCTGGGCCGGGCGCAGAAAATAGTTTATTACCGCGGTCAAAAAAACCACACCGACCAGAATGGGCAGGATACGCAAAAATATTTTTGCGGCTTTCTGCGCGGCCATGCAGGCGGTTCCGGCATCCAGAACGAACAGGCCCGCGTACAGGAGCAAAACCGCCAGAAAAAAATACCCGCCCTTGAATGTGAAACCTTTTTTGTTCATGAAAACATTCCCACGGTGAATACAGTGGCTGCGGATACGAAGATGACGAATACAAAGGCCAGGATGTTTCTTATAAGCGTGAAACGCGGATCAAAAACACCGATCTCGGCCGGGATATGAACCACTCCAAGACTGACCCAGGACAGGATAAAGGCGCACACCGCATAAAGGGATACTCCCTGGGCCAGGAGTTCGCCCCCGATAATATAGCTTACAACCGCGTTCCCGGCCGCAACCGCCCCGGCCAGGGTGCCAATAAGGGTATCCAGGACCGGATTCCCCCGGAAAAAAGAGGTCATTGCTTCCGGGTCCGCAAAAACCTGAAATATCCCAACCAGCCCGATCACCCCCGCCAGCAAGGGCAGAAGGGATAAAAAGGAAAGAGAACTTTTGCGCAAAGCCGAGAGCAGGGAGGGAGGCTGCGCGGGTTTATCCCGAATTTCACTCATGTTTTCCCCACATAAACGGGTCAGTGATTAAGATTCACCCGAGGTTTTGACTCCTGGACGTCGGCCGGGGTTTTATTGTCCGCCGCATATTTGTGTGCAATCAGCGGCGGTTGCACATATTGTATTGCTCCCCTCAAAAGAGGAAAACCCGGCAAACTGATTGCGGCAAAATCCTATCCGCGTATCTAACAACCCGGTTTTTCTAGGGAACTGTATCCACGGCAGCGAATTCCGGTTCATGCAGGGGAAGAAGGATATCGGCCATGTCCCGCACTTCAAGCATTATATCGTAGGCCTTCTGCGGGTCGGTCGGGGTGCCCGGGGGAATGACCTCCATTTCCATGGCGGTAATTTCCCGCGGGGGATAAAAATTCTCCCGGATAAGGCAGAATCCGGTAATCACCGCCTTGCCCCGGGCGGTATCCACCACGATGCTCATCCCACCCCGGGTATGCGCCGGGGTGTGCACCATGCGGATGCCGGGGACGATCTCCCGGTCCCCGTCCAGGACCTCGATCTGCCCGTTATCCTCAACATCCTCGATAAAATCCTCCAGGTAGCGAAAGTCCAGGGGATGGGGATCATGCGCGTGCTCCAGCTCCTTTTTGTGCACGTAAAAACGGGCATTGATGCACTTGTAGTCGTTTTCGCAGTGATCATTGTGCAGATGGGTATGCAGGACTATGTCTATATCCTCGGGCTTGAGCCCCCATTTGGCCAGCCCCTGCTCAAAGGTATAAATCCTCCCGCCGACCGCCTCTTCGCGCTGTTCGGACTGGATGGGGTGCATCTCCCCGGTGTCCACCAGGATATTTTTGTCCCCGCCCTCCAGATACCAGCAGTACAGGGGTATGGTATACGGCGCTCCGTAATCGTGCTGAAAGGTCATCATGCCCTTGTCGAACTGCTTGGTACCCATGACTATGGGATGAATTTTGAACTGGGCCATACTCACTCCTCTTTTGATTGCCGGTAAAACCTTGCCTACTCAGCGTCCGGGCGGATCAATTTTCTTGTTATCCAGCCGCATTCCCGAAAAAGTGGGCAGACTCAGGCAGCGGAAGCCTCCTCCTTTTTCACATGCGGCTTTATGTCCAGGATGGGCGTACCCTCGCGCATGTCTATGCCCCGGACATCAATGCGGTTTCCGCGCACGGCGAGCACTTCCACCACGGACAGCCCCACCGGATTGGGCCGGTACGGGGAACAGGTGCGAAAGACCCCTTTTTTCTCCCCGTTCATGTGCGGCGGGCGTTGCTGCAGGGACTTGGATTTGAACTCCGGGGACTCGTGAAAACTGAAAATGACCACAATCTCCTCCCCGGGCTGAATCCCGGCAAGCCCTTGCGCATACTCCGCATCTATCTCCAGGGTTCCCTTAACGTCGGATACCGACCAGTGCCGGGGAAGATCCCGGGCCTCGGTATGCACCGTCCCAATAGACTGCATTGTAACCTGCATGACTTGCTCCTGAAAAATATCCCGCACTCAAATTTTAGATTTGAGTGCCGGACACATTTTGAAAATGGACTTTGTCCACTTCATTTATATGGTCAATACTCCGTATCCCGGGATTTCAGGCTGAAAGACGGTTCCTTGGAAACGAAGTCCATGATTTCCCCGGCCCCCTTTTCCTCCTCCTTGGAGCCGGAAACCGCAAGCCAGAGCGCTCCTTTCGCGCCGCACACCCCGCCTGCGGCCATGACCCGGGTTTCGGCACCAGAAAGTTCTTTCACGGCCTCGATTTCCGTGAACACCTCTCCGGGCAAAGGCAGCATACGCACTCCGATCGCTCCCGGAGCATTCAAGTCCGCGGCTATCTCTCCGATATCCGAGGGAACGCATTTCTCCAGCCCCACGGGAACGACAAGCGGCACCCGCCTGCCTACGACGGCCCGCAGGGCGCATGCGGCCGTTCCGCCGTGGGAGTCGCCGATAAGGACCCCGGCCTCTTTTCGCCGCGGATCCAGGGCGTTGGCCCCCTTGAGGATCAGATCGCCCCGGCCTAGCTCGTCGATTACGTCAAAAATGGTCTTGCCCTTGAGCCAGCGACCCTTGCGCAAGATAACATCGCCCGGAAAATCATCCCTGGGTCCGGCGGCTTTGCTTCCGGGAGGCACACTCAACCCCCGGACAAAATTATGCCTGGAAAAAACCGCCTCCGGTTCGGAACGTCCGAGCAGCTCTTCCGCTACATACCCGTTGGTGCTCCCGGCCACTATAACCACTGTCCCGCTTTCAAGCGCGGACAATACGCGCTTTTCCCGGGCCAGAGCCCGGGCGATAAGCCTTTTTCCCGCAGCCGGGGTGACAACGAACTGTCTCATTGTGCACCCTCCTGCATGAGATCCCGGTGGTAAGGAAAATCAGCCGAAATTTTTCTCAAAAAGCTCATCTATGGCCAGACGGCCGTTATCCTCCAAAAACCTGGTCCCGGTTCCGGTGAAATGGGTTCTGGAAATGACCGGGGTTTCGGTCTTCTCCCAGGCCTCTTTCATCCACTTGTACCAGGCATCCTGTTTCTGATCGAAAACGTAGAGATTCTTGTTGCAGATCTTGGCGAACTCCGCTCCCCAGCCGGTGCCGCCCTTGACCGTTCCGTCCTCCAGAATGGTGCCCACGACAAAGACCTCTTCCCCGGAATCCACCTGCCAGCTTATGCTCTGCAAAACCTTGCGGAACAAGGGAGCCCGGGTGAACTTGCGGTTCATGAGTCTGGAGACATAAGTCAGGCTGACGTCCTTGCGGGACAGCTCCTCGCTGGTCAAAAACCTGAGACCGCGCGTCCTTTCCGTGGAATGGCCCTCGAATGTATAATTTACTTCCTGCACCCCGTATTTTTCGGCCAACTTGCCGAAATATTCCTCCGCCCCCCTGGCTCCGCCGCTGAACAAAACATACTGCTGGGCCTGCATAAAATTCCTCCCGGAGTTTAAATCATTTGTATTTAAAATAAAAAATTGCCTGCAGAGATTCAATAAATATTAGCCCAGACAAAGACGCTCTGTAAAGCATCCTAACTGCCAAGCACCGGACGGGATAAAATAAAAAAACACGGTTTATATTGTAAACCCTCAAAAATCCCGCTCCACCCCCTTCTGGACAGCCCGCCCCCTCTCCCGTATCCTTTTTTGGGCTCTCCGACACAGCGTGTATATTTTTTATAATTACCTCCGCCTGATCTTTTTGCATGCTTTTAACGAGAGGCCCGGCACTCAAATTCCAAATTTGAGTGCCGGGCCGGAAGTTTGGCAGAAAAAAGTTCAGGCGGAGATAATCCACATCAAACGTCGAGAACCCTTTTTTGGCAGATTCCATTCACTCTCAATAAAAACACAATCCGCGAATAAAACGGTATGCAAAAAAACGAACACGGCGGGAACATCCGCAAAATGGCCGGGGAGGCCGGCTGTCCCCCGGAGGACATTCTGGATTTCTCCGCGAATATAAACCCCGTGGGACCGCCTTCCTGGCTGCCGGATTTGCTCCGGGACGGGATCTACAGCCTGCAGCACTACCCGGACCCGGCCGCGGAGACCGCCTGCCGCAAAGCAGCCGAGCATTTCGCCCTCCCGGAAAAAGAGATCATCTGCGGCAACGGCTCCTCGGAACTTTTGGACGCCGCCCTGCGCGCCTGCGGCCATACCCGGGCGGTGATCCCGGTCCCGGCCTATATCGACTACAAACAAAGGAGCCTTACAGCCGGGCTAAAGATACAAACCGTCTCCCTTTGTCCGGAAGATGAATTTGTTTTGGATATGCAGGAAATCCGCAAGCACCTGGAAATCCCGGCGGCGGTTATTCTGGGCCAGCCGAACAACCCCACCGGCATACCCGCCAGCCCGGAGGAAATCCGGCGAACCGCCCGCGCCTATCCCCGGTCCCTTTTTATAATCGACGAGGCCTTTGCCGATTTTATCCCGGATTTGGACCGTTTGTACCACGAGCGGCCGCAAAACGTCCTGGTCCTTTATTCCCTGACCAAATTCTTTTCCGTACCCGGACTGCGGGTGGGAATGGCCTTTGGGGAAGAAAATCTTATCCGGGCCATGCAGGATCTTTTGCCGGACTGGACGGTCAACTCCCTGGCCCAGGAGTTCATCTGCCGGGCACTCGGGGACGGCGACTTTTTCCGGGAAAGCATGGATAAAAACTCAAAAGCCCGGGAAAATCTGCAAAAGGAACTGGTAAACCTGGACCTGCAAGTCTTTCCCGGCCGGGCCAACTTCCTTCTCTGCCGCCTGCCCCAAGGAATTTCGGCCTCGGATCTGCGCCGCTTTTTGCTTGAAAAGCACCGAATAGCCGTCCGCCTGTGCTCCAACTACTCCGGCCTGGATGACGGCTATTTCCGGACAGCAGTGCGCCGCGAAGGAGAAAACCGCAAGCTTGTCGCCGGCCTCCGGGAATTCCTGCACCCCACCGCGCGGATACGGCCGAGAACAAGATCGGCAAATGCCAGAAAGCCGGCCCTGATGATCCAGGGGACCTGTTCCAACGCGGGCAAGAGCATCTTGGCCGCCGGATTCTGCCGCCTGTTTCTGCAGGAGGGTCTGAAACCAGCCCCGTTCAAGTCCCAGAACATGTCCCTGAATTCCTTTGTCACCCGGGACGGTCTGGAGATGGGCCGGGCCCAGGTGGTCCAGGCCCTGGCCTGCCGCCTGGACCCGAGCGCGGACATGAATCCCGTGCTATTAAAGCCCAGTTCGGATACCGGCTCCCAGGTGATCGTCCAGGGCCGGGCGGTGGGCAACATGAACGTCAAAAAATATTTCGCCTACAAGCAGGGCCTGTGGGAAAAGATCCGGGAGTCCTATCAGCGGATAGAGAAAGACGCGGACATAATGGTTTTGGAAGGAGCGGGGAGCCCGGCGGAGATAAACCTGAAAGAACAGGACATCGTGAACATGCGCCTGGCCGAGTGGGCGGAAGCGAATGTGCTCATAGCCGGGGATATCGACCGCGGCGGGGTGTTTGCCTCGTTTGCCGGGACCATGGCTCTTCTCGAGCCCGGGGAGAGGAAGATGGTCCGGGGCTTTGTCATCAACAAATTCCGGGGGCAAAAAGAACTCCTGGACCCCGCCCTCAAGCACTGCCGCATACACAACCGCAGGCCGGTTCTGGGCGTTATCCCCTACATTCCGGACCTGGGCCTGCCGGACGAGGATTCGGTCAGCCTCAAGGCCGATCCCGCCCTGGATTTTCCGGACCGGGAAATAAACATCGGATTCGTGGACCTGCCCCATCTCTCCAACCTGAACGACCTGGAGCCCCTGGGACTGGAGCCGGATGTGGGCCTGCAGGTTATCCGGGAGCTAAAACCGGAGCATTTCCAGCTGGACGCGCTTGTGCTCCCGGGCAGCAAAAACGTGATCCAGGATTTTAAACAGCTTAAAAAATGGGGAATTAACCGGCTTGTAAAAGGGCTTCTGGACCAAAACCGGGAGGTAATCGGTATCTGCGGCGGATTTCAGATGCTGGGGGCAAAAGTAAGCGACCCGCACGGCATAGAGTCCGGGCAGGCCGAGGAGTCCTGTCTGGGGATTTTACCCATGCGCACCACCCTTCAGCCGGAGAAACACCTTTTGCAGACCTTGGGAAAAGACGAACGCTTTTCTTGCCCGGTGCGCGGATATGAAATACACCATGGTCATACCGAACCGGAAAACGGTCTTATCCCGGTCATGACCGCGGAAGACGGAGCCGCTCTCGGTCTGGGGCACGAAACCCTGCCCGTGTGGGGGACATATATGCACGGGGTATTCGATTCCGACGAGTTCCGGAGAAGCTGGCTGAACAATTTGCGCAGGCGCAAGGGCTTAAAACCCCTTTTCGGGACCGGGGCGGTTTTTGATCTGGAGCCGGCCCTGGACCGGCTTGCGGATATAATCCGGGAGAATACGGATATTAAACAGATATTTAAATTTCTGGGGATATGAAATGGATTACCGCGTGGAAAAGGACAGCCTGGGGGAAAGACAGGTCCCGGCCGGGGCTTATTACGGGGTGCAGACCGTTCGGGCCATGGAAAACTTTCAGGTCACCGGCATCCCCATCTCTCACTACAGCCGGCTCATCCAGGCTTTGGCCTGCATAAAAAAGGCGGCCGCCCTGAGCAATCACGAGCTGGGCATACTGGAGGAAGAAAAGAGCCGGGCCATTTCCGAGGCCTGCCGGGAAGCAAGGCAGGGCCTTTTGGACGAACACTTCCCCGTGGACGTGATCCAGGGCGGGGCCGGGACCTCGGTGAACATGAACGCCAACGAGGTCATCTGCAACCGGGCCCTGGAGATAATGGGCCACTCCAAGGGCGATTACCGGTATCTGCACCCCAACAACCACGTCAATCTCTCCCAGTCCACAAACGACGTCTACCCCACCGCCCTGCGCATCGCCTGCATCTGGTACGCCCAAGGGCTTATCCCGGAACTGGAGGAGCTGGAAAAAAGTTTCGCGCGCAAGGGAAAGGAATTTGCCGAGGTGATCAAGATGGGCCGCACCCAGCTCCAGGACGCGGTACCCATGACCCTGGGCCAGGAGTTCAGTGCCTTCGGGGTGACCATTGGCGAAGACGTGCAGCGGCTCAAGGAAGCGATAAAGCTTTTGCAGGAAATAAACATGGGGGCCACGGCCATAGGCACGGGCATAAACACCCTGCCCGGATATTCCGAACTGGTCTCCTCCCGCCTGGCGGACATAACCGGCCTGAGACTCGTCCGTTCCGGGAATCTGGTCGAGGCCACCAGCGACACCGGGGTGTTCGTGCAGCTCTCCGGCATCCTCAAGCGCATTGGGGTCAAGCTGTCCAAGATATGCAGCGACCTGCGCCTGCTCTCCTCCGGGCCGTACACCGGATTTCGGGAGATAAACCTGCCCCCGGTGCAGCCCGGTTCGTCCATCATGCCCGGCAAGGTCAATCCGGTCATCCCGGAGATGGTCAACCAAGTCTGCTACCAGGTTACCGGAAACGACCTGACCGTGACCATGGCCTCGGAATCCGGACAGCTGCAGCTGAACGTGTTCGAGCCCATAATCGCCTTTAATCTATTTCAGTCCCTGCAGGTGCTTACAAACGCCTGCTCCATTCTGCGCCGCAAATGTATCGACGGCATCACCGCCAATAAGGACACGTGCATGCAAATGGTCCGGGAATCCTGCGGCCTGACAACCGCCCTGGTCCCGCGCATCGGTTACGAAGCAGCCGCAGACCTGGCCCGGGAAGCATTGCAGGGGGGCAAATCCATCTACGACCTGGTCCTGGAAGAAGGGCTCTTGAGCGAAGAGGAACTCTGCGAATGCCTGGATCCGAGCAATATGACCTGCCCGCGAAACTTTGAAGTGAAATAGGACAAAGGGATTTGCGATGTATCAAGAACTGGGCCGGGCGTTTCAGGAATTCTACAAGGACAAGGGGCTTTTAAAGACCGCCGCCCTGGCCTATTACGCCACCCTTTCCTTCATCCCCATGGTTTTTCTGCTTTTGTCCATCGCCGGGTTTTTCTTCGAGGACAGCAAATGGCTGCAGGAATTTTTATTCAGTAAACTGTCCATACTCCCCTGGGCCAAAAAGGATCTCTTGACCCAGGTGGCCAAACTGCGCAATCAGGCGGCCAATCTGGGTATTTTGAGCATCCTGTTCATCATCTGGACTTCGGGCATGTTTTTCAGCGCCCTGCAGGCCAGCCTTAACTCCATCCTGGTCCCGGAAAAGAAAACCTTCAATCTCCTGCGCTTAGGCCTTCCCTGGCTGACCAGCCCCATTCTCGGGGCGGTCATAATCGCCTCCATGCTTGCCGTGCATGTCTGGGGCTACATTCCCACGGATTTTATCCCGGGCAATATTTCTCCCGGCGTCTGGACCTGGCTGGTCTATTCCGGGCTCATTCTGTTTTTGTATCAGATGTTCGCCCGCTCCCGGCCCAAATTTTTGCCCAGCCTGGCCGTGAGTTGCGCCATCGGTCTTTTAAGCCAGATCATCACCAAATTCATCGCGGTCATTCTTTGGAGCAAGCCGGAATACAGCATGGTCTACGGCACCCTGTCCTCGGTGATCCTTTTTTTGCTCTGGCTGAACTACAATATGGTCCTCATTCTGATCGGGGCCTATTTTCTGAAGCACTGGCGAAAAAGACGGGAGAAATGACGGGGCTGCCGGGCAATTTTGCCTTAAAAATCAGTCCATTTTGAATTGTCACCACAAAACAATGTCCATTGTTGCGATATCTTTCCAAAACCATGAGGCTTACCCTTTGACTTAAAGATAAACATGGACATATCTAAACCTGACTTCAAAAATATCCATGTTAATTTGAAACCATGTTTACAAGGCCGGGGGAAAAGACTTAAGAAACCTGAAAAATTTTCATCCGCAAAAGGAAATCCCGGTCAAACGGTTTCTTTTCCACCTTGGGGAAGAATACTCAACGGTTGAGGACATACAATTGCTCCCTGTGGCCGCCCTTTTTCGGGGGATATAAATCCGGAGTCCGTTCATGAAAATGACCATAAGCAAGGTGAGAAAAAATATAAACTTGGTGAACACGGGATTGATCTCACTTTTTGGCGGTCAAAATCGTATGGATAGTGCCTGGAAGCCCTGGAAAATACGGGAAGAATACAGTTCCTGGGGATACAATGCCCAACAGGAATTTCAAATAGTTTATCTAATCTTTAACCGGACTTTTCTCCATGGAATTGCGAACCGCTGAACCATCAGATATTTCAACGGTTCTCGGCTGGATCTCCAGCAGAGATGAATGCCTTATGTGGGGCGGTCCAAAGATTCGATATCCGGCAACCCCTGAAACCGCATGGTTTGATATGGAGGCATCCGAAGGAAACGTTTACGTCCTTGTGGATGCTACGCCTTTAGTTCTTGGGTTTGGCCAGGTCCTACCTCGGGGTGGAAAGTTCCTGCATCTGGCACGATTGATTGTAGATCCGGGGTTGCGAGGGCAAGGCATAGGTCGAAACCTTTGCATCGAGCTCATGAATATAGGCGTGACGAATCACCGCGCTAAGTGGTTCACGCTCAATGTGTACGAATCCAATAAATCTGCCGTGAAGCTTTATAGATCGTTAGGATTTGAGGTAAAAGAAAAGGACGATTCAGCGGGAGCAATCGCCATGATTCAACCGATTACAAACGCTTCAACGCGTTGCAAAAACATGGGTCCTCGACGTTAGATGTAGATTCCATCCGTCTGATCCTTTTATAGGCTTTTAACGCGAGGCTCGAGCGTTTTCTTGCTCCCGCCAAAAGGAAGAAGCGGTCCGCGTACAGGGCCCCGTGCTCGGGTGGCACTGGCTCATTTTCCGCGCGAGTAAGGAACACAGGTAGAATCGGGGCTCCACGCCCTTATATTCCGGGTCCTCTGTCTTTAGATGGGAGCGCCATCCATCGGGACCGGGATAAACGGCCATCCCGAACACCTCGCCCAGCTGCCCCAGGATAGTACAGTACAAGGTCTGTCCGCTTTCCGGGTCCAGAACCCCGAAGATCGTTTCCTCGGTTAGGATTTCCCAAGGGCGCTCCGCATAAAAACCGTCAGCTGCCTTGACCAGCTCACGCCAAGCAGCATAAGGGGCATTTCTTTCGCTCGGATTCATACAAAATTCCTTCTATTCAAATCGACATTCGGCTTTCACTTCAACGGGATTATTTTTCTCCTACCGGACAGGCGAATTCGCACCTTCGGCACCAGTCGGTTACAAGGATCGGAGAGCCTTGTGAATCCCTTTGTCCGCTCTCAATGGGATTATCCCGATCTGAATTGAGGCGTTGGATACAGCGCGGACGGTCATATTGCCCCTGGACAAACGCATCCGCCGGGCAGGCTTCTCGGCAGGGTACGGCACAGTCTTGGCAGGGCTGGAAATCCTGCAGCGGACGACCGGACGGCAGGTCTCCTTCGATCAGCACCGCGCGAAGCCGGACTCTGGGTCCCCATTTTTGGTCCAGCAGCAGGTTGTTTTTCCCCACCACACCCAGTCCCGCGAACACGGCGGCATCTTTCAGATACACCCCGCCCTTTTCCACGTGATAGGGCAGTGGCTGGGCACGAACCCCATGAGTTTTAAGCAGCCAGTCTCCCAATTCCTCGGACACCTTGGTCATTCGGCGATTTCCCGCGGTATTGCCGCGGTCGAACCAGTCCAGCCGCGGATCGTCTTCCGGATGATGCATGACCAGCACCAGAAGAGAGCGGGCGTTTGGCAGCCACGGAGTAGTATTCTCCGAATGGTTGGTCTCCCAACTTCCCTCAACGGCAGCCTTGTAGGAAGGGCCGTCCAATACTTCATCAATAGCGGCAATCCCGGCTCGAAATCCGTCCCTTTTTTCCGCTTCGGCAATCAATTCTTCAGCCAATTGAAGATGTTGTGTCATATTCTCTCCCGTATTTTTTTGGGTCGGCAAATTGAAATCGTCCCAAACACGCTTTGCACGACAACGTTGGAAATGCAAATTTCGGCAAATTTCAAGGGAGACGATCCTTCCCGGCTGATATATCCCGGACCTGAAAGCATATTTTGGACTCCTCAAATAAATTTGTGCAAAATCTTGTTGTTAAGACCACGCAGGCAACACTTAACTAACTGAATTTAAATGTTTTTATTAAAAGTTGTTGAATTGACTAACCGTTGTCATTTTCTGGATCCCTGATCGGGGTCAGGGATGACGGAAGGTGGAAATTCCGAATGACTTGGATCAGCCCCCAAGATGCGGGCTACCCACCATCCGTCATTACCCGGCTTGACCGGGTAATCCAGGATTTTGATTCAATAAAAATATAAAATGTTTTGCACAGATTCTTGAGACGAACCATATTTTGTTCTGGGCTATCCCCGCAGGCGAAGTATTTTCTTTTACTGCCGAACCACTCTTTCGGATTTACCCTTTTACCTCTTTCATATGCAATCCCGGCAGCCTGGCCCTTGCTGAGCGGTTTATTTTTCCCTTTTAATTTCCGGATAAATTGGATAGATTTTTCAAGCCCCATTCCGAATGGTTTTGCGGCATGTTACGCGCCGCTCAGTCGGCGACTCAAAGCGGAAGCCCTTCCATAACAAACCGCGATTCTACACATGGTGGGAAGCGATGATAAAAATCCAGAATGCTACCGGACTCACCAAACCCGGCGAGGCTGCTTTGATCGGGATAAACAATGAACCTTAGTACTACGCTCGTTGCGCTTGCGGCACTGTGCTGGGGGCTGTCCGGCGGGATCGGCGGCATCCTCACGGGCCAGGGATGGGACCCGGTTGTGGTCTCCTTCTACCGCGGGGCGATCGGGCTGCTGTTCGTTCTCGTCTGGCTGGGGGTGCGCCCCCGCGGCAGCGGACTGGCAACTCCCCGCCTATGGTTCTGGTCGGCAATCGCCGGTGCGGGCGTAGCCGGCAACTTCACATTCTATTTCCTGAGCATAGCCGAAGGTAGCGTCGCGGTTGCAGCAACCCTGATGTACTGCGCTCCTGTATTCGTCTATCTCGTGTCCTTCACCCTCAAGCTGGAAAGACCCACCCTGTTCAAATGGGCCGCGATCGCCATGGTAATGATCGGCGTGGTCCTGCTTACGGGTATTTACAAGGTCGGAGCGGGTGAAGTCACCCTGCTCGCCGCGGTTGCCGGGCTGCTTTCCGGGCTTTCCTATGCGGTGTTCATTTTCGGTTTCAAGTATGCGGCACCGCACGGCAGCCCGCAGGCGATTCTGGTGATAGCCTTCGCGGTACTGGCCGTCATACTTTTCGGCCTGGGCGATGCCGATCAGACCTTGGCAGTACTGAAAACCCCGAGCTGGCCGCTTTTCGTGGTGCTGGGGGTGCTTGGGGCGGGAATGTCCTTTATTTTCTATATTGTCGGCCTGAACCACACCGCACCGGCTGTAGCCTCCATTGTGGCCATGGTCGAGCCGGTCACCGCATCCCTTTTCGGCGTGGTGGTTTTAAATGAAAGCCTGGCAGCACTGCAGATTTTGGGCATGGCATTGATTTTGGTCACTGTTACCGCGCTGAGCGTATATTCGAGCGCTCAAAACAAGCCTCCCGCCATTTAAAGAAGCCGGCCCCAGTGCGGGGCCGGCCGGATCATTTAATCCTCTTTCTTTTCTTTTTGCAACCACTGCTGCAGATATTCCGCAGCCACGTCCTTGCCTCCCAGGCCGAAAGCGAGTCCGCAGGCCAGGGAAAAACCGCCGAAGGCCAATATAAAGGCCGCGGTCACTATTTCCGACCCCACCCCCAATTGACTCAGGGCTATGGTGCCGGAAAAGAAGATCACTGCATACAGTGAGATTTTACCCATGGACTCCGGATTGGAGAATCCGGCGTTGGCTACTGTGGTCTGGACAACCGAGGACAAGAGGTTCCCCAGAAAGATTCCCAGGATCAGTACCAGCACTGCAGCCACTACGTTGGGAATGTACAAGAATATTTCGTTCAGGATATCCGAGGCTATGGGCAGTCCCAGTGTATCCAGGGATGCGACCAGGGTCAGGAGCATGATGAACCAGTAGGTCAGCAAGCCCACTATTTCCGACGGCTGCTGGGTAACGTTACCTTTTTGCAGGAATTCCTTAAGTCCGGTTTTTTCGGATGTTTTATCCAATTGGAGCTTGGAAAGCACCTTGGAAATAACCCGCTTGCTGATTTTGGCTGCGAACCAGCCGACCACGAAAATGATAATCGCCCCTAGCAACAGGGGAATGAAAATGGTTATTTGGGTGACAAAGGCCTGCCATGCATTTTGAACGGTAGATAAGATTTCCATGAATTACCTCCTTTTGTTCGAGTTGGGTTCAAAAAGATCCCGTAATGCCGAAAAATTATGGCTGAACAACCGAACCACTTTTAAGTTCCGGCATTATTGCATGCTTTTTTGCATACAGATCTTTTTGCTTGCAACCAGATGATGAAAAAAGATCCTTTTCATTCTCCACTAAAGCAGGACAAGTAAATAGTGTCAACCTGACACCGAAACTCGGCACCACAGCCGGCCTTGTTCTGAGCGGCCTATTTTTGTCAGTGCTCATCTTGGCGGTTGCCTACCTTTCACTGCCCTGGTTTGGTGCCCGCTGTTTCGTTGAACTCATCGGGATTGGCTTAGGCTGGCTGGCTCTTATATTTGTTTTCGAGTTCTCGTTGGGCCTGTGGCAAGGCAAATCCTGGAAGGTCATGTTTGAGGCATACACTTTCAAGGGGGGGCAACATCTGGACGGTTGTCCTTGTGGTAACTGCTCTTGCGCCATATCTTGCCGCTAAATTCAGGGGGGTGTTATAGCCTCGGAGGAAATCCACATAGAGAATAAAAGGCCCATAATTCTAAACCTAACTTTCGGGATATCAGTTTTCCGCTTTAACCTCTCCGTCGTCTTCCAACTCCTCATCAGTTTGCACCGGCCAGGCCTTGATAATCGCCTGCCCGAGAGTGGCCAGGGGGATGGCGAAAAAAACGCCCCAAAAACCCCACAGCCCGCCAAATACCAGTATGGCCGCAATCACCCCCACCGGATGGATGTTAACCACCTCGGCCAGAAGCAAAGTAACCAGGACATTGGCATCCAGCATCTGGATAACTGCGTAGGCAATGAGCACCCAGACCAGCTCCGAGCCCATGCCCCACTGGAAATAGGCGACCAGGGCCACGGGGATGGTGGCCACCGATGCGCCCACATAGGGTATGAGCACGGAAAAGCCGACAATGGCCCCGAGAAGCATGGCGTAGTCAAGCTTGAGCAGGGTAAAAGTCAGGAAACTGCCCGCCCAGACGATGATGATCTCCCAGGTCTTGCCCCGGATGTAATTGGAGATCTGCATGTTCACATCCTGCCAGACCTGCACGGCCAGGGAGCGGTCCCGGGGCAGAAATCCGACGAACCAACTCAATATCTTGTCCTTGTCTTTGAGAAAGAAAAAGACCAGCAGGGGGACAAGGACCAGGTAGACCAGCAGGGTAATAAGCCCCATGACCGAGGCCACGGAAATGGACAGAATATTGTGAGCCAGCTTGCCCACCTCACCCCGGATGACCGAAAAGAATTCATGCACCTGGGCTTCGGAAATGAACTTTGGATAGCGCTCGGGCAGCTGCAAAAGAAGGGCCTGGATTTCCCCGATCATGCTCGGTAGCTGCTGCACCAATTGGGTGATCTGCTTGACCAGCTCCGGGACCAGCCAGAAAATGCTGAAAAGTAAAAGGAACATAAAAAGCAGAAAAGTGAGAAGGACCCCTGCGAACCTGGGAACTCCCCTTTTGGTCAGCTGTTTGACCACTCCCTCCAGGAGATAGGCGATTATAAGCCCGGCAAAAAAGGGAACCAGCATCCGGCCCAGAAAAATGACCACCCCGAAACCGGCCAGAAGTATGACCATGAGGATGACCACCTGGGGATTGCTGAGATGCCTTTCAAACCATGATTTGATTAGATTCATGCGACTTTTTCCTGCCCGTATATAAGCTGAGCGGTTCTACTAAACCGATAATTAACCGTTTTTGATCCCAGCATATATAATCTTATCCCTCCAAGAGCAACCATGTCTTGCCGTATGGCTCTGCCTTCCCGTCTGAAACATTATACGGAACCATAACCTGGGGGACAATCTTTGTCTTAAATGGATCGGGGACTGCACATTGACCGTCCTCTTCCAACGCCCGGAAGTCTCGGCAATGGGCAGCCCGATTTTTATACCAAATCCCGGGGAACCTGTTCGTCCCAGCTCCGGCTGAAAACCCGGCTCTCCCCTTCCCATGCGTCGAGTTCAGCCCGGACATGGAAATGGGTCGCGTCAGATGTAAGAAGGGTGCGGGCAACCGTGCGCACTTCCCATTCCCCTCGTTTGAAACTCCGCATCCACCGGGTTTCCCCGCGAAGAGACCTGTAATCGTCGCCGGCAAAAACATAATTTTCCTCAACTCTCGCAGCGATTTCCAGACCGATATCCTCCAGGCGGTATACACCCTCGTCGTTTACAACTTCAAGCCGGGATTCGTCCTTGGCCAGATCGCGGACTACCGTCCAGGACTGCCGGGTGGGCTGGATCAGGGTTTTGGGTACGGGAGGAGATCCCTCGGCCGGGCCGAACGGGCGGAGCTCTTCGTCCTTTGCTTCTTTTTGCCTGACCGGGAGCAAAAGCCGGCTGGTCTTTGTATATACGGTCAGCCGCGTGGGTTCGGGCGAAGGCCAGGCCAGGGGCCAGTAAACAGTTGAGATCGCCAGGCGGATGCGGTTACCGGCCGGAAATTTTTGGGAGATATCGTTTAAGCGCACTGTTATGCGGTATCGTTTTCCGGGTTCCAGGGGACTGGGATTTTCGTGACTTTCCCTGTGGGTCAGGTTGAGCAGCCCGTAGGTCACCCGTGTTGCCTTGTCATCCGGCAGAATGTCGGATAGGCGCACGGCTATCATGGCCACGGGCTTGTTTGCGGAAATTTCCAGCTCCGCCACCGGCCCCCCCAGGATCTCCATGTCTTTTTGGAGCGGATCGGAGTCAAAGACCAAAGCGCCCCCGTCATCCTCGCGCTGGTCGTGGGGAAGGTCCGGTGGCGCGGCATAGGAGCACCATTTGCCCGCGAAAAGGCCTACACTAAGCGGGGACTGAATGGATACCGGGATGCTTTGCCCGATTTCTTTTTCCGGACCAAGCCAGGCAAAACCCAGATGGAATACCTGCAGGGATATGTTTTTGCCGGGCCATTTTTCCTCCGCAACCCAGCGGCCCGGACGATAGTCGTAGTCCGTGGTCGGGGGCACGCTGTCCTGCATCCACACCCGGAGCATGGGCTCTTCCATGATCCCGTTCTCCTCGCCTTTCAGCCAGGCGTCCCACCAGCGGATTGCCTCCTGCAGAAAACCGATGGCCGGACCGGGATGGCCCATGTGCGGATACAGGTGGCTCCAGGGGCCGATAAGCCCCTTACGGGGGACATCCAGGTTGGCCAGAAGCCGGAAAACCGCGTTGGAATACCCGTCCGCCCAGCCGCTCACGGCCATAACCGGGCAGCGAATGGCCCCGTAGTCTTCACACACGGAACCGTGCTTCCAGAAATCGTCGCGACGCTGATGCCGAAGCCATTTTGCCAGCCATAGACCGCTTTTTTCCAGGCGGTCCATCCACATTGCTTTCCAGTCCTCGCCGACAACTAACGGATCCGGCGGACAGGCATTGTGGCTGAACATGGTCGAGGCCCAGGACAGATTGTCTCCCAACAGGCACCCTCCCATGTGATGCACGTCATCCGCGTAGCGGTCGTCCGTGGAACAGACCGTTATGACGGCCTTCAGTTCCGGCGGCTGCAGGGCGGCGATCTGAAGCCCATTGAATCCGCCCCAGGAGATGCCCATCATCCCGACCGCTCCGGTGCACCAGGGCTGATTTG
>CAZTKE010000004.1:10404-35837 GCA_964614055.1 uncultured Desulfovibrionales bacterium | reverse complement strand
CGCGCTGAACAATGCCGGACAGCTTGTCCAGCAGGGTCTGACGCCCCTCGGATCCTACTTCCGGATCCAATAAGAGCAAAGTCTCGTACTTTTTCATCCTTTCGACTCCTCCTTGTGGTCATTTTTGGCTCCTGCACGAGGCAGAAGCAAGGAACAAAAAAATTTAGTTCATAATGCTTATACATGTCAAGAAACAGAGCAGCTGCAAATCATTTTGGACCGCTCACAGAAAAAATCCCAGGAGGCTCCCCTGGGACTTTAAGATCTTTTTGGTAGCGAGGGAGGGACTTGAACCCCCGACACTGCGGATATGAGCCGCATGCTCTGACCACCTGAGCTACCTCGCCGTGAAGAGGCACCATTTACAAGCATACACAAAAAAAATCAAGGGTAAATATGGGTGCCAATAAACGGCCCCGGGTGGATTGGACTACGCGGGCAAAACCTGTTAGCCAAACTCCACTTGAGGGGAGAACCCGGGCAAAAAGCCCGGCATGCTCCACTCTTTTCAGTACACACTTAAACCTCAACCCCAAATTAAAGATCATGCCCAAATTTACTCCTTTGCCTTTTTTCGGTTACGATTGGACACGTAAGGAAATAACCCCGGATCATGTTTTGGCCCCGCCCTACGACGTCCTTTCCCCTGGGGAAAGGCAGGCCTTGGCGGATAAAACCGGGCACAACGTGGTAAATATCGATTTGCCCCGGACTTACGAGGATGCGGCCTCGCTTATAAAGAGCTGGATAGACAGCCGCGTATTGGTGCGTCGGGAAAAGCCGGTTTTTTTGCTCCAGGCCACCGAATACGAAGTGGACGGGCGAAAGCTCGTAAGATGGGGGGTTATGGGCGGAATGCAGCTCACCCCGTATGGCCAGGGCCAAGTATATCCGCATGAAAAAACCTATCCCAAGGCCAAAGAGGACCGCCTGGCTCTGACGCGGGCGGTGCAGGGTCAATTGAGCCCGGTATTCGGCGTGTTTGACGACCCGGAGCTCAACTTTACCGCCCTGGGAGAAGAAATGAGCGGTGTACAGCCGGAAATAGTGGCCGAACTGGACGAATGCCGGCACAGTTTATGGGTGCTTCCGGAGAAGTACAACCAGAAGTTCAGTGAGCTTCTGGCGGACAAAAACGTATTTATTGCCGACGGTCATCACCGCTATGAAACCGCCCTGGCCTATAAAGAGGAAAAAAACCGGGAACAGGGTCCCGGTCCCTGGGACTATGTGTTTACCTACCTAAGCAATATCTCCTCCCCCGGTCTGGAGATCTTCCCTTATCACCGTGTCCTTTCCCGCAACCGCGAATTCGATTTCCGGGAAGCGGCAAAAAAGGCCGCCCAGTTTTTTGAAATCCGGGATCTGGGGAGTTCAACCGAATTTCCGGACAATGCCCCGGCCAACTCCTTTATCCTTGTCTTGGCGGATTCAAGTACGCTTTTTATCCCCAGTTTTGAATCCCGGGACATATTCGACGGAATCGGTTCGCATGTATTGAACCAGTTCTTTCTGGAAACCGCCCTGGGCCTTACTGACGCGGACCTGTCCTCCGGAGACTTTTTGTCCTACACCTTTTCCGCAAAACTGGCCAAGGAAAAGGTGCGTCAAGGTGACAGCCAGGCTGCTTTTCTGCTCAAACCGGTGCCCATGGAAGTGATGCGCGGCGTATGCAGCTCCGGCCGGGTCATGCCTCGCAAATCCACTTTCTTTTACCCCAAGCTGCCAACCGGCCTGGCCTTCTATCTATTCAGATGACGGAGTGGGAGTACGCCCGGGCCCGGTTTCCGCGCGGGCTTTTGCAGCCGCAAGACGGGTTCAGATTTTCCGCGGACGCGCTTCTTTTGAGTGCATTTGTCCGGCCCGGGCAGAATTCAAATCTAATAGATCTCGGCTGCGGATGCGGAGTGGTGGGCATGGGGGTTTTGCTTAAAAATCCGGGAAAGGCCGTGCATGTCAGGGCCGTGGATAAGGATGCGCAAATGGTTGAGCTCTGCGGCAAAAATGCCGCCAAACTGGGGCTGGAAAATGAACTGTACCCGGACCGGCTCGACCTGGGTGAAAAAGCCCTGCCCAATGAAACCTTTGATCTGGCCGTGGCCAATCCACCCTATCATTCCCGGCAATCCGGGAGATTTCCCCAGAAAAAAGGTATGTTGACAGCTGCTTTCGATGATGCGGACAAGGATTCGCTTTCCGTCTTTCTTTCAGCCGCAAAGAAAACCCTTAAAAACCGCGGCAATATATGCCTCGTGTACCGCAGCGAAAGGCTTCAGGATATCCTGATCCGCATGGAGGAAAACCGGCTGCGGGCAAAAAGGATGCGCTTTGTTCACGGCCAAAAGGAGCAGGAAAGCAGGGTGGTGCTTATCGAAGGGGTCAAAAACGGCGCTCCGGGCGGATGCAGACTG
The DNA here is from genome assembly GCA_964614055.1 of uncultured Desulfovibrionales bacterium. GTDB lineage: Bacteria > Desulfobacterota > Desulfovibrionia > Desulfovibrionales > Desulfonatronovibrionaceae > CAYNNQ01. The sequence continues at coordinate 33,426 of CAZTKE010000004.1, read as the reverse complement.
GAGCCGCCGCTCATTTTGTACGAAGGTTCACGACTTACCAGGCAAGCCCTTGAATTCTGTCCCTTCCTGGCCTGCAACGCGGAGCGCGGCCGGGAAAAAATGTAGTTCCCCCCAAAAACTGGACAATAAGCTAAGGTGGGTTTCAGAAAATCCGCAATTCCAGTATTGGGAGGGAAAATGCACACGCGAAAAAAGCACAACTCTTCTTTCAAGGCCCAGGTTGCCCTGCAGGCTTACAAGGGCGAAAAGACCATTGCCTAGCTAGCCTGGCAGTCCATGGTCCATCCCAGATTTCCAGATGGAAGAAACAGCTCCAGGACAACACTGCCCAGATATTCAATGGCTCCCATAAAAAGCAGACCAAAGATGCTGAATTATACCGGCAAATAGGCCAGCTCAAGGTTGAACTTGACTGGCTCAAAAAAACTGGATTACCCGGTCAAGCCGGGTAATGACGGCGGTGGGTAGCCCTTATCTTCGGGGCTGATCCAAGTTGTTCGGAATTTCCACCTTCCGCCATCCCTGACGCGGATCAAGGGGACGGAAAATGACAACGGTTAGTCAATTCAGTATTTATAATTCAAGAACCTTTAAATTAAGCTAGCTAAGCCTTGCTTGCGGGGTCTCAACAACAAAATTTTGCACAGATTTTGAGACGAGCCCGAAAGGAATTGGGGACATCGACGTTGGAAGTGAATTATTCCGCCCCGATATCCGGACATTCCTCCCCGTTTTCCCGGCATTTCTTAAACAAAGAGGCAGCGCGTACAAAATTCTCCGCCCACTGATCGTGTCCCAGGGCATGTATATGGGTATACCCGGCCATTACGTTGCGATAAAGCATGCAGTCCATAGACTGGGAAATCCCCACACCGCGACTTAAACTCAGGGCGAAAGTTAAATTTTCCTCCCCAGTCGGCCGGCAGCTGGAGTAATGAAATTCATGACCGCACACCTGGGAATTTAAGGTAAAAAAAGGATTTTTTCGGATGATTTTTCCCTGCACATAACCGTGCCCCTGCGGTTTTTTGCTCACATCCGTCTCCACCGGCAAAACGCCCAGCAAAGGGAAAGACTGGCCCGCATAGGTAAGCCTTTGCCCCAGATACATAAACCCTCCGCATTCAGCATAAACCGGCAACCCCTGCCGGATAAGCCCGGACAGGGAAGTCTTCAGCCCGTGGTTCTCGGAAAGCCCCATTCCCAAAGTCTCCGGAAAACCGCCGCCTAGATAAAGGCCGTGTATCTCCGGCCACGGCTTTTTCTCCAAAAGGCTGAGTTCCACCACAGAGGCACCGGCCCTTTGCAGGGCCTGAATATTTTCCCGGTAATAAAACCAAAGAGCGGCATCCCGAACGTAGCCGATAACCACCCCGGAGGCCGGTCCGGGAGAAAAGGCGGGCGCGGATACGGGCCCGGACCCGGAAGGAGCCGCGCGGGCCACCTGAATGAGACGGTCTAGATCCAGGCAGTCCGTTCCCAGTTTGGATAAAAAGGAAAAAATATTGTTTGTCTCATTAAATTCCTGATCGGATATAAGCCCCATGTGGCGTTCAGGTATAAGATTTTCCCGGATCTTGGGAAATTCGCCCAAAACTGGTACATCAGTATAGGTTTCAATACTGCGGCGGACAATTCCTTTGTGTCGATTGCCTGCGGTTTGGTTCAGTATAGCCCCGGCCACATGTACGTCCGGCTCAAATGTAGTACAGCCGTGGACCAGAGCGGCCATGGTCCGGGTGGACTTGGTACAGTCCAGGACCAAAACAACCGGAGTCTTAAGCAGGCGGGCCAACTCGGATGTGGAAAAAGTGCCCTGGACATCCTTGCCGTCAAAAAGCCCCCTGTTGCCTTCAACAACAGCAACATCGCATGATTCGGCATAGCTCCAGAAAAGATCGCGGACGCGGGCGGAGGGAAAAAGAAAAGGATCCAGATTCGAGGCCTCCTGACCGGCCGCTAGGCTCAGCCATTTGGCATCTATATAATCCGGACCCTTCTTAAAAGGCTTAACTTTTACATTCTGGTCCTGCCAGGCGCGGCAAAGACTGAGTGCTGCAATGGTCTTTCCCGAGCCGCCTTTCAGGCCAGCCAGGACCAACCGGGGATAGTTCACGCTCAAAGCAGGCAAATGCAGGTAATAATGTGCACTGCACTCAAAACCTTACACAGGCCTTAGGCACCTTCTTCGTCGTGCTGCTTGCCTGCACCGGCCAGTCCATACATGGTGGTACTGCCGCTGGACCAGAATTCAAGCTTTTGCTCGTTAATGAGCTCGGTCAAAAGTTTCTTTACTTCCCGGGCTTTCATCTCATCTGCCAAGAGCTTGGAAAAATCATTAAAATAAAACTTGGTCTTGGTTTTGGATTTGGATTGGCAATAATCCAGAATCTTCTGTTTGGCTTCTTCCTTATCCATTTTCTCTCCTTGTTTAAGGCGGGTGCCCGGACTACGGGCACCCGATTTTTAACATATGCTAGAACTTGAAGTTAGTGGTCTGTCTCCAAGTATAGTATGCGGGATCACGGAAGTCATCAATCAGATGATGGGTGAATTCCAGGTCGCACTTTTCAAAGAAGCGCTCCCAACCGATCCGGTCCGCCCAGTCACCAACGCGCTCGTATTTTTTGGCGTCTTTTGCGTAGGCCTCAACGATCTGACGCATGGTCTTGGCCAGTGTCGGCCACCGCGGCGGTTCGTTGGGAACAAAGGCTACAACCACCTTGGAGAACTTGGGTTCACTGATACGGTTGGAGATCTTGCCGCCGGCCATGATGACCAAACCGTCGCCTTCCTGGTCGGCCAGGGGCAGAGACGGGCACATGGTGTAGCAGTTACCGCAGAACATGCAGCGCTCGCGCTTGATTTCCACGGACTTGACTTCCTTTTCCGAACCGTCTTTCTCGCTCTTTACGGTCTTTTTCTTGGGCCGGATGGCGCCAGTGGGGCAGGCGGCCACGGCCAAGGGGAGCTCGCAGAGGTCGTCGATGAATTCGTCGTCGATCATCGGCGGTTTGCGATGGTACCCGAGGATGGCGATGTCCGAGCAATGCACGGCACCACACATGTTCAGGCAGCAGGCCATGGAGATGCGCAGCTGGGCCGGCAGTCTCATCTTCTGGAACTCCTCGAACAACTCGTCCATAACCACTTTCACGGTACCGGAGGCGTCAGTTGCCGGCGTATGGCAATGGATCCAGCCCTGGGTATGCACGATATTGGTCAGACCGGCACCTGTGCCGCCAACCGGGAACTTGTAACTCCCACCGGGGTGTTTCACCCCATTTAGATATTTCTTGAGTTCGGTTGCTTTGTCCTGGCTGTCCAGAAGGAACTCAACGTTGTTACGGGTGGTAAAGCGGACGTAACCGTCGCAATACTTATCCGCGATCTCGCAGATTTCGCGGATGGTCTCCACGCTCATGAGCCGGGGAGTACCGGCGCGCACGGTGTACACCTCATCCCCGCTTTCAGCCTTGTGCACCAAGACACCGGGTTCCAGTATCTCGTGCCACAGCCATTTGCCCATGTTATTCTTAATAACCGGAGGCAAAAAATCAGTAAAGTGCCGAGGACCAATATCAGTGATCCTGTCCTCCATCGGCTTGTCTGGATTGTATCCGGATGAAATAAAAGCCATTTTAGACCTCCTAATTTATCTCTGGTGGTGTTTGCGGAATTCCTGGATGTCACGATCCCAGCCACCGGGCACCTCATCTTCCTTCCAGAAGATATACGGATTGTGCCGCGGTTCCTGTACATGCCTCGGATCCGGTTCGATACCGGTTGCTTCCAGAAGCTTCTGGAAGCCCTGGCGCTTCATCAGCTCACCCAGGCGTTCACGGTTCTTGCCTTCTTCCATCCACCAGTCCCATACGCCTTCAATGACTTCCTTTACATTGTCGTAAGGCTCCTCAACCTTCATGAAGGGAACCAGCAGGGAGGCCATCTGTGCGCCGTCCAGGATCGGGGCCTTGGCACCGCAGAGGATGGAAAGGCCGCGGTCATTACCGATGCGCAGGGCGCGGGGCATGACGTTTATGCAATGCATGCACCGGGTGCATTCCTTGTCGTTTATCTTCAGCTTGCCGTCTTCCATCCACATGCACTTGGTGGGACAGAGGTCGATGACTTCCTTCTGGATGTCAAACGGTCCCCAGTCGCCGTCGGCATGCGCTCCGCCGTTGGGCTTCAGTTCTCCGCCCACGTAACCGGCCACAGCTTCCTGGTCGATGCGGATTTCATCCCGCCAGGTACCGATAAAGGCCATGTCCGAGCGGGCGATGGAGGCCACGCAACCGTTGGGGCATCCGTCGAATTTGAATTTGAATTTATACGGGAAGGCCGGGCGATGCAGCTCGTCCTGGAACTCCATGGTCAGCTGGTAGCAAAGCTCCTGCGTATCATAGCAGGCCCATTCGCAACGGGACTCGCCCAGGCAGGTGGCCGGGGTACGCAGGTTGGAGCCGGATCCGCCAAGATCCTGGTTCAAATTATGGGTAAGCTCGTAAAAGATCTCTTCCAGCTGCTCGGTGCGGGTCCCGAGGAAGACGATGTCCCCGGTGGCCCCGTGCATGTTGGTCAGCCCGGAACCGCGGAATTCCCACAGATCGCAGAGCTTGCGCAGGTAATCGCTGGTGTAGTATTTTCCGGAAGGCTGATTCACGCGCAGGGTGTGAAAATGAGCCACGCCGGGAAACATCTCCGGCTGGTCGCAATAGCGGCCGATAACGCCGCCGCCGTAGCCGAACACACCCACGATCCCGCCGTGCTTCCAGTGCGTGGTGCCGTCCTTGAAGGAAAGCTCCAACACGCCGAGCAGGTCGTCGCAGACGTCTTCCGGGATCTGCAGCTCAACGTTGTTCGGGTTTTTATGTCTGGCCTCAGACTCCCTCTTGATTTCATCCACGAAACTCGGCCATGGACCGCTTTCAAGCTGGTCCACAAGTGGTGTTTCATGTTTAGCCATTTTACATCCTCCTTAAATTATGGTTCCACCCATCATGTCCTGAGACTGCGGATCAAAGATAAACACATATCTTCGCTTCAGTCCAGGGCAATTTAACCCCAGAAATTACTGCAGTCTATATATTGTGAATTATTCCACGATTGCACCTAGTTGTCAACCGGGAAATCCTCTTTTGCCGGGTATATACTAATAAGGACAAAAGAGGCTAGCCAGCCTGCTCCTTCAATTTGGACTCCAGTTCTTCCTTGATTTCCCCGGGGACTTCAAACCCAGATTCTTCCGCCTTGGAGAAATATTCCGCAGCCTTTTCAAATTCATCCCTTTCCATGCATACTAGGCCCAGGTTATTATAAGCCGGGCCGAAATTGGGTTCCAGCTCCAGGGCCTTGTTACTCTGCTTTTCGCATTCAACCAGATCGCCCTGCATCAGATAGGCACTGCCCAAGGAGGCATGGGCCTGGATAAACTGAGGATCGAATGATAGGGCCCGGCGGAAGCAGGCCACAGCCTTGTCCACCTCGTGCTTCTGCAAATGGACAAAACCCATGTTGCTGTGCGGGACTGCAAACCTGGGCCGGATCTGAGTGGCCATCTTATTGAAGTTGTAGCAGGTATCCAGATCGCCCTCGTGCATGGCAATGCCGCCCAGCTGCACGTAGGCTTCGGCCATCTCCGATGACTTTTGCAAGGCATCCTTAAACGCCTTTTTGGCTTTCTCAAAATCCCTTTTGCCCAGATAGGCCACCCCGAGATTATATGTGGTAATGGCACAATCCGGATGCTTTTCCAGATATTCATTATACTCGGATATCAGTTCATCCGGTGTCTTTCTTTCCTGTTCGCTCATGATCTATTCTTTCCTGTGGTTTTGCTTGAATTAACTTTTCGCCTGGTCGCCGGGACCAGGCCGTGTTTAAACGTGCTTTTTAATTTCTCTGCCTTCTTTTTCCAAAAGTCGAGCGTACCAAAGGGAAAATTCGAACATGGCCCGGTATCTGTCCTCACCGTTGACCACCCCAACGCATATGTCCAAGACACCCTGCCCGTAGGCCCCGCTGTAATCCTCAGGGCTGGTCTCGGACAGAAACTGCTGAACAAGCTGCCGGGTCGTCCTCTGGGTGCTGTCTGTGCGGATTTCAATGGGATTTTTCGGCTCCTGAAAAGGATCCCACTTATCGTACCCGATACGATCCACGAACTTCCTTCTCCGCGGGGCCATCTTCTCATACATGTACTTTTTGTGTTCTTCCTGCTCCGGCGTCAGCTTGCGCATGTCTACTCACCCCCTCCAATTACCCAGTCATCAACACCTTGGGATGTTGCAGCTCCATGCTCAAGAGGCTTTTCGTCCTTTTTAATCCCCAGATACTCGGAATCGAATTCAGTCAAAAGGGCCGTGGAAACCGGGAGCAGCATGGTGTGCAACTGTTTGTACTTGGAGCCGATGTCCGCGGCCAGCTCCTGGCTCATGCGGGCCAGATTCTGGTGGACATTGCGCATCTTCACCGTTGGATACTTCTCCCCGGTCACAAATCCGGTCTTTCCGCAGGTGTGCGTCTCCCCTTCAATATCCAGGGGCAGGCCGTAAAGACGGCAGGTTGCTGGGCGACACTCATACAATGCGCATTTGTCGTCATCCCTTAAAAGCGGACAGCGCAGCCTTTCCCGGGACACTTTGCTCAAGAGTTCCTCGTTATCCCGGCCCTCTTTGGAAGAGGCCCGGGCCATATCCTTTTTCAGCTTGTGCACTTTGCGGTCCGCCTTGTCCGCATCAATAAGTATTCGGTCCCGCTCGTCCTGGCCCAGGATTCCAAACTTGTGATTCAAATACAGGGCCTCCACCAGATGAAGGTCAAACAGGGCATAGCAGCAATCCGTACAGCCCTGGCGGCATGTTATTTCCTGCGGGTAGTCCTTTTGCATGCGCTCAAATATGGAATCCAGCTGCTGGAGAAATTTTTCATATTTTGCAAAATGCTGGGTAAAATCAAGACTCATTTTTACCTCTTCGCGGGTATTCACGTCCGCTTAGGCTTTGATAAATTTTTGTTTAGTTTGGTCAACCGCAGGGTAATTTTTAAGACTTACCCCTTAATTTGTTGCGAAGGACTTTAAATCAAATATCAGCAGTTGGCAATATTATCAGAGGGAGGGAAATTAAAGAAGTTGATGCGGGACGGACCGGGTAGCCCGTCCCGGTTGGCTAAATTTCTTCTATGGTAATGGCTTCCTGCTCGCATACTTCCACGCAGGATTCGCATCCCAGGCACTCTTCCTCGTTCACCACCACGGCCTTGCCGTCCTGAAGTTCATAGACCTCCACCGGGCAGACGTCCACGCATTCACCGTCGCCGATACACTTGTCGTTATCCACCGTGATACTGTAAGGCATGACTATCTCCTTTAAACTACTTTTTTAAAAAACTACAAAACATTCCTTCCGGCCAATGAGCTACCCTGCCCCAGCCGAAAAATCACCTAGACGTTTAAGTCCTGAATTGTCAAGAGGAGCAATTAAAAAGCCCCGCAGTTGCGGGGCTCTAAGTGTTTAATTCAGTTGATTTCGATCAGGCATCCACTTCCCTTTTTACCCCGACAGCTACCTTGTACAGGACGGTCAAAAGGAAGAAACCGGCCGCATAAACCCCAAGGGAAATCAAAAGTTCCATCTTGGTGGGGATATACTCGGTGATGGTTTCCAAAGGCGAAGGAGTAAAACCACCGGCGATCATTCCCAGTCCCTTGTCGATCCATGTGCCGATAAAGATAAGCAGGCAGGAAAAGGCAAGGATGTTGTCCGAGCGGCGATTGCCGGGGAAAAGGAGGACTATCGAGGCCCCGAGCATAAAGATCATGGACACCCACATCCAGGCGGTATACACGCCCTTGCCGTGCAATCCGAAGAACAGATACTTAAGATGCGCCGAATGGGACGGTATCTGACTGTAGCCCACGGTAAACACTTCCAGGGCGATAAAGAAAAGCAAAAGTATTGTGCAGTAGGTTACAATCTTGGCCAGGCTTTGAACCGCCTCACCCGTGGGGTCCGGATTCCATTTGGAAACCATCTTGATGACAAAGATGAGCAGGATCAAAAGGGCCGGACCGGAGGCAAAGGCACCGGCCAAGAATTTGGGGGCCATAATCGCGGTCAGCCAATATCCCCGGCCGGGAAGACCGCAGTACAAGAAGGCGGTCACGGTGTGAATGCTTATCGCCCAGGGAATGGACAGATAGATAAAGAACTTGATCCAGTTCGGGGGCGGGACTTCCTTGCGTTCCGCCTGCAGGGTGACCCAGCCCACGAGAAGATTTATCAGCAGATAACCGTTTAGAACCACCATGTCCCAGAAGAGAATGGAATTGGGCGTGGGATGCAAAAGGACATTAAACAGCCTCTGCGGCTGGCCCAGATCGACTACGATAAACATCAGGCACATGGCAACGGAGGCGATGGCCAGAAACTCCCCGAGTATCAACACTCGGGCAAAACCCTTGTAATGGTGCAGATACTTGGGGATAACCATCATCACGGCCGAGGCCGCCACTCCAACCAGAAAGGTAAACTGGGCGATATAAAAACCCCAGGAGACGTCCCTGCTCATACCGGTGATGGTCAAGCCCTGATTCAGCTGCACCAGATAACACCCGGCACCTACTCCAATGACTACCAGTAAGAGGCCAAGCCAGCCCCAGTATAATCCGTTTCCTTTTACAGCTTTTTCCAGCATGACACTCCCCTTATATCAGGTAGTAGACACAGGGTTCCGTGCCTAGTTCGGGTTTACGTCTAATGGAATACCTTTCTTCCAGGGCCTTGGAGACATCGGAATGCGGATCTTCCAAATCGCCGAACAAAAGAGCTCCCTCGGAGACCTCCACACAGGCCGGCTGTTTACCCTCGGTCAGACGCTCGGCACAGAACTCGCATTTTTCCACAACTCCCTTGGTCCGGGTGGGAAAATCAGGCGTGGGCTCCTTTAGATGTTTCCGGGGATCACTGAAATTAAAGCTCCTGGAACCATACGGACAGGCGGCCATGCAGTACCTGCAACCGATGCAGCGATGGAAATCCATCATGACGATTCCGTCCTCGCGCTGAAAGGTGGCCTTGGTCGGGCACACCCGGACACAGGGCGGATTGTTGCAGTGATTGCAAAGGGACAATGTCTTTTCCTCCGGCACCTCCATGAGGCGGGAATGCATCTGCCCGGGGAAAAGGTGCTCAAAAGGCGCCGCCCAAATCCACTTGATTTCCTCCTCGGAATCAAACTCCGGGACATTGTGGATCTTGTGGCAGATATTCACGCATTTTTGCATTATCTTCTCGTTGAGGGCGTGGGTATCGACAGCCATGGCCCAGCGTTTGGCGTGCAATGCCTTGCCCTCGGCCCTGTCTCCGATAACCTCGCTTGTGGAGGCCCGCAATATGGAGGGACAGACACTCCATCCCAAAGCCGTAAGTCCGGCCAGCTTAAGAAACTTTCTTCTTGATGCGCTCATTACTCACCCCCCTCGGGTACTACGTGACAATCCCAGCAATACGGGGAGACATCCAAAGAATTATGACACTTGTCACAGAATTTTTCCTTGTCGGTATGACACTTCATGCAGGTCATGGTCAGGCTCTTCCAGTACACCTTGCCGTTCGGACTGTGGTAATATTGTTCCTTGTTCCGGACCACCTGGTCCCGCCAGTCGTTCAGAAGCTGCATATGCTCGGCCCGCATCTCCTGAGTCGGCAGCACGCATTCCTTGCCCTGTTTCGGTTTCTGCAGCTCGGGCTCCTTGTAGGCGGCACTCCCGATATTGAACCAAAAGGGAAAGGTGAACAGCACGACAAACACGGCCAGACCGACGATTATCTTACCGCCATCGTACATTTACTCCTCCTCCTTTCCGGGTAGGGGTTCCATGCGCAAGTCAGTTTCCCGCTCCTGTTCACCCGGCAGAATTAATGCATTTCCAACCATCTCGTGAATACCGGTAACATCCACTTCAGGCACCCAGTAGCCCATGAGATTAGGCAAAACCGCCCGGTCAATAGCGCAAATACAGCCCAGCATGTTCACTTTGTTTTTCTCATGTACATGTTTGACCGCATTGGCCCGGGGGAAACCACCCATCATGCGCAGCTCCTCGTTCTCGCCTGCATTCAGGCCGGCTCCGCCGCCGCAACAGAAAGTCTGCTCCCGCACGGTGCCTTCGGGCATCTCATAGAAATTATTGGCCGTATGATTGATGATATACCTCGGCTCCTCCAAAAGCCCCATACCGCGGGACGGATTGCAGGAGTCGTGAAAGGTGAATATCTTGTTCTCGTTGCGGCTCTTGTCCAGAGGAAGCTTGCCGTGCTTGATAAGATCCGCCGTAAACTCGCAAAGATGGACCATCTTGGTGGACGCGGCGTTCTCGAACTTGGTTCCGGTTATGGGGTTTACCGGCTCCTCCAGAAAATCCGCCGGCCCGTTCATGGTATCCATGTATTGGTGGATAACCCGCCACATATGCCCGCACTCACCGCCCAGTATCCATTTCACGCCCAGGCGCTTGGCCTCGGCGTACATCTTGGAGTTGAGGCGCTTCATCATCTCGTGCGAGGTAAAGAATCCGAAGTTCCCTCCCTCGGAAGCATAGGTACTCCAGGTTACCTCCAGGCCGTATTCTTCTTTCAGATAATGAAAGAGCATGAGATAGCCCATGCAGGTGTACGTCCCCGGATCGGCGAACACGTCTCCGGAGGGCGTGATGAACAGGATGTCCGCCCCTTTCTTGTTAAAACTAGGCTCGGGCTTTATTCCGGTTATTTCCTCGATGTCATCGCAGAAGAACTCCAGCATCTCCTTGAAGGCATGCGGCTGGATGCCCAGATGGTTCCCGGTGCGGTAGCAGTTGGCCACCGGGGCCTGGATCCAGTCTATATTCAGGCCGAGCAGATTTATAAGCTCCCGGCCCATTATGGTGACCTCCGCGGTGTCTATCCCGTAGGGACAGAAAACGGAGCAGCGCCGGCACTCGGAGCACTGAAAAAGATAGTACCAGAGTTCCTTTAGCGTGGCCGCGGTGAGCTTGCGCGCCCCGGCGAACCTGCCCAAAATTTTCCCGGACTTGGTGAATTCGCCCCGGTAAATGGAGCGTAGGAGTTCGGCCCGCAGGACCGGCATATTCTTGGGGTCGCCCGAGCCGATGAAGTAATGACACTTGTCTGCGCAGGCCCCGCAGCGCACACATATATCCATAAATATCTTGAAGGTGCGGAAGCGGTCCAGCCTCTCGCGCATGCCCTGCAGAAAAATCTCCTGCCAGTTCTCCGGCAGCTGCCAGTCTTCGTCCAGGGGATCGAACTTACGGGCAAAGGGGAAACCGACATATTCCAGGTTTTCCGGATTAGCCGAATAGCAGTATCGCCCCGGCTTTATCTCCAGGGGAACATCCATCCAATCCGTGCGCGGCGGCTTGTGATCGATACTTCTAACCAAGGCTTCTGGTTTTGGTGTTGTGGCCATTATTACTACTCCTTGTTCTCAGCTGGCTGTTCTTCCAAAGGCTTCTCCACCGGCAATCCAGCCTCTACCATCTTTTCCCGGAATTCATCCTCGTAAGCCTCGTAAGTGTGCACCTTTACGGGGTAGTTCCATGGATTTTCATGATGCACCCGCCTGGTGTTGTTGGCCAGATTCCTGGTCGGGCTCATGAATACGCCGCCCATGTGAGTCAGCTTGCTGAACGGGAAGTAGGCGAGAAGGACGGAAACCAGGAACAAATGCACATAGAATATAGTCCCCACTTCCGGGGGTACCTGGGGATTAAACGTGACCAGACCCATGGTCAGGACTTTCACGTTTACAATGTCGGTTTTGACGAAGTAACGCATCATAATCCCGGAAATGGCTATTCCCAGAATCAAAAACAAAGGAAAATAATCAGCGGCCTGGGAGATATACCTCATCTGGGGAACCACGATCCGGCGCACGAACAGATAGGTAGCAGCGGCCACAATAGCCACGTCAGTCAGAAAAAGAGTGGGCACGCCGACCTGCAGCAGACTGTCCAGGGTGTCCAGCCATTGGAACACGAACGGGACAGGCTCGGTAAAAAAGCGCATGTGCCGGACGAAGATGACCAGAAAGGAGTAATGGAAGATAAGGGCAAACAGCCACAGCCACTTACTTGATGCGTAGGTAAGCTTGGGTCCGTCTTTCAGCTCCATTTTGGTATTGCGAAAAAGGGAGCGGAACAGGACCACCTCAAAAAACATGCGGACAATAACACCCCACAGGGTGGTTGGATTGTCCACCTTGTTGGCCTTGATCCAGGGAAGACTGGCCTCCTGGCCGCAGGTCGTGGGAATCCGGAAGGGAACCGGAGACCTGCCCCAGTCAATGACCTTTAGGATGAATCCGACGACAAACAATGCGACTGCCGCATACGGCACAATTACGCCGAATAAATAATGCCAGCCGCAGGCTCCGGCGCCCAGCAAAGCGACCAAAACCAAGGCGAAAACCAGAAAAAGTGAGTAAATCGCTTTCATGAACCGTTACCTCGCTTTAGTTCTTGAACGTTACCCCGTACCTCAAAAATCTTTTGGCACCTCTTTTATGAGATCGGCCTTTTCCAAGAGCTTATGCGTATGATCCTGCATAAAGCTCGCCTTTTTGCTCCATAAATACTCCCTGCATTCAACATACATGTCCAGAGACAGGGAAGTCAGATCGTTTAGTTTTTCCTGAAAATAAAAGAGCTCCTCAATCAGATCGGGGTCCTCCTTGAGCTCTTTTTTTAGTACCCGCCGGACAATGGGCATAAGCTCCAGGGGGTATCCGGCCGCTTCCGAGGGCTGAATACCCTGGACAGCGCGGATACGGACGATATCGTCCACATACTGGCGCAGATTTTCCGTGGCCTTGTCCTGCAGGAGTTGGTCATAAATATTCTCCAGGCCGACCCGGAAATTATGGCCCACCGGATTGCTGAACTCGCTTTTTTTCTGGCGGAAAAACCTTGACCCCTCGTCCGGATAGGAGTCACAGAGCCTTTGCAGCCACAGGTTAAGTATCTGAGTTTTCTTGTTTTTCAGGTGTGCGTATAATGACATGATTTTTCTGGCTGTTAGTTATATTATGGAAAAAATTTGCTTAGTGAAATCATTCACAGTCCGATTGCGAAGTTCTTAAATCAGGCATTTTTTATCGTCAAGGCAATTTCGATATAAATAACAAGTTTCCGCAATTGCCTTCGGCTAAAGGCATAAGGGAAAAACCCGATCTAAAGGCGTAAAAAAAGCCCCGGATGATCCCGGGGCGTGCCTGAAAAAGGTTTGTGGCGCTCCCCCCGACCCTTTTCCGGACCGGGTGGCATTCGGCTTGCGGTCATCCGCTCTCGGCCATCCGCCGCAAACGCTTGATCCGGTCCTCGGCCGGGGGATGGGTGCTGAAAAGACGTCCCACCGAGGAGGCGGAAAAGGGATTGACAATGAACATGTGCGCCGAGGACGGATTGCCTCCGCGCATGGGAATGCCCTTGGCGTAATAATCCAGCTTTTCCAGGGCGGAGGCCAGATAAAGCGGATTGCCGGAGAGTTCGGCCCCGGCCCGGTCGGCCAGATATTCCCGGGAACGGGAAATGCCCATCTGGATAAGCATGGCCGCGATCGGGGCGATTATGGCCAGAACCAGGGCCATCACCGGATTGCCGCCTTCATCGTCGTCGCCGCCCATTCCGAATATGGCCGCCCACTGCACCATATTGGCCACGAACATGATCGTCCCGGCCAGAGTTGCGGCCACGGTCTGAATGAGGATGTCCCGGTTGCGGATATGCCCCATTTCATGGGCCAGAACCCCTTTGAGCTCCTCCGGGCTCAACAGGTTCATGATGCCCCTGGTCACGGCCACCACTCCGTTTTTCGGGCTGCGGCCCGTGGCAAAGGCATTCGGGGTATCCTGGGGGATCATGTACACGGCCGGCTTGGGCAAACCCGCCCTTTGAGCCAGCTCCTCCACTATGGCATGCAGCTTGGGGGCGTCGTTTTTTTCCAGTTTTTTAGCCTTATACATGGAAAGGACCATACGATCCGAAAACCAATAGCTGCCCACATTCATGGCCACGGCAAACAAAAAGGCGATAACAAGTCCGGTCTGCCCCCCGAGAAGACGACCGAAAAGAAGAATTATCCCCGTGAGCAGGCCGAGCAAAAGTCCGGTCTTTATCTGATTGTTCATAAATGTATCCATTACCCTTTTATTATTCGTTTATCTCGATTCGTACCCGCGCGGAGCGTTTGCTCTTCCTGGGTACGGTCACGGTAAGTATGCCGTCTTTCAACCTGGCGGAAACATTTTCCACGTCCGCGTCCGAAGGCAAAGGGAATCTGCGGGCAAAAGGACCGTAGGTCCTCTCCATGACCTGATACGCCCCGGCGGTTACATCCCTTTCCAGACGGCTATCGCCGTACACCACCAGGTATCCGTCCCTGGCCTCCACCCGGATCTTTTCCTGATCCACTCCGGGGAGCTCCATCTCCAGGATAAAACTAGTCTCGGTCTCATAGGCGTCTGTCGGGGGCTGCCATACCGGGAACTTGTCCTGTCCCCACCCGCGGCAGGGATCCAGGGCCTGATCCATCAGATCATTTATCTCCTCCCGCATATGCCGCAAATGCTGCCAGGGATAAAAAGTATATCTGCCCATATCGGATCTCCTTTTAAAAGACTTTCTCAACATTTATAATGTAAGCATAAGCCGGGCCGTGTCAATAACCGCCCCAATGTCTGCGGCCCGGTTCGGGCGAGGGGATACCCAGGCCGAAACCGGGATAAAAAACACTTTAAAATTACTTGGGCGTTCTTGCCAAAAAAAGGAATGTAGCCTAGTATAATTTTGACAATTAAAAGATTTAAAAGCACTTATGGAGAAAATATGCAAAAGAAATCCTTTGAAACCGCAATCGCTACCCTGGGCGAGCCCAAGATATCCTCCCCGCTCACCCTGTGCCGTTTCGTCCCGGACTCCCGCCGTTTAAAACTGCATGTACCCCGGGACATCCTTGCAGACAGCGAAGGAGACAAAGAGCAATGGCTGGAATTCGAGGAAGCTGGACCCAGGGAAAAAATCTATTACGACCCGACCAAGGTCAAATGCGCCATAGTTACCTGCGGGGGGCTATGCCCGGGGATCAACGACGTGATCCGTTCCATAGTCATGGAAGCCCACCATCATTACAATGTGGCCTCCATTCTGGGCATCCGCTACGGTCTGCAGGGATTCGTCCCGGAATACGGCCATGAAGTAGTCGAACTCACCCCGCAAAAAGTCAGCGATATACATGAATTCGGCGGGACCATGCTCGGATCCTCCCGCGGACACCAGCCCCCGGAGCAGATAGTGGACGCTTTGGAGCGGATGAATATAAGCGTCTTATTCATGATCGGGGGCGACGGGACAATGAAGGCGGCCCAGGCCATAAGCCGGGAGATACGGGAAAGAAAACTGAAGATGTCCATAATCGGCATCCCCAAGACCATTGACAACGATATCCACTTCATCTCCAAGACATTCGGATTCGACAGCGCGGTGGCCAAGGCCACGGAATCCATAAGAAGCGCGCATACCGAGGCCCTGGGGGCGCCCAACGGAATCGGCATGGTCAAACTCATGGGCAGGGAATCCGGGTTTATCGCCGCCCAGGCCACACTGGCCCTGAAAGACGTGAATTTCGTCCTGGTCCCGGAGGTAAAATTCGACCTGGAGGGGAAAAACGGCCTTCTGGCCCATCTGGAGAAAAGACTCAAATCCAGGGGTCACGCGGTCGTAGTCGTGGCCGAGGGAGCGGGACAGGAACACTTTGAAAACACGGGCACGGATGCCTCCGGGAATATTATCCTGGGCGACATCTGCGAAATACTGTGCTCCAGCATAAAAAAGCACTTCAGCGATCTCAATTGGGACACCACTCTTAAATTCATCGATCCCAGCTATATAATCCGCTCCATTCCGGCAAACGCAAACGACCGCGTTTACTGCGGTTTCCTGGGCCAGAACGCGGTGCACGCGGCCATGGGCGGAAAAACCGAGCTCGTGGTCAGCATGCTTCAGGATTATTATATTTACCTCCCCCTGGCTCTTGTGACCAGGAAAAGGCGCCGGATCAATCCCCAATCCAATTTCTGGAGCGCGGTTCTGGAGTCCACCGGCCAGCCGTTCAATTTGTGCAATGAATAAAGGAGCTTAAACATGGCCAATTCCGATATCGACTGCGTCACCAACAATGATCAGCATCTAATGGACATGTTCCGTCCCTTTGCCCTGAAAATGGAGTCCCAGTCCATCCCGCCCGTAGCCGTAAATCTGTTTAAGTGCTATTATTCCCAGCTCCTGTACGGGAGCCAGGGCAAACTCTCGGACAAGGAAATCCATCCGGTGAATTCGAATGAGATCCCCAAACTGGAAGACCTCTCCCAATACGCGGAAAAAGGGAAGGAAAACATGTCCCGGCTGGCAATAATCAAACTAAACGGCGGGCTGGGGACCACCATGGGACTGGAAAAGGCCAAATCCCTAATTCCGGTAAAGGACGGGCATAACTTTCTGGATCTCATCCTTAAGCAGACCAGGATACTCAGGCGCGAGCACGCAAGCCCCCTGCCGCTTCTTTTCATGAACAGCTTCCGCACCCATCTGGACACCATGCTCGCGGTAAGCGAATTCGAAAACCCGGACGGTGTCCCTCTGGCCTTTGTCCAGCACAAATATCCCAAGATCCGGGCCGCGGATCTGAAGCCGGCCGCCTGCCCGGAAAATCCCGACCTGGAATGGAACCCGCCCGGACACGGGGATATCTATCTGGCCCTGATTACCAGCGGGGTGCTCTCCCGGCTCCTTGAAAAGGGCTACAAATACGCCTTTATCTCCAACGCGGACAATCTGGGGGCGATAATGGATAAACGCATCCTGGGTTATATGGAGGACATGGGGCTTACTTTTCTCATGGAGGTAACCAGACGTACCCCTTCCGACCGCAAGGGCGGACATCTGTGCCGGCTGCTTAAAAACAGCCGCCTGGCCCTGCGGGAAATTGCCCAGTGCCCGAACAACCAGATGGAAAGTTTCATGGACATTGAAAAATACTCCTTTTTCAACACCAATTCCATCTGGCTTAACCTTAAGGCCCTGGAACAGGTTTTTTTGGAGCACAAAATGATCCCCCTGGACCTTTTGATAAATCCCAAAACCATGGACCCCAAAAACGAAAACACCCCCAAGGTCTTTCAACTGGAAACGGCCATGGGCTCGGCCATATCCGCGTTTGAACACGCCGATGCCCTGCAGGTCCCCAGAACCAGATTCGCGCCCATTAAATCCACGGAAGACCTCCTGGTGGTTCGTTCCGACTACATGCGCCTGACGGAAATGGGCACGGTGGAACCCATTCCCGGATGCTACAATCTACCGCCCCGGGTGACATTGGATCCGCGCTACTACAAAAAGATCGACTCCTTTGAACACCGTTTTCCGAATGGTCCTCCCTCGCTTTGTGAATGCGAAGCCCTGGAAGTTGAGGGTGACGTTCTCTTCGGCCGGGGAGTGAAGATAAAAGGCAAGGCAAAGATAACAAATACAGCGGACACGCAGGGAAAGATAGAAGATGAGAGCGTCATCAGCTCGGACATGGAGATTTAAGCCCTGATCGTCCCTTTTTAGAATAAGCAGCGTCCGCGTATTGCCGTGCACAAATTCTT
This sequence comes from uncultured Desulfovibrionales bacterium, assembly GCA_964614055.1. Lineage (GTDB taxonomy): Bacteria > Desulfobacterota > Desulfovibrionia > Desulfovibrionales > Desulfonatronovibrionaceae > CAYNNQ01. The sequence goes on along the minus strand of CAZTKE010000004.1, from coordinate 15,717 downwards.
GCGAGGACCCGATAAATAGACAAGCTCGTCTCAAGAATCTATGCAAAACATTTTACTAAAAACCAAAAGGAGAGAGAACATGGACAAACAGGAACTTTTGCAAAAATTAAAGGAACTTTTCCCGGAATTTGATCGTTTCGGCCTGGAAGTGGATGTGGACTTCGACAAGGAGCAAAACGCCTGGATGGCGAAGATAAAAAAGGGATCGCATGAGCTGAGCACCCATCTCGAGGAGCAGGATGTGGAGGAATGCGTCCTGGGCAAGAAATGCTACAAATTCGGCATCCAGCTGGGACAGTTCATCCGCAACTACTGCGAAGACGGGGAGGAATGTGAACTATAAAGGATAAACGCCAACTGCAGGCATCGGCAAAAAACACCCGGGATGGGCAAGGATGTTTTTCTTGCCCATCCCGGGATAATTACCGTTTAATTTATTCGGGAACCGGGTTCCATTACTCCACCAAGCGGAACTCATCCCGCCGGTTCTTGGCCCAGGCCGCTTCGTTGTGGCCGGGATCAATGGGGTATTCCTCGCCGTAACTTACTATCTGCATCCTTTCCGAATCAACACCCAAAAGGATCAAAAACTCATAAGCGGCCCGGGCCCGCCTCTCGCCCAAAGCCAGGTTGTATTCCTCGGTACCGCGTTCATCGCAGTATCCCTCGATAACCAGTTCCAGCTCGGTGTATTTCTTCAAGAGCTCGGCCTTTTTCTGCAGCTTATCCCTGGCCTCCGGGGTCAACTCATAGGAATCAAAGGCAAAGTGGATATTTTCCCCGGCAATATTTTGTACCGCCTTTTCCTTGGCCTTCTCCGCCTCGGCCTGCAATTTTTCTTCTTCCCTTTCCCTGGCGGACAATTCCCTTTCACTAAGCTCTTCTTCCTCAGTGGCCCGGGAGGCAGCTTTCCCCTCCTGCATGGCCTTCTGATTCAGATAGTAGCTCTTCTCCTGAGCGCTCTTTTCCGCTCCGGTGTCGATTTTTTTCTTGGCGCAGCCATAGACTCCAACAATCATTAGCGCCGCCAGCGCCAAAAGACATGTTTTTTTCAGCATTGTCCCCTCCTAAAAATTTCGTTTAGTCACCCGCCCCGGATTCAACCTCTTTCCAACACCAATCCGGCGTAGTCGCCTCTCCGGGCCCGGTGGGAATCATTCTGGGCCTGGCCCCGTTTACCGTGGTCAAATACAATTTGTAACTACCTCCCCGATTGGAGGAAAAAACTATGAAATGCCCATTGGGCCCGAAACTGGGCTCCTCGTCATTGCCGGGCCCGAATGTAAGCTGCCGCCTCATGCCGCTTTTCAAGTCATTTATGAAAATGCGGTGACCGTTTTCCGTGCGCCCGGAATAAACCACCAGCTTTCCATCCGGACTTATGCTCGGACTTGTATTGTATTTTCCCGTGTATGTCACCCGTTTTATATTATTTGTCTTTAAATCCAAAATAAAGATATGCGGATTGCCCAGCCGGCTGGAGACAAAAACCATCTTCCCTCCGCTCTTATCAAAGGCCGGAGAGACATCAATGGCCCAGTTGCGAACCAGAAATCCGGATATATTCATGTCCGGGGACAGATAACATATGTCCGGATTCCCGCGCGGGTTGAGACTGGCCGCTATTTCTCCGTCCGGGGCAATGGTCGGGGAGATGCATATGGTTCCGGGCACCTCCAAAAGATCGGCCCTGTCCGTATTTCTTTCCCAAATGCCCAAACGGTGTCTGTCCTGGCTCATATTGGAAAATACCACCCGGGAGCCGTCCGCGGAAAAAGACGGACTGGTGGAAATGCCGGAGAGTTGCGTTATTTGCCGCACATCCCTTCCCGGGACCCGGGTCAGGCAAATATCCTTGGTCCCGTCCTTGTTTTTGCGGGCAAAGGCTATCTGGGCCAGATAAAGCCCGCCTGAACCGGCCAGCTTTTCCACCAGATCGGCACTGAATTTCCTGGCCGCCAAGGGAATCTGTTTCTTCCGGGTAAGAGTATATCCCTTGCCCAGAAGCATCCGGCCGGAAAAAACGTCAAAGGCCCTAAAGGCCACCCCGGCCAAAGCGTCTTTTTCTTCCCGGGCCACTGCGGTAATAAGGATGTCCACCCGGGACAGCTGGAGTCTTTTGAAATCTATATCCCGGGCCTGAAAACCGGCTATCTCCCCCCCGCCCACGAGCTCGGTCCCGTTTACCTGATTCAAAAACGGGGCAAAGGAAAGATTCTCCTTTAAATAGCCGACAGCCTTCTTCCCTGTCCCGCGGACCGCTTCCCCCTCGGAAAAAAGCGGAGCCACATACAGATTGGCACTCTTTTGCCCCGGTCCGTAGATATCTATTTGCAAAGCATCCGTGGCAGCCGAACAGGGACCCGGCCGGGCGAAGAAAAATATAGCCGCGGACACAAAAAGGGTCCGCACGCACATCCGGAACAGTCCGGTCTTCCAATATGTAAACATCAGCAATTTATTCCTTAACTTAAGAAAATGAAAAATATGTAAAAACGGCTCGCACCGCGAACTCCGGAGACGATCCCGACTTGTTCGGCGAAAAATCAATTTTGGTCCTCAAGATTGAAATTGATCACGATCTCCCGGATCTCTTTTCCCGGAGGCTCGGGGAGCTCCCGGGTCTCCTCCACCGCCCGCAGCACCGAGGAATCAAAATTTTCCCGGCCCGAGGACTCGATTACCTCCTGTCCCACGATACGCCCCTTATCGTCGATCTCGATCCTCACCCGAGCGGCCAGCCCGGGATCCGGACCTATCGCCGGAAATCTCCAGTTGTCCTTAATCCTCTCACCCACAAGGCTTATATACACAGCCATGGGATCTGCCCCGGCGGAAGCGCCCGGCCCGGCGGCATTTCCCCCGCCCTGAAGGCCGGCCTGGACTTCGGCCAAAGCCCGGTCCACGGCTTCCCTGTTTTTTTCGGTTTCTTCCTCTCCCGCGGTCTTGCGGGCGGAGGCCAGGGCCTCGTCCAGGACTTTGCGCGGATCCTCCGGCTCAGCCTGTTCTTTCCTTTTCCGCGTGGAAGAGGTCTTGCTTTTTTGGGGACTGATTTTTTTAGCCGGCTCCGGGGCTTTCTCTTTCCGGGCCGGGGGAGTATTCGGCTTTTTCTTCGGCTTTTCAGCCGTTTCTTTTTTGGGGGGGACAGGTGCCCGGGCCTTTTCCGGCTCCCCGCCGGCCGCAGCCTGCCCGCGCGCTTCCTTCATACTGACCAGGTGCACCGGATAGGACCTTTTTTCCAGGTCAATGCGCGTATGAGTTCCGGCCTGCCAATTTCCGAAAAAAAGAAATACAAGGGCAAGGACATGGATCAAAACCGATCCCAGCCAGGCAATAGCGCGCATGGATATTATTCACCTTCCTCTTCCGCCACCACCCCGAGCTTTTTGATCCCGGCTTCCTTGACCCGGGTCATGAGCTCCACCACCCGGCCGTAAGGCACTTCCGCGTCCGCCCGCAGATACAAAAGGGATTTTTTATTCTCCGCGATTTTCTCCAGATGCTTGGATATCTTTTCCAGCTCCACCTCATACTGGTCCAGATATATGCTGCCGTCCTTTTTCACGCTCAGAACCACGTGGTCGCTGTCCTCGGGCAGGGTCTGGACCGTCTTGGTCTGGGGGAGGTCCACCTCCACACCCTGCTCCATCATTGGGGCGGTAACCATGAATATGATCAAAAGGACGAGCATGACGTCCACGAACGGGGTCACGTTAATCTCGGCCAAAAAACCCTTGCCCATGGGATTTACATCCATTGCTAGTGCTTCTCCTTTTCCATCCAGGGCATCTCCAGGCGGGCCCGGTTGATGAACACCCCGGTGAAGCGGTTCAACTCAGTATTGATGGCATTCAGCTGACCCAGAAAGGCATTGTAGGCGATAGTGGCCGGGATGGCCACGGCCAGGCCGAAAGCGGTGGCCACCAGGGCCTCGGATATCCCCGGGGCCACCGTGGCCAGAGCAGCCGACTGCTGCAGCCCGATGGAGTGAAAGGAGTTCATGATTCCCCACACCGTGCCGAAAAGACCGATAAACGGCGCGGCATTGGCACATGTGGCCAGAAAAGGCAGGGCCCGGGAAAGGTCCTTGAGCCTGGAGTCTATCTCCCGGCTCAAGACCCGCTTCAGATTGTCCTCGGCCACCCGGAACTTGGCGTTTGCACCGATTTCACTCTTTTCCACGCGCTGCATCTCGGCCACTCCGCTGTACCCCAGGGAATAAAGAGGGGAATTCTCGCTCTGCTTCAAGAGCTTCATCCCGTGCACCAGATCCCTGGCACTTTCAAACATCCCCGCATGGCTGGAGGCCATATTGCGGAAACGGATAAGAACAATGGTCTTGTATATGATCACGGCCCAGCTGAGAACGGACATCACCAGCAAAAGGACCATGACCAGCTTGACCACCAGCGTGGCGCTGGTCACCATGTGCAGAAAACCGCTACCGGAAAAGAAATCCATATCGTCTCCCCTAACAGTCTGAATTAAAAACTTTTGCCCGCCCTAAACCTTCTGCTGCCGCGCGGAAACCATCTCCTCGATCCGGGGCAAAGCCTCCTGCGCCGGTGCGAATATGCTTACATCGGCAATTTCCGCGTAAAGGGTAGGCCCCAGATTGATCTCGATCATCCGGCCTCCCCTGGAGGTGACCATGTGCGGGACCGTATTGGCCGGGGCAACCTCCCCGGAGGTACCCACAACAACCACCAGATCCGCCCTGGAGGCCAGCTCCTGGGTACGGGCCAGGGCCTTGACCGGGATCTGCTCCCCGAAAAAAACCACATCCGGACGGACTATACCCCCGCACTCAAAGCACATCCAGGGCATATCCACCTCGGCAATATCCTCCAGCCCATTAAAAGCAAATTCCCGGCCGCATTCGTGGCAGAAAAACCGGTTGCACCCGCCGTGGAATTCAATCACTTCCCGGTTTCCGGCCGCCTGATGCAGCCCGTCTATATTCTGGGTGACCACCGCTTCCAGCCTTCCCTTTTTATCCAGATCAGCCAGGGCCGCATGGGCCGGATTGGGCTCGGCCCGGGAAAACATGCCCACGGCTTCCAGCATGAATTCCCATACTCCCCGGGGATTGTTCTCCAGGGCCCATTGGGAGCAGACCTCGTTTGGGTCGAACTTGGACCACAGTCCGCCCGGGCTGCGAAAATCAGGTATGCCGCTGGGAACGGAAATACCCGCCCCGGTCAGTGCGATTGCGCATTCGCTCTCATCCCATATCCGGGCGGCCTGCTCGCATTTCTTGCGCACTTCGGCATCCATAAAACCCTCCTTAGGGACTTATTCTATCCTGTATAA
>CAZTKE010000004.1:8356-10304 GCA_964614055.1 uncultured Desulfovibrionales bacterium | reverse complement strand
TGCGCACTTCGGCATCCATAAAACCCTCCTTAGGGACTTATTCTATCCTGTATAATCCGGCGGGCGTTTTCCTCGCACAGCCCTGCCTCTTCCTCGGTCATGCCCGCGCCCATGGCCACCTTGCGTCGCATTTCCGCAGAGACAAGGTCCCCGGGCGCGTGCGCGTCATTGTTTATGACCATGCCCGCCCCGGTCAGACGGGCCATATTCAGGACATGTCCATTGGTCAGGCTGTGCCCCTTGCGGGTGGTTATCTCCAGAAAAACCCCTTTTTCCGCGGCAACACGGGCCTCTTCCTCGGTTATAAGCCCGGGATGAGCCAGGATATCCACCCCGGCCTCTATGGCCGCAAGATTAGTCCCGGTCTGCACCGGCTCGACTATGGTTTCCCCGTGCACGATCACCAGCTGCGCGCCGTGCCTTTTGGCCTCGGCCGCGCACTGCGGTATAAGCGGAGGCGGGACGTGGGTCAGCTCCACCCCGGCCAGAAGCTCCATATCGCAATGAATGGAATACTCGTGCACCAGTTTTAAGAGGGAATCCAGGATGAATCCCACATTGGAATGATCGACGTGATCAGTAAAGGCCACGGCCCGATAACCCATGTACTGGGCGCGGCGGGCCAACTCGGCCGGTATCAGCTCCCCGTCGCTGTAAACAGTATGCGTATGCAGGTCTATCATTTCTCACATCTTGTATTTGGTGTGGTCCGGATCAAAATTCTCCAGGATCTCGCTCCACTTGTCCCCTTCCTCGGCATGCTTCTCATCCAGGACCACCTGGTAATTTTTGCCTTCTTCCGCCTTTACCGACATGAGCATCTCTTCATTGGCCAGGATGGGCACCTTGGCCCGCAACGCCAGGGCCACAGCGTCCGAGGGCCGGCTGTCAATAGTCAGCTCCCCGTCCTTGCCCGCCAGAATAAGCCGGGCATAATACGTGGACTCCTTGAGTTCGGTGATCTCCACCCTGAGCAAAGAGGCACCCAGCTCGCGCAAAAGAGTTAAAAACAGATCATGGGTCATGGGCCGGGGCATGACCACGTTGTTCAGGGGCATGGAAATGGACACCGCCTCCAAACCTCCCACCCAGATGGGCAGCACGAAATTGTCCTCTTGGTCCTTCAAGATGAGAAGCGGGGCCTGGTTGTGCTCGTCCAGGGCCAGCCCGGCGACCACCATGGGCAAAAAATTCACGGCAATACCTCTCCGATCAGGGAATGTTTCTTGGCCTGGACTATCTTTACCTCAACTTCCTTTCCGGTCAAGTCCTGTGCACTCTCGGCCGGGATATTCACCACCCGGTTGCCTCTGTCCCGGCCCCGCCACTGCATCTCCCCGGTACGCGGCCTCTCGTTTCTGGTCTCCACCAGGACAGTTTCCCGACCACCCACCCGGGCATTTAGGGCCTGACTGGACAATTCCTCCTGCAGTTCTTGCAGCCGGGCCAGGCGCTCGGACTTGACCTCCTCCTCCACCTTGGGCTGCATACGGCAGGCCCGCACTCCGGGCCGATCACAGTATTTAAAGGAAAAGCTGCTCTCGAATCCCGCCCGGCGAATCAGGTCCATGGTCTGCAAAAAATCCTCCTCGGTCTCCCCGGGAAATCCGACAATAATGTCCGTGGTCAGGGAGATATCCGGACAGGCCCGGCGCAGGGAATCCACCGTGCGCAAATAGCTATCCCGGTCATACTTCCTGCCCATGGCCTGGAGCACCCGGTCGGACCCGGACTGCACCGGCAGATGCAGATGCGGGCACAAAACCGGCAGGTCTCCGAAGGCCCGGATCACTTCCGGAGCGATATCTTTGGGATGGGAGGTGGTGAAGCGGAGCCGCCGCAGGAAGGGTATCTCCGCAATCATATACAACAGGGTGGCGAAATCGGTCCCGTCCCCGTATTTGTCCCGGCCGTAGCTGTTCACGTTCTGCCCCAAAAGGGTGATCTC
>CAZTKE010000004.1:0-8256 GCA_964614055.1 uncultured Desulfovibrionales bacterium | reverse complement strand
CCCCGTATTTGTCCCGGCCGTAGCTGTTCACGTTCTGCCCCAAAAGGGTGATCTCCTTTGCCCCTTTCTCCACCATCTCCCGGCATTCGCGCAGAACCTCGCCTGACGCGCGGGATTTCTGCCTCCCCCGGGTATAGGGGACAATGCAGTAGGCACAGAAGTTGTCGCATCCCTGCATTATATTCACGAATGCCTGGGCGGGCATATGTTCCGGCAGGGCCTGTTCCCGTTCCGGATACATCTCGCTGAAATCCAGAAGACTTAATTTCCGGCCGGGATTCGAGGCCAGCCGGTGCAAAGCGTCCGGGGCCATTACCAATCCGTCCGTGCCGAAAACGAGACGGACAAAAGGAAAACGCTTCAAAAAACCCCTGCCCACCTGCTGGGCCACGCAGCCGCCCACTGCCGCGAATACATGGGGGCGCTCCCGGGTATATTCCTGCAACCGGCCCAGAAGGCTGTACACTTTCTGCTCCGGCTTCTCCCGCACGCTGCAGGTATTCAGGATAAAAAAATCCGCCTCCTCTTCCGCGGCCGGGATAAAGCCCCGGCTCTTAAGGGCGCGGTCCAGCCACCAGGAATCGCATACATTCATCTGACAGCCGAAAGTAAATATATGATAACGCATAAACCGCCTGTTTAGCTAAACATCTGCAAGCCACTTGTTCAAAAAGCGCATGACCTCGTCCACACTGTCCTGGAGGCTTTTGTCCCGGTCGTTTTCCACCCGCAGTTCAGCCGCTGGATTTTTTTCAAACTGCACATCCACCCCGACCACCTGACCCAGACCGGGAAAGTCCCGGCCGGTTTCCCGCCTCTTCAGGGCCTTGGCATACAGATCGGCCATGACCTTTCCCTGCGGTCTTTTTGCCTCCCGCTGCATGGCGGTGGAAAGCGAACAATGGATATATACCTCGGCGAATTTTTGTATTTTTTCCCGGGCCCTCTGCCGCATCAAAAGCTTTGCAGCTGTCCCGTCCATGATCACATTGCGCCCCTCGGCTACCATTTGCGCGGCCTCGTCAGCGAAGAGTTCATACGCCCGGGTCCTTTCCTCATCCGTATACTGCGGCTCGGGGAAATAGGCTTTGCGCCTTTCATCCATCTGCAAAAGAAAAACATCCCAACCCTGTTCGCGCAAACGTTGCGCAACGCATTCGGCCACGCTGCTCTTGCCCGAACCGGGAAGACCGACAAACCATACCGCCCATCCGGGTCTGCTCATATCGGTTCCTCTACATTTAGCTGACTGTCTAAAAATTCCCTACAACCCAGGTCGCTTTAAAAACGCTAAAGATCGCTGACGCGAGGAATGAGCGTCCAGTGCATCCGTTTGTTGGGACTTTCTTTCTTGGGGACCTAAATTGCTATCGGGATCAAAATCGAATCCATAAGCCGAGGGTACCTCCCTCACCGAATGGCATATTCTTTCGATTTCGATAGCGATTCCGATTTCGATTCACATTATCCCAACTACTCCATATACCTATTTATATGGGCGTAATCAAAACTGCTTTCCTCCAGCACGTTTTCCGTGAACCGGAAAAGCCCCTCCCGTATCTCCCCGGGGTGGTTCGGATACCAGACCGGGGAGGCTATGACCAGGGCCCGGAACACATAAAAAGGGGCAATTACCTCCAGCACTTCCCGGTCTCCGGTGGCCTCCAGGTATTCTTCCCACATGGCTGTGTACAGCCTTTCGAAGGCACCGTCCAGACGGGGGGAGTCATACAGGCTGTACAGGAGATAATTGCAGGTCATGGTGCTCAGATCGTCCCCGGGTTCTCCCCATTCCCCACGGCTGCAGTCCAGAACGGAAAAATCATCAGCGGAGCGGATGAGCACGTTCCAGGGATGAAAATCGCCGTGCACCGCGCTTAGTCTATGCGTATATTCGCGCAGCTTCCAGCGCCAGTCGATAAGTTTCTTTTCCAGGCGCATGCAGCGCTCGCGGGAAAAATACTCATAGGGATGGGGATAGTTGTCTATTATTCCCCAGATGCACTCGGAGTCGCCGATGAGCTGGCGTATGCGGCGGCGATAGAGATCGTCCGCCTCTTTTTTCCGGCTGTGCAACCCGGCCAGCCAGCGGGCGAAATTCCTGGCCGTTTCCTCGTCCCCGGGGCGAAAATCCCCCTTTCTTATCCGCTCCAGATCCTTGAAATAATCGTAGCCGTCCACCTTTTCCTGGACAATGAAAAACTCCCGGGGATTTTTGACCGGTATCAGCCGACCCTGTCCGTCCATATAACCCAGGGCCAGGGGCCGGACATGCCTGTCTATCTTTTTTCCGGTCTCGTACTGAAACATCAGTACCGCGGCCCGGTCCCAGTAGTACTGATGCCCGAAGGAATCCCCGCGCATCCGGGACAAAACCGCGTGCTTCTCCTCCCCGTTTTCCGTATAGGAAACCTGCAGGGGCTTACCGTACCCGAAGTCCTTCATGCCCTGCTCGTCCAGGGAACCGATTTTTCCGGCCTCCAGGACCTGGATTCGGGAATGAAAGGCTGCGCTCAAGAACTTCTGTATATTCTCCAGCTTCAATTCCGTCATAATACCAACCTCCTTTCCCGGACATTCCGGGAATAATGGGCATGCCCGCAGTTAACCAAACAATTTTTTAAAAGTTGCCACTTACAGGGTGGAGCGTCAACTTGCATAAATCCACCCCAGGGTCTGTCCGGGAACTTTTGCCAAACGGGACTTAAAACTGCATCCTTCCGGACGGGGCCACTCCCCGGGCGGGCGCCTCGTCCCGGAAACGGTTTACAATCCAGGGCCATCCGGCTATGCACGGCAAAAAAATGACCTTCCACTGATTGGGAGCTGCTTCGCTTCCGGAATTTGTGTGAAATATTTTGGGTTGTTGCAAAAATCCTTGCGACGAACCAACTTATCTTGGAAGATTGAAATTTCGAAATGCCGGGATGTTCAGTCCATCTCAAGACGCCCTAAAAACCAGACTTAAAACCCCGAATTCGACAATCAGGTGCATTTATGTCCTATAAGACCAAAAAAATATTTTCGTTGCCTTTTACCGGCTTTTTTTTCCTGCTCATCTCCGGGGTATTTTTCCCGGCTTCACCCGCCCATTGCGGCCAGCGGGTTTTTATCCTGCACAGCTACGAGCGGGGGCACGTCTGCGGCCAACCTCAGCATGACGGGGCAGTGGCCGCTTTAGAGGAAAACGGTTTCGCGACGGGGAAAAACATGACCCTGTCCACCTATTACATGGATACCAAGCGCAAGAACAACACCCCGAAACTCATAAAAGAGCAGGCCCGCCTGGCCCGGGAAAAAATCCGGGAATTCGACCCGGATGTCCTTATCACCCTGGACGACAACGCCTTTGCCCATGTCGGCCTGGAGTTCGTGGACTCGGGAATGCCGGTTATTTTCTGCGGCCTGAACGGCCAGCCTGAAGACTACAACCGGCAAAAAAAATTCATGGAAAGCAGAAAACATCCCGGACACAACATATCCGGGGTATATGAAAAGCTGCATATCTCGGATGCCGCCCGCATCCATTTCAAGCTCTTCCCCGACCCGGGGAAGATGCTTTTTCTCGTGGACAAGTCCCCCACGGGCAGGGCCATAAAAAAACAGATGCTTCTGGAAATCAAAAACCAGGGGCTGGTCTGCGACTGGGAGATGCAAACCATAGCCAGCTGGGAGGACTACAAAAAAACAATCCGCGCCGCCAACTCCTCCCCGGAAATAGGGGTTATCTACCCCGCGGCCCTTTTGCTCAAGGACAGCCAGGGCAAAACCTATACCGCTCCGGAGATATTCGCCTGGACTGTCCAGCACTCCAAACAGCCGGAAATAGCCCTGAACTACTCCTTTACCCATATGGGCCTGTTCGGAGGGGCCGCGGTTGATTTCCACGCCATGGGCAAGCAGGCCGGCCGCATGGCCGCAAAAGTCCTTGAAGGGAAAAAAGCGGGTGATTTGCCCATTGAAGAGGCCCGCAAATACGCCCTGGCTTTTAACCTGGACCGGGCGGAGCAACTGGGAATAGAGATCCCCGAGGACGTAATCCTGGCCGCTGACGAGGTCGTAAGAAACAATGACTAGTCCCGCCCACTCCGGAAAAAAATTTTCCACCTACCTGTCCTGGACTCTGATAATCCTGTCCACGGTCTCGCTGATTGTGGTCATGGGCGTTTTATACATTATCTTAAGCCGGACGATGGAAAGTGAATTCAACAATCGCCTGGAGGCGGAGCAGACCAAGGTGAGCATGTCCTTAAAGGACCGCTTCAACGAAATAAAGACCACCCTCAGGGAAGTAAGCTCGGATAACGCCCTGCGCGTGGGCCTGATGCTGGGCATGGAAAACCAGCTAAAAGAAATACTTGAAAGCAAGTATTCCTCCTCCGGAGGAGTGATGTTCTTTGTCCGCCCGGAAGGGGGGTCCCTGGGGATTACGCCGCAGCTGCCGGAAAACTTTAAATACCTGGCCGAGCATATCCATTCCCTGCCCCCAAAAGACCATTTGCACAGCCTGACATTCAAGCATGTGGGAAACAAACGCTTCTTAACCTTCCATTCCCTACCCATCAAAAGAAGAAACAAACGCCTGGGGACCGCATACGCGATACATGATCTTTCCGCGGACAGCCGCTTCTGGAAACGCCTGACCACGAATTACGACTTCCGGCTGTGCATCTGGAACCAGGGCAGGCCGGTGGATCTTAAGAGAAAAAAACATGTTGGTCTGCCGGGTTTTATTTCCCCTCCCCTGTCCATCGAAAAGGCGGCCCCTGAGCTGAACAAAATCACGGACAAAAGCATACTTACCCTCAAGGATTTTCCCCGCCTCGTTTATGTGACCTCGTCCGCTCCCCTGCACGAGAAAAACACATCGCTCATACTCATTTTAAGCGGACTGTTCGCGGTAATCATCTTTCTGACCTTCTGGGTGTCCCTGGTCATCGCCCGCAAGGTAAGCAGCCCTTTGGCGGACATGGCCGAACAGGCCCAGGCAATCGCGCAGGAGCCCTCACACAATTTCCTGGATGAAAAAAACATCCGCTACAAGGAGTTCAGAAAACTGGCCCGGGCCTTCAACCACGTTTTGGCCAGTCTGCTGCAGGCCCAGAATGAACTGCAAAACCAGGCCCAGGAGAAAATCCGGGCCTCGGAGAAACGCTATCAGAGGGTGGTGGAAACCAGTCCGGCCGGGATATTCTCCCTGGATGAGCAGGGAAAAATCCTTTTTGCCAACCCCACCCTGGAGGACATGACCGGCTACCGGGCCGAGGAGCTCTCCGGCATGGATTACCAGAGTCTTATCCCCCAGGAAGAAAGAAAGGATCGCTTCCCGGGCCTAAAGGATCTGTACCGACATCCGGAAGACAAGCTCACCGAGGAAAAAGACAAGGATACCCTGCTATCCAGGGCCAGGGAGTTTTGCTGGGTACGCCGGGACGAACGGAGGATCTGGGTGGAACTGCGCGCGGCCAAGGTTGTGGAACAAGGCCGGGAAACGGTCCTGGTCAACGCCATGGACGTAACCGAACGCAAAAAAGCGGAGCAGGCCCTGCGGCAAAGCGAGCAAAAATACCGCTCGGTCATCAATCAAAGCAGGGACTGCATATACCTACTGGACCCGGAGGACAAAAAAGTCATTGAGGCCAACCCGGCCATGCAGGAACTTCTGGGATTTACCCGGGAGGAGATATTAAACCTCCGAGCCCGGGATTTCGTCCTGGAAGAATCCGGGGGGGATATAGAAAAAAACATACACCGCGTACTGGCAAGAGGGGAGTTGTTTATTGAAGAACGGACCCTTTTGAAAAAAAACGGGGGAAAAGTCGAGGTGGAACTAAGCTGCAACATGATCACCTACAACGGAAAGCGGCTTATAAATGTCGTCGGCCGCGATCTATCCGAGCGCAAAAAGATAGAGGAAGAGAGGCTAAAAAGACAGAAGTTGGAGTCCGTAGGAGTCCTGGCCGGAGGACTGGCCCACGATTTCAACAACCTCCTGACCGGAATAATCGGGAATATCTCCCTTGCCGGACAGCGGGCCGGGACAGATGAAAATATGCTTGAGCCGCTCAAAAAAGCGAATGACGCCTGCTGCAGCGCCCAGGGCATCGCCCAGCAGCTGCTTACTTTCTCCAAGGGCGGAGTCCCGGTCAAGGACACCGTCTCCCCGGCCGGGCTGCTTCGGGACTCCACCACCTTTTCCCTGCGCGGCTCAAATGTGGACTGCCGCTTCTCCCTGCCCGAGGATCTCTGGGATATCCAGGCGGACCGGACCCAGATAAGCCAGGTCATAAACAATCTGGTCCTAAACGCCCAGGAAGCAATGCCAAGCGGAGGCAGCATCCACATCCGGGCGGAAAACGAACTCCTGGAACCCAAGTCGGACACGCCTCTACCCGGGGGGAGATATGTGCATATAAAAATCGCTGACCAGGGCGCCGGCATCTCCAAAGATACCCTTTTCAAGATATTCGATCCCTATTTTAGCACCAAGGAGACAGGCAACGGGCTGGGTCTGGCCATGGTCTACTCCATAATCAAGAAACACGGCGGACATATAAGTGTTGACTCCGCTCCGGGCGAGGGCACGGCCTTTCACATCCATCTCCCGGCCGCGGAGGAGAGCGCTCCGGAAAAAGATATGCAAAAAAACGGGACCCTGCCGGCCGATGGTCAGAAAATCCTGGTTATGGACGACGAGGAAGTGGTCCTGGATGTGGCCGGGGAGGCTCTGAAACACCTGGGCTACAAGGCCGTGACCGCCGGCGGCGGACAGGAAGCCCTAAAAATGTATAAAAAGGCCCTGCATTCCGCGGAGCCGTTTGACGCGGTTATCCTGGACCTTACAGTGCGCGGGGGCATGGGCGGGGAAGAGACCCTGCGCCGACTGCGGGAAATCGACCCCGATGTCCGGGCCGTTGTCTCCAGCGGCTATTCCCAAGACCCGATCATGGCCTATTACCGAGAACATGGGTTCTCCGGGGTCCTCGGAAAGCCGTACAGGATAGACAAGCTGGCCGAGGTATTGCATGAAGTTCTGGACAATACTTAAGCTTAGCGTCCTAAACTTTGCGCACTTCTTTTATTTACATTTTTTTTGGAAACAACTCTCTGGTTAGTTACAAAATACTTCTATAAAGGAGATAGATATGTATATAGTCACCGGCGGAGCCGGATTTATCGGCAGCGCCTTTGTCTGGGAGCTTAACCGGCGCGGGATCGAGGATATCCTGATAGTGGACAACCTGGGTTTTGAAGAAAAATGGAAGAACCTGACCGGGCTCAAGTTCCAGGACTACGCGCACCGGGACAAGCTCCCGGAACTTCTGGAGAAAAACCGCCTTCCGGCCATCGAGGGCATTGTACACATGGGGGCCTGCTCCAGGACAACGGAAAAGGACGCGGAATTCTTGATGCAGAACAATCTGCATTACAGCCAGAGCCTGGCCCTTTACTGCTCCAGAAAGGACATCCGCTTCATCCACGCCAGCAGCGCGGCCACATACGGGGACGGGGGAAAAGGCTTCAGCGACGATCACTCCACTCTGCCCGCATACCGTCCTTTGAATATGTACGGTTATTCCAAGCACCTTTTCGATCTATGGGCGCTTAAAAACGATCTTTTGTCCCGGATGGTGGGGCTAAAATTCTTCAATGTCTTCGGCCCCAATGAATACCACAAGGGAGATATGAAAAGCGTTGTCTGCAAGGCATACCACCAGATAAAAGAAAAAGGGAGTCTCGGCCTGTTTCGCTCCTACCGCGAGGAATATCCCCACGGCGGGCAGATGCGGGATTTTATCTACATCAAGGACTGCACCCGGGTAATGGCCTGGCTTCTGGATCACGAGGACGTCTGCGGGATATTCAATCTGGGTACCGGCACCCCCCGGACCTGGAACGACCTGGGCCGGGCGGTATTCCGGGCCATGGACCGGGAGCCGGAGATTGAATATATTGATATGCCCCAGGCCCTGCGCGCCAAATACCAGTATTACACCCGGGCGGAAATGGCCAAACTGGAGAATACCGGATGCCCCCTGGACTTCACTCATCTTGAGGACGGGGTGCGGGATTATGTCCGCAATTACCTATCCGAGGAAAACCCTTACCTGGACAGCGGGCAATAAAAATACCTAAATAATCCGGCCGGATAGGTCCGGATTATTTATTGCGTACTTCGCGACTTTGCGGTTCGATTATAGATCTCTTCACACAAAGTCCGGGTCCACGGCCGCCCGGCCATTGTCCAGGATAAGC
>CAZTKE010000003.1:5661-39370 GCA_964614055.1 uncultured Desulfovibrionales bacterium | reverse complement strand
AAAAATTCATTATTTCCCAGGTCGTGCAATAATCGAAAAGGGCATGGCCTAAGCGCATTTATTAATACGTAAGAGTTTAAACCTACTTAGGTTTTGTAGTTACAGGAAGATTTAGTACGACCTGTTAAATATTCAAATAGTTCTAAAGAGGAATAAATATGGCAAAGGAAAACAATGAAGAACAAGAAAAACTCAAAAATAATCTGGCCCAGATTAAAAATAAAATAGTAGTTATTTCCGGAAAAGGAGGAGTTGGGAAAAGTACAGTAGCTATTAACATGGCTGCGGACTTATCCCTTGCAGGCAAGAAAGTGGGACTTTTGGATGTGGATGTCCACGGTCCTTCTATTCCCCGCATGCTCAACCTTTCTCAAGAGAATCCACATATAGAGGAAGGATACATCGAACCCATTCAATGGAGTAAGAATCTACACGTTATGTCTCTGGGGTTCATGATACCTAACCGGGATGATGCCGTTATCTGGCGGGGCCCCATGAAAATGAACCTTATCAAGCAATTTCTAACCGATGTGGCTTGGGGCAATCTGGACTATTTAGTAGTCGACTGCCCACCGGGCACTGGTGACGAGCCTCTCTCCACACTGCAGCTGATAGGCGAGGACGCTCAGGCGGTTATTGTCTGCACCCCCCAGGATGTAGCTGTAGATGACGTCAGGCGTTCGGTTGGTTTCTGCAATACGGTTGGCAATCCTGTTGTAGGCATTGTGGAGAACATGAGCGGATATGTCTGTCCAAAATGCGGAGAAATCAGTAACATCTTCTCCTCCGGCGGCGGCCAAGAGCTGGCCCGGGAAACCGGGACAAAATCATTGGGCAGTATACCTATTGATCCGGAGGTAGTTCGGGCAGGGGACGGAGGATACGTATTTGTGCATACACATAAACAAAGTACGGCGGCCAAAGCAATGCATAAAATCATAGACCCACTTCTGGCCCTGGATTCCGATAAAAATTAAACATCCTGATACGCTCAAAAAAGAAGAGTCCAGTTTAATTGCCAGATTCCGAATCAACCAATTTTGCAAAATTTGTTGGGAATTAGACTGAACTAAACACCGACGTTTGAGCGGACCTAAACCCTACCTGGTGGGAAAGTGGTTCTGAGCCACTTTTCCACCTCATTTAATGACTTAAGCGACAAAATTTAAAAAAATCAGACCTTATTTCCATCCTCTGGAATTAAAAAGGCTAGGTCCCCAACATTTAAAAACTTGCTAAAAAACAAAAAATTTGGCATACTTTTAGTTTATAGACAGATTATTAATTTCCACATATTCGGCATGGACAACCCCTAAATCAAATAACATCCTGAAAGATCGCCCCAAAAATTTTAGTCGAAATACTTCAAACATCAACTTATACCTTTATTACTCTGGAGGATTCATATGTCCGAGCAATGCGGTTCCTGTTCAAGCAAGGAATGCGGCAAAAACAATGAAGACGAAAAACTGCAAGCCAGTCTGGGCAAGATCAAGAATAAACTGGTCATCCTGTCCGGCAAGGGCGGCGTGGGCAAAAGCACGGTGGCCGTGAATATTGCGGCCGCCCTGTCCCTGGCCGGGA
This sequence comes from uncultured Desulfovibrionales bacterium, assembly GCA_964614055.1. Classification (GTDB taxonomy): domain Bacteria; phylum Desulfobacterota; class Desulfovibrionia; order Desulfovibrionales; family Desulfonatronovibrionaceae; genus CAYNNQ01. The sequence continues at coordinate 37,786 of CAZTKE010000003.1, read as the reverse complement.
AAAAGGTCGGACTTTTGGATGTGGACGTCCACGGTCCCTCCATACCCAGGATGCTCAGTCTGACCGGGGAACAGCCGCATATTGAAAAGGACTATATCGAGCCCATACAATGGAGCAAAAACCTATGGGTCATGTCCCTGGGATTCATGCTGCCCAACCGCAATGACGCGGTTATCTGGCGCGGTCCGATCAAGATGGGGCTGATAAAGCAGTTTCTTCAGGACGTGGCCTGGGGCGAGCTTGATTATCTTGTGGTTGACTGCCCTCCGGGCACCGGGGACGAACCCCTTTCCACCCTGCAGCTGATCGGGCCGTCCGCCCAGGCGGTAATTGTCTCCACTCCCCAGGGAGTGGCAGTGGACGATGTGCGGCGTTCGGTGACATTCTGCAGCCAGGTGGGAAACCCCGTGCTGGGCCTGGTGGAAAACATGAGCGGTTATGTCTGCCCCAAATGCGGGGAAGTAAGCGACATATTCGCTTCCGGGGGCGGAGAGGATCTGGCCCGGGAAATGGGCATAAAGTTCCTGGGCCGCATACCCATTGATCCGGAAGTTGTCCGCTCCGGGGATCAGGGTTATGTCTACGTCAAGACCCATCATGAAAGCGAGGCCGCCCAATCCATCGGCCGCATAATCAAGCCCATGCTGGCCATGGGCGGGGACCTGCAGGAAAAGGCAAACCCCGGAGGGGACCAAACCGAGGAAGAGCCCGCTGTCTCCGAGGGTAAAATAAAAGTGGCCGTGCCCGTGGTCAACGGCAAACTGTGCATGCATTTCGGACACTGCCAACAATTCGCCATGGTTGAAGCGGATGCCGGGAAAAAGGAAATCCTGGGTGTGGAACATCTGGATCCCCCGCCGCACGAGCCCGGAGTATTGCCGGAATGGGTAGCCGGACAGGGAGCCGACTTTGTCATAGCCGGCGGCATGGGCTCCAGGGCGCAAAGCCTTTTCAACCAGCACGGAGTCAAGGTCCTGGTCGGGGCTTCGGCGGACACCCCGGAGAATCTGGTCCAATCGTACATGCAAGGCACCCTTACCACCGGAGAAAACGTGTGTGACCACTGATTGAACCCTGGTTCCACCTGAATTAAATCCATAAAAAGGCGGCCGTATACGGCCGCCTTTTTTAGTGAATCGAACCGAAGCCCGCCGATTCTTTTTGACCTTTGCGGCAAATAACCTTAAAAGAGATGGCCTGACGTTGCAGCAGTGTAATGCATGAATATCGGGAAAAGTAACCAAGCCAATAATTTAATCGCAAATCCCTGGAGGTAGCATGGACCCCCAAAATAAGCAGGATCCCATCCAGCCGCAGTTTATGCAGCAAATCGAAAGCGAGGCCGACTCCACCCTGCATCCGCTTTTGGAAAAGATCCTGAACAATCTGAAGCTGATCGGACTCATAATCGGCGGTATAGTCCTTATAGCCGCCGGCATATCCGGATACAAACTGTATCAGAATCATCGTGCGGAGCAGGCCAGGGCTGAGCTGGGGCAAATACTCTCAGTCAAGGATCCCGGAACAAGGGCGGAAGAACTGGCCGATTTCGCCACGAACGCCCCCTCGAATCTGGCCGCCGGAGTAAAGCTGGAACTGGCCCGAACTCTCATGCAGAACAAGGATTACAAGCAGGCTGCACAAGAATTCGCCAAACTGCAAAAACTGGATAAGGACCTTTTGCCCATTGCCGTTCTGGGCCAGGCCAAGGCCCTGCAGCTGGCCGATGATTATGCCCAGGCACTTGAGGTCCTGGAGAAATACAAGGACAGGATTCCGGAAGAATACAACCGGCCTTTGAAGAACATGCTCGCCTTTTGCGCGGAGAAAAGCCAAAACTGGCAAAAAGCCCTTTCCGCGTACCAGGAGCTCAAATCGGAAAGCAGCATGGTTCAGGGCCAGGGCAGAACCGGTTTTTTTGATTTCAAAATAAAACAAATGCAAGAAAAAACGGCCGGATAGGAGCAAACCATGCGCGAGTTTATCCTAAGCGGGGAAAAAGGGGAAGAACACCTCCTGCTGGGCAACGAGGCCATAGCCAGGGGGATCATCGAAGCCGGAACAGGCTTCATATCCTGTTATCCGGGTACGCCTTCCTCGGAAGTCCCGGACACCCTGTTCAGTTTATCCACCAAAGCAAAGTACCACTTCGAGTATTCCGCGAACGAAAAGGTGGCCATGGAAGTGGCCGGAGGCGCGGCCATAGCCGGGGTCCCTTCAGCCGTGACCATGAAGCATGTCGGAGTGAACGTGGCCGCGGATCCGCTGATGACCCTTTCCTACATTGGCACTCCGGGCGGTCTGCTCGTCTTGAGTGCGGATGATCCGGGCTGCCACTCCAGCCAAAACGAGCAGGACAACCGCTTTTACTCCAGACTGGGCGGCATTCCCTGTTTCGAGCCTTGCACGGCCCAGGAATGCAAGGACATGGCCAGGGAGGCCCTTAAGCTGTCCGCAAAATGGGAGCAGCCGGTTATCCTGCGCACAACCACCCGGGTGAATCATCTGCGGGGCATAGTCAAGTTCGATACGGTGCAGGAGTGCCGCAACCGGGCCGAATTTCAAAAAAATCCCAGACGTTTTGTCCCGGTCCCTGCGGTGGCCCGGGTCCGGCACAACGCCCTTCTGGAAAACCTGGAAGAAGCCGCCGCTGAAGCGGAAAAATCCCCGCTAAATTTCTCCGGTGGCCAAGGCAAAATCGGGGTAATAGCCAGCGGCATTTCCCGGGCCTACCTGCATGACGCCCTGGGAAACGACCCCAGGCTTAAATGCCGCACCCTGGAGTTGGGATTGACCTATCCCCTGCCGGAAAAAAAGATAACCGAGTTCATGCAGGAGGTAGATCAGCTCCTGGTTTTGGAAGAGCTGGAACCTATCCTGGAAGAAGCAGTCCGGGCCATGGCCCAGAAACAGGACATAAAAATTGATATCCAGGGTAAAAACAAACTCCTCACCAGACAGGGGGAATATTCGGCCGATCTCATCCGCAAAGTGCTTATTGAAATGCACGGCCTGGAGGACAAGACAGATACCGGGTCCTGTGAGGCGGACACCCATGAACTGCCGCAAAGACCGCCCAATCTCTGCGCCGGCTGCCCGCACCGGGGGACATATTATGCAGTGCGCAAGGTATTCGGGGACCAGGCCGTATACTCCTCGGACATCGGATGTTACACCCTGGGACTCTTGCCGCCCTTGAGCGCGGCTGACTTCCTTTTGTGCATGGGCTCCTCTGTATCCGCAGGATGCGGCATGGCCCAGGCCACGGACAAGCCGGTGATTGGATTTATCGGGGACTCAACTTTTTTTCACTCCGGAATCACCGGTTTGGTTAACGCAGTATACAACGAGCATAACCTTCTTTTGGTGATTATGGACAACAGCACTACGGCCATGACCGGTCACCAGCCCCACCCGGGCGTGGGCAACACCCCGGCCGGGGAAAAGCCCGCTCTGGACATCGAGATGATTGTCCGTGGTTGCGGCATCTCCAATATAAAAAAGGTCAAGCCGTTCAATCACAAAAAAACAGTGCAAGCGCTAGAGGCCCTGAAAGAAGAAAAAGGCGTCCGGGTGTTGATCGCCGAGGAACCTTGTCCGTTGTATGCCAGACGGATGCTGGGCCAAAAAAAGACCCAAAAGGCCAAAGTTCTGGACAGTTGCGACGGGTGCATGGAATGCATTGACACCCTGGCCTGCCCGGCCTTCTATGTTCAAAACGAGAAAGTGCATATCAATCCGGGCCAATGCGCCGGCTGCATGCTGTGCGTACAGATCTGCAAGCATATTCAGGTGGACAAGGGAGAATAAAATGAGCAAAACCCGCATATTTTTGACCGGAGTAGGCGGACAAGGGACTTTGACCGCGACCAACCTGCTCGCGGAAATAGCTGCGGACAACGGCATGCAGGTCACTGCCGGAGAGATCCACGGAATGGCCCAGCGAGGAGGAGTTGTCCATTCCTTTGTGCTTATCGGCGGGTTCAAGAGTCCGAAAATCACAGAGGGCGAGGCGGACGTACTTCTTGGATTTGAGCCGCTGGAAACCGTTCGCGCCCTGGACTTCGTCCAGCCGGGGGGCACGATAATCTCCAGCCTGAGTCCGGTTCTGCCTCTAAGCGTATGCATGGGCCGGGACAGCTATCCGGACATAGAACAGATTAGGGAAAAATGCCGCCTTTGCGCCAAGGATTCCTATTTCATACCCTGCTCGGATCTGGCCCGGGAAACCGGAGTAATGCAGACAGCAAACATGGTTCTCATGGGCGCGCTATTCTCTTCCGGTCTTTTGCCGCTCGACCTGGAAAGCCTGCGGCAGGGTGTGAAAAAGCATCTCAAGGCCAAAATAGTGGACGTGAATCTGCAGGCGATAGAACTGGGTGCGGAGTATTCAAACTAACCGATGAACACCCGCTTCATCCAACTCCTGCACAGTATCCTGGAGGAAATCGGTCCGCACTCGCCTCTGCGCGAGGGCCTGGCGGGCATACTGGAATCCACAACCCGGGAACTGGACTATAAAAGGATGTCCTTGGCCATATTGGAGCCGGTGTCCAAGACTATCGAATTCAGTCTGTATTCCGGTCCGGGACAGCCCCCCAAACACTCCTATGTTCCCGGAGAAGGAATCACCGGCAAGGTGGTCCAGGACAAAGAGCCTATTATCGTTCCCTGCATGGCCGAGGAGAAAAGTTTCTTGAACCTCGCGTTCGGCCGCAAGGCCGAGGAACTAGAGGATCTCTCCTTTATCTCCGTGCCGGTTCTGCGCAGGGACCCCGAAGGCAAGCAGGAAATTTTGGGGGTTTTAAACGCGGATATCTCCTGTGCGGACTCCGGGGAACTGGAAACCCACTGCACCTTCCTTCAGGTACTGGCTCAAATCATAGCCAGACAGACCTCCTTTCTCCAGGACGAGATCACCCGGCAAAGGGACAGCCTGCATGTTCCGCCCCCGGATCCGCATCAACCCGTGCACAGCGATATCATAGCCTCGTCCAAGGCCATGCAGACGGTCCTCGGCCAGGTGGGACAGGCCGCGCCCAGCGACGCCACAGTACTCATACGCGGGGAATCCGGAACCGGGAAGGAACTTTTGGCTGAATCCATACACACTAACAGTCCCCGGGTTAACGGGCCGTTTATCAAGCTAAACTGCGCCGCCCTGCCCGCGGATCTTCTGGAAAGCGAACTGTTCGGGCACGAGAAAGGGGCGTTCACCGGGGCGGTAAAGGCCAAGAAGGGTCGATTTGAACTCGCCCATGAAGGGACCCTGTTTCTGGACGAGATAGCCGAACTGAGCGCGGCCGCCCAGGCAAAACTTTTACGCGCCCTGCAGGAGGGGGAAATACAAAGGCTGGGCAGCGAGAAAGCCACCCGGGTGGACGTGCGCATTGTCTGCGCCACACACCAGCCTTTGGAAGAACTGGTCTCCAACGGGGCCTTCCGCGAGGATTTGTACTACCGCATAAATGTCTTTCCCCTGTTCATTCCTCCCCTTAAAGAGAGGAAGGAGGATATCCTCCCGGTAGCCGAACACTTTCTCCAGGATTTTGCCGCCAAGTATTCCAAGGACATAAGGCGCATATCCACCCCGGCCATAGATCTTCTAATCCAGTATCACTGGCCGGGAAATGTGCGGGAACTCAAAAACTGTCTGGAAAGAGCGGTCCTGGTCTGTAACGAGGAAGTAATCCGCACCTATCATTTACCGCCCAGCCTGCAGACAGCGGAGAGTTCGGCCACGGACAACCAGTTTTCCTTTAAGGAGGCAGTGGCCAGGTTTGAGCAGGAACTTTTGGTGGAGTCCCTGAAAAAAAACAAGGGCAATATGCTCCAGGCGGCCCGTGAGCTGCGGGTCACATACCGCATACTGCACTACAAGGTGCACAAATACCGCATTGATCCGGCCAAGTACAAATAGCTTCAGCCGGTGACCGCGGACACTTTGGAGCGCATTCCGTCCGCGCGGCCGTGGCGGTAATCCACTTTCAGGGTCATGTATATCCGCTGACAGTCCATTTGCATGGACAAAAAACACTGGTTAACAGCAGCCATGACCTCTTCCCACTCCCCTTCGACACACGTGCCCATGGGCCCGGGTTCACAGGGCATTCCGCTCTGCTCAAGGAGCTCAACCGCCTGCTTTACATAATCGCTCACCCCAACCCCCTTATCCAAAGGGAATATGGCCAGCTCGGCTATAACACTCATGACACCCTCCTTAAAAATAAGCTGCTTTCCTGATATCAAAACATATAGGGTCCTCGACATCAGATATGGATTTCATCTGCCTGATTCCTTTTAGATGCTTTTAACGAGAGAGCCGGCACTCAAATTTCAAATTTGAGTGCCGGGAAGGATCAGGCGGCTGAAACATAAAAACTCCATCCGCTATGTCGTAAAGCCAACATATTAGACAAGCTCATATATTTTAAGCTCTTTTCATGTCTGCCTTTCGGAATAAGGCATGTCAAATATTTATGCCTCGCGAAGTCCTGAATGAGCGGACCCTGTTTTTCACGCACAAAAAAAGCCCGCCATTTGGCGGGCTTTTTTACTTGTCTTCGGATATAAAGACTTAGGCGAAAGCCTTTTCAAAATTGGGCACAACCTGCTTCTTGCGGCTCATGACGCCGTCCAGCCAGGCCTTGCCGCCCTCGGGCTTAACACCGAAGGCTTTTTCCACAACAGACTCATCATCGGAAACGATGAGCAGTTCAGTGCCTTCCTTCATGATATCAGTAAGCATGAGGAATACGGAATGATTTCCCTTTTCACCCTTGAGCTTCTTGATATCCTCTTCCAGATCGCCCTTGACCGGGTCCACGATGGACAGATCAACCACTTCCAGCTGACCGATGCCCACCTTGTTTCCGTTCATGTCAAAATCCTTGTAATCGCGCATGACCAGCTCGCGGGCCGGAGTACCTTCAACCGCGGACTTGACCTTGAACATCTCCATGCCCAGGGAAGTCAGATCATCCACGCCGGCCTTCTTGGCCAACACATCAGCCACTTCCTTGTCCTTATCCGTGCAGGTGGCGGACTTGAAGATAACCGTGTCCGAAAGGATGGCGCAAAGCATGAGCCCGGCGATATCCTTGGGGATCTCCACATCATAGTAATCATACATGGCCTTGAGCACGGTGCAGGAACATCCCACCGGCCAAATCCAGCATTCCAGCGGATTGGGGGTGGTCACATCGCCCAGCTTGTGATGGTCGATGATTCCCAGGATTTCGGCCTGGTCCAAATCATCCATGCTCTGGGACTTATCGGAATGGTCCACGAGAAAGACCTGCTGACCGGCAACGGACGTAGCTACTTCCGGATAGGAAACGCCGAATTTGTCCAGGATGAATTTTGATTCCGGGTTGATCTCCCCCTGCACCACCGGCTTGGCTTCCAGGCCGGTCTTGCTCTTCAGGTCGGCCAGGGCAATGGCGGCGCATACGGTATCCGAATCCGGATTTTTGTGTCCAAATACTACAACTGACATAATAAACCTCCTCAAAATGATTTTTTCCAAATTTTCGCTTCACTGGAGACGCTTGTGCCAAATAGCACAAAGTTGTCCCCCTGCCAAGAGCAAATTAAGAGGTGAAAAACACAGACTTTGGACTGGATAAAAACAATTATTACAGGGCATTACTGACTATCAAACAGCCCCTGCAGTTCCTTTAGCTTTTTCTGAACATCAATTTTGCCGTCTTTTTTCAGCTCTTTTTCCAGGCTTTCCCCTATCCCTTTAAGTGCTTTTGCATCGATATTGAGCAAACTCCCCACCAGGACCTGGTTCAATTCGTTCATAAGCGCCCGTATTATTTCCCGGGAAACCTCTTCCGGAGGCAGTCCATTTTGGGCGGTGCCGATATTTTTCAGCCGAATGGCCGGGAGCTCCAGCCGGGCAGATCTGTTCGGTGCTTCTACTTCCACCCTGGTTTCCAGGATATTTATTTTCTTTATCTCCAGTTTAAGGCCGCTTTTTTCCTTCTTTTGCCCCTTTCCGGCGCCCTGGTCCGGTTTGTCCGCAGATGGTGAACCGGAAGTTGAAGTCTGTCCCTTTATATTGTCCAAAAGGACCTGCAGGTTGCTCTTTTTCCCCTTCTGCTCCAGATATATTTTCGCCCCGTGAACACTCAAATCGTTTACCAGGACATGATCGGACAGAATGGAACCCGGATCCATATCAATGCTCGCCCGGGCCACTGAAAAGGCCCTTACCCCTTTGAATCCCTCGGGGTTGTCCACGGAAAGACCGCTCAGCACACCTCTGCCCTTAAAAACCGATAAATCGGCTTTTTCCAGGCGTACATCAGTGCCGGTTGTCCGGGAACCGTATTTCTCCACCCCGTGAATGACCAGGGAGTCGAGTAGACTGCCCAGAAAAATCCAGCCCAGGACAAACAAAAGGACCAATATCCCCAGAGTCCAGATCCATTTTTTCATGTTCTCTCCCCATCCTTTGGGATCAAAAAAATTGCCTTTTTCAAAATAACAAGTTATTTTGGACTATTAGTAAAGAGGAGCACAACTCATCCCCCCGGACCCACTTTTAATTGCAACCAGGCGGAGAAATGAAGGAAAAACAATTTCAGATAGCGGGCCTGATCGGTTTTATCATTTCCGGGCTGTTCTTTATTACCTCCGGAATAAAAAACACTGATATCCTGACCATCCTTGGCAGCCTGGCCTGGATAGGGGCGTGCATAATCTGGCTTATCCCCTTTTTAACTCATGAAGGCCGGACAAACGAAGTCGGACCGGGGGAAAAGAGCCATCCCGAAGAAGAATAAATCCATTGCGGAAACAAGGCAACCGCGGATGCCCGGCTAGACTCCGGCAGCGGCCTGCATGGCCTCGCGGATTCTCTCCTTTACATACGCGCACTCCTGCTCATCATCTGTGTCCAGGTCGAAACAATGCGCATCGTGCCCCAAAAGTCCCTCGGGTACAAAATCCCCCTTTTCCTCGGGATCGTTTATCATGTCCCCGAAAAAACATACCGACAGCCAGCGCTCTTGCGGATCGTCATCAATTACATCCACCATTACAAAGAGTTCGCGCTCGGTTTGATTCTCATGCTTGCCGCGCAAAGAGTAGGTAATCCCCGGACGGGGATAAAAGGACAAATCAACTTCCGGAGCGCTGCTTAATATATCTCTCAGCTGCGTATATACGTCCCTGCAGCCGCCGGGATCTGTTTGCCATCCGGACAAGAACTGTTCTTCATTTTCATCCACATTCGAACTCATCTTAAACCTCCTTGCCTTAAAGTTAGGTGCACTTAAATTTTACAACAAAAAAAATGGACCAAACCGGCTTATAAATCTATCAACCGGCTGATTCTCCCACCCGACTTAAACCCTTTTCTCCTGGACCAGCCGGGCAAAATGTTCAAAAGAGCGGTCATAGGTGCTTTCCGCATCGTCCGGAAAACAGCAGCCCGGCAGCTCACGCATCTTCAAATGATACTGAATGCACTCACAGCAGATTCCCTTGCGCGGACAGGGTTCATACGTACAATTGCAGTGCTGGAGATTCTTTTCCTTCTGGCACTCCATATAAACCTCCCTTAAATTTTGGGCATCAAAATCAAGCAAGGAGAACCAACAACATTTTGCTCCTGATGACAACCCTGAAGGAACAAACCCTCTCCGGCCGGGCCAAAATTCTTATTTAACTCTTGCGACCGACCGGAGGAGTAACCATATCTTAACACTTTGGTCATCGGGAAATCTTTTTCTCCAGGCAAAAAGGACTCAAAAAAGGAGAAAAAGAAATGAAAGGACATCTAAGAAAATATTCAGCCGAGATTTTTTGTTCCGCCGGCGGAAGTTTTGTTTTGATTCTCATAACCTGGGCCGTCTGCCTGAGCGACTTCAGCGCCTAGGGGTCAGATCTGCCCGCTTATCCGGGCCCAGGCCAGACCCAGGCATTCGTAAAAGAAAATCCGGGTTTTTTCCAGTCCTCTTGCGCTGGGGAAATAGTCCCAGGCAGAGTAGGCCGTGTGCAGGGCCTCGAAATCCGTGCTGGAAGGGATGGGACTCAGGCCCGCGCCTTTAAAAAGGGCCATTGCCCTGGGCATGTGCGAGGCCGAGGTAACCAGGACAAAATCGCGGCCCTTTAAGAGGGGTTGTAAATAACGCACGTGATCCGCAGTATCCAGGGATTTTTCTTCCCGGATTATCCGTCCCGGATCAAGACCCAGTTGTTCGGCCAGTTCGGCCATGACCCTGGCATTGCATCTGGGATCGGCTATCTTCCCCCCGGTAAAGACCACCTTGGAGGCGGGGGTGAGATTATGTATGCGCATCCCTTCCACCACCCGTTCCACACTGGTGGAAGAAGCCCGGGCATTCGCCGGGAAGCCGGGGACGGTATCATGACCGGAACCCAGGACCACTATGTATTTAAGATCCGACGGGATCTGTTCGGCGTTTAGCGGGGAAAAGGAGCTCTCCAGGCTGTACAGGGCCAAATCAGCCACCGGCTGCATGCTAAAGAGCAAAAGAAGGCCAAGCCCGGTGCAAAGCAGGGCCTTTCCGGTTTTCTCCCGGCGCAGAAAAACCAGGATCAAGCCGGCCAGCATAATCTCCAGGCACAAAGGAACCGGGAAAAACATCCTGGACAAAAGCTTTTTAAGGATAAACACGCCGTAGCTCCTTTTACCGTTCCCAGGTCAATGCTGCGGCAAAACAGGGTTTAATTCTTTGCATCCAGATCCCCGGTTTGGCGCAGCCCCTCGAAAAGGATCACCGAAACCGCATTGGACAGATTTATGCTGCGCACGTTGTCCAGAATGGGGATGCGCAAAACCGCTTCCGCACCGGAGGTAACTTCAGCGGGCAGACCCTTTGTTTCCGGACCAAATACCAATACGTCCGAATCAAGATAGGAATACTTGTGATAAGGCTCGCCACTGCGGGCGCTGGTCATAAGCAGGCGGCCCGTTTCTTCACCCCGCCGCAAGAAGCTTTCCCAATCCGGCCAGACCGAAAGGTCCACATGCGGCCAGTAATCCAGACCCGCCCTTTTTAAATACCTGTCCTCCAGACTGAAACCCAGGGGCTGGATCAGATTGAGCCGCACCCCTGCGGCCGCGCACAGCCGGGCGATTGAACCGGTATTCGGCGGTATTTCCGGACAATAAAGGACCACTTCCATCTATACTTGCCCCCGATCAGGGATAAAGGTATATAAATATGATGCACACATGCTCTTGGCCTGTAAACCAAAACCGAAAAGCGCACTTTATGCGTTCGCGCAGGCGGAATCGAGATTTTCCAGGACTGAAGCTACAAAAAAGGCCCTTAAATAATTAAGGGCCATGCGGGCATAAAAATGGTGGGCGGTCAGGGATTTGAACCCCGGACTTCCACCGTGTGAAGATGGCACTCTCACCACTGAGTTAACCGCCCGAACAAAAAGTTTTTTACTTTATAATCAGATCCGGTGCAACAATTTTATTCCCGGGAAGCAAAATATCCGGAAAATTACCCGGGAAAAATGGTTGTCCGCCAAAATGAGTGCACCTGCGTCTGCGGAACCGGCAAATCATACCCTTTACGCCGCCCGCGACTGCAAGGTAAGGGAGCAGTGACACGGGCAGGGGAGGCTAAGACTTCATGATAACAACCAACCGGCAGGACTGAAAATGAATATACTGGTTACCGGGGGCTGCGGCTTTATCGGCTGCAACTTCATTCGCTACCTCCTGGAAGAATATCCACAATCCAACGTGATCAATCTGGACAAGCTCACCTATGCCGGGAACCCATCCAGCCTGAAGGACCTGCAGGAAAATGAGCGCAGATACACGTTTGTCCACGGGGACATAGCGGACAAGGAGCTTGTTTCCCGGTTAATCCTTGATTTTGGCCTGGAAACCATTGTCAACTTTGCCGCGGAAACCCATGTGGACCGCTCCATTGACGATCCCTCCGAGTTCATAACCACCAATGTCCAGGGGTCCTACAACCTCATGGAATGCGCCCGTAAACTTGAAGTGCCCAGATTCGTGCACATCTCCACCGACGAGGTCTATGGTTCTCTCGGTCCAAGCGGAGTGTTCACCGAAGACACGCCCCTGGCCCCGAACAGCCCGTATTCCGCCTCCAAGGCCGCGGCCGATCTCATGGCCAGATCCTATTACAAGACTTACGGCTTTCCGGTGATAATCACCCGGTGTTCCAACAATTACGGCCCGTATCAGTTCCCGGAAAAGCTCATTCCCCTGGTCTATCTACGGGCGATGGAGAACCGGCAGATACCGGTTTACGGCCGGGGAGAAAACATCCGGGACTGGATACACGTCCGGGACCACTGCCGCGGCGTGGCCATGGCCATGGAGAAGGGACGCCCAGGGGCGATCTACAATTTCGGGGGGGACGCGGAGAAAAAAAATATTGACGTTGTCCGCTCCATCCTTGATTTTGTCGGCAAAAGCCATGGACTCATAACTTTTGTAAACGATCGCCCCGGCCATGACCTGCGCTATGCCATGGATTACAGCCTGGCCCGCAGGGAGTTGGGATGGGAGCCGCTGACCTCGTTTTCCGAGGGTCTGGCCAGTACACTGTCCTGGTACGCGGAAAACAAAGACTGGATACAAGAGTTACAGACCGGGGCTTACCGCGAGTTCATGGACAAATGGTACAAGGAGCGATGCTGATGACACCCGGAAATGCCCTGATACCCGGCGGAAAAACCGGTCTTTTGGGACAAACCCTCACCGCGGCCCTTAAAGACGCGGGCTGGGAAATCACCCCCCTGGGCAGGGAGGATATAGACCTGTTTGATGGAGAAAAAACGCAGGAATTGATCCAGGATCGGGAGATTTCGCACATCTTCAACTGCGTGGCCTATACCCGTGTGGACGACGCCGAGGAGGAACCTGACGAGGCCCGGCGCCTGAACCGTGACCTGCCGGCGGCACTGGGCAAAACAGCCAAAGAATTGGACCTTTCTTTTGTCCATTTCAGCACGGACTTTATTTTTGACGGCAAGAAAAGCGCCCCGTACACCCCGGAAGACGAACCCAACCCCATAAATATCTATGGAGAAACCAAGCTGGCCGGAGAAAAAGCCCTTTTGGGGCTTGATCTTCCGGACCTATTGATAATCCGCACCGCCTGGCTCTTCGGGCCGGACAAGACCAACTTTGTGACCAAAATCCTGGATCTGGCCCGGGAAAAGAACCCCCTGCAGGTAGTGCATGACCAGATAGGCTCGCCCACATATACGGTGGATTTGGCCCGACACACCCTGCAGCTTCTGCAACACGAGGCGCAGGGGATCTTCCATGTGGTCAACACCGGAGAGGCTTCCTGGTGCGAGCTGGCCGCGGAAGCACTTTCCTGCGTGGGTTCGCCGGTCAAGGTCCATGCCGTGGATTCAAGCGGCTTCCCCCAAAAGGCCACACGTCCCGGATACACTGTGCTGGATACTTCCAGTCTGGCCCGGACCGTTGGTTCAAAGCCCAGACCGTGGGCCAAGGCACTGCGCGACTTCCTGTACCACACCGAAATATAGGGAAAAAGGCACTCCTCCCTTGACACTCCGTGCACAAGCATTAACTTTAAAGGTTGATGCGCAGTCGGGAGAAGTGCGTCTTTTAAGCAGAGCAGGCAAGCTGTAAACCGCAGCCGGAAAACCAAGGGATCAGGCATCGGACCATGTCCAAAATCGATTATTTTGCCCGGGAAAAAGAAATTCTGGAAGCCGTAATCCGGGAGTATATCCGCACCGGCAGCCCCGTAGGCTCCAGGACCGTGGCCGCGAACCCGGAGATAAACTTAAGCCCGGCCAGCGTCCGGAATGTAATGTCTGATCTGGAAAGCCGGGAGCTTCTCACCCAGCCGCACACTTCCGCGGGGCGAGTTCCCACGGTATGCGGAATGCGCTTTTATCTGAACTCCATTCTCACCCTGGAAAAGCTGGCCACGGGCAAAAAAGAATTCATCAAAAAATCCCTTCTGGAATCCGGGCCGGATTTCAAGGCCACACTGCAGCAGGCCTCAAAGGTTTTGTCCTCTTTTTCCAATCAGATAGCCATGATAATGTCCCCCGCGCAACGGGCCTCGGTATGGAAGCAGATAGACTTCATACTTCTGAAGCCCGGCCTGGTCATGTCCGTTCTGGTTCTGGAAGGCGGCCTGGTCTGCAACCGGGTCATTGAGACCGAAAAGGACCTGAGCACGGACGATCTGATCCGCTACGGAAACTACCTAAACGACAATTTTCAGGGCAAAACCGTGGCGGAGATAAGAACGAGCATTGTCCGCCAGCTGCAAAACACCCGGCGCAAATTCGAGGATCTGTACCAAAGGGCCCTTCATCTGGCCCACGGGGCCTGCGAGGAGGCTGAGGACCGGGAGCTTTTCGTGGGTGGAGCCACCAATCTCTTGAACCAGGACAACCTGGACATTACCCAGTTAAGGGAACTGCTAAAACTTTTGGAGGAAAAATCCAGGCTGCTCTCCCTTCTGGATAAGACGGTCAAGGCCAGGGATCTCCGGGTTTCCTTTGCCCAGGATCACGGCCTTAAAAATATTTCCGACTACAGCTTCATCTCCTCCCCCTACGGTCCGGAGGGAAACGCAGTGGGAACAGTCGGAGTGGTCGGTCCGGTAAACATGAATTACTCCCGGCTCATTCCAACTGTTGACTTGGTGGCAGAAATTCTTACTCAATTATTCCAGAAGAATTCCTGAAAAAAATATTCGCAGCATATTTCACGGAGGTAATAAATGGCCAAAAGCAAAAAAGATATACAGAACGGGGATAAAAAATCTTCCCCAAAAGAACAGAAAGAAGAAAAAAAGCAAGAAGAGCAGGAAGGGCAGGAACTTTCGGTGGAGGCCAAGCTCCTATCCGCCGATTTAACCCGGGAGGAACTCTGGGATTACTGCCAGGAGGCGTTCTGCGCCGAATGTCCGCTTCTGAAGGAATGCCGGGACCAGCAGCTCAGGACCGTGGCCGAGGCGGAAAACCGTCAGAGAAGACTGGAGCGGGAAAAGGAAGAGTTCTGCAAATTTGCTTCCGCAAGCGTTGTCGAGGATCTTTTGCCGGTGGTGGACAATCTGGAACTGGCCCTGGAACACGCCGGGGACAACGAGGCCTGCAAGGGCCTTCGCGAAGGCGTGGAAATGACCAAGAACATCTTTCTGGACACCCTTAAAAAACACGGGCTCACTCCGGTCGGGGAAGCCGGCGAGGAATTCGATCCCAATATCCACGAGGCCATGGCCCAGCAGGAAACCGAGGATATGGGGGAAGGCTGCGTGTGGCAGATGCTGCAGAGGGGATACAAGCTGAATGAAAGGCTCATAAGACCGGCCAAGGTGATTGTGAGCAAGGCGCCCAGCCGGGAATAATTTTCTTCCCCCTCTTTACACACGTGAAAACGGACTTATTGTTGATAACTGAAACGCAAAAATCAGATTAGGAGGCGAAATATATGAGCAAGATTATAGGTATTGACCTGGGAACAACAAACAGCTGTGTATACGTAATGGAGGGGAAGGAACCCAAGTGCGTCACCAATCCGGAAGGCGGACGGACCACTCCCTCTATCGTGGCTTTCACGGACAAGGAACGGCTGATCGGGGATATCGCCAAACGCCAGGCGGTAACCAATCCGGAAAACACCATTTCCTCGGTGAAGAGGCTCATGGGCCGCGAATTCAGCGATCCGGTTCTGGAGAAATGGAAGGAAAAGAGCCCGTACAAGATAGTAGCCGGGAAAAACAACGACGCCTATGTGCAGGTACGGGACAAGCAGCACAGTCCGCCGGAAATTTCGGCAATGATCCTGCAGAAGCTTAAAAGCGACGCCGAGGCCTATCTCGGGGAAAAGGTCACCCAGGCGGTTATTACCGTGCCGGCCTATTTCAATGACAATCAGAGGCAGGCCACCAAGGACGCGGGCAAGATCGCCGGCCTGGAGGTCAAGAGGATAATCAACGAGCCCACCGCTGCTTCCCTGGCCTACGGTGCGGACAAGAACAAGAATGAAAAGATAGCCGTATTTGATCTGGGCGGCGGCACATTCGACATCTCCATTCTGGAAGTGGGAGACAATGTGGTCGAAGTCCGGGCCACCAACGGAGACACCTTCCTGGGCGGAGAGGACTTTGACCAGCAGATAATAAACTACCTGGTGGACGAATTCAAAAAGGAAAACGGAATAGACCTCTCCCAGGACAAAATGGCCCTGCAGCGGCTGCGCGAGGCGGCGGAAAAGGCCAAGAAAGAGCTGTCCACATCCATGGAGACGGATATAAACCTGCCCTTTATCACCGCGGACCAGAACGGGCCCAAGCACATGAATATGAAGCTGACCCGGAGCAAGCTGGAAGCCCTTGTGGACAGCCTTGTGGACCGGTCCATCGAGCCGTGCAAAAAGGCCCTGGAAGACGCGGAAGTAAAGGCTTCGGAAATAAACGAGGTCATCCTGGTCGGAGGAATGACCCGGATGCCCCTGGTCCAGAAGAAGGTCAGCGAATTCTTCGGCAAGGATCCCAACCGCAGTGTTAATCCGGACGAAGTGGTGGCCATGGGCGCGGCCATTCAGGGCGGAATCATGGCCGGGGACGTCAAGGACGTTCTGCTCCTGGACGTCACTCCGCTCTCCCTGGGTATCGAGACCATGGGTGGCGTGTTCACCAAGCTGATTGAAAAGAACACCACCATCCCCACCAGGAAGAGCCAGATATTCACCACTGCCGCGGACAATCAGCCCTCGGTGTCCATCCACGTCCTGCAGGGCGAACGCCCCATGGCCGCGGACAACATGACCCTGGGCCGCTTCGAGCTGACCGGAATTCCGGCTGCTCCGCGCGGCGTGCCCCAGATCGAGGTCACCTTTGACATTGACGCCAACGGCATTGTCAATGTCTCGGCCAAGGACACCGGAACCGGCAAGGAGCAGTCCATTCAGATCACCGCATCCAGTGGGCTGTCCGAGGAAGACATCGAAAAGATGGTCAAGGAGGCCGAATCCCACGCCGAGGAAGACAAAAAGAAACAGAAACTCATTGAGGCCCGCAACAACGCGGACACCCTCATCTACACCACGGAAAAGTCCCTGCGCGACGTGGGAGAAAACGTAGACGCGGAAACCAAGAGCGAAATCGAGGGCAAGATCGAGGAACTGAAAAAGGTCATGGAGCAGGATGACGAAGAAGCCATCCGCAAGGCCACCGAAGATCTGGCCCAGTCCTCGCACAAGCTGGCCGAGAACCTGTACAACCAGCAGGGTTCGGACCAGCAGGCCGGCGGCGCCCAAGCCGGAGAGGCACAGGGCGGCGGAGAATCCGCTTCCCAGGGCGGAGGCGGAGACGACGAGGACGTAGTCGATGCCGACTACACGGAAGTAAAATAAGGGGATGCCGGGCCGGGTGTCTTCTTGACACCCGCCTACCCCCTCTCTATACCAAGGCCTGGGCCGTAATCGGTCCGGGCCTTTTTATTTTGGCTCTCCGACGCAGCGTATGGATTTTTTATATTTTCTCCACCTGATCTTATTGGATGCTTTTAACGGGAGGCTCGCGCGTTTTCTTGGCCCCGCCAAAAGGGGGAAACCGGACCGGGAAACAACTCTAAATACGAACTGGAAACATTACCAACTTAGATACAAGAAAACCTTTTCTCCCTCTACACACTAGAGTCCGGAGGGGGAAAGCATCCCCCTTTGGCGGGGCCTAGAAAACACCGAGCCGGTAGTTTGGCATACAATAAGATCAAGTGGAGAAAATCCACATCAACCGTCAAGGAGCCTTTATTTTTTTGCCCTGTTTGCCGTTATTTTTTCCCGGCCCCGGGAGGCCGGAAGCGTGAGAAACCCCAACCCGGCCCGCTAGCCTGCAACGGATTTAAAAAATGACCAACACACCCTTTAGATACGCTATCTGTCTTGTCTGTTTTCTTTTTCTGGCCTGTTCCGCCTGCGCCCCGAAAAAGAAAATAGAGCCGCAGGTCCCGGAGACAAAGGAAGTTTCCACAGCTTCGGCTCGCTCCGCCTGGGAAGCGGGAAATTACACCCGGGCCGCGCAGCTGTATAAAAAACTCCTGGCCGAAGCCGAAGCGGACCGGGAAAGCCGGGACCTTTATTACTATCGTCTGGCCGCCTCCCTGCAGAAGACTAAGCGTTTCCACCGGGCGGAGCAGGTTTTGGAGAGCTGGAGCCAGAAGGACATATCCGCCCGTACGGAATGGAGATGGCACGAAATCAAGGCCGGCTGTCTTTTACACACCCGGGGGAGAGAAGCCTGGATAGACCATCTCTCCGAGGTCACCGTGGGCTCCAGGTACCCTTATCCCTTGAAAAAAAAGGCGGCGGAAAAACTTATAGGTTACTACTGGGAACAAAAAAATTATTCCTCCGCCCTTCCGATCTTTTCCGAGCTCTTTAACCGGGCGGAAAACAAATCCGCGAGAAAACAGCTGCAAAACCTGGCCCTAAGCCGCTTAAACGGCCTTTCCCGGGGAGATATATCCAAACTGGAGAAGAGCATACGCAAAATAGAACGTCCCCCCCGGTTCCCGTACAATCTGCTTGTCTGGAGCTACTGGCTGCGCATGGCCAAGGAATCCCCGGATAAATGGGAAGAAATCTGGCCCCGGCTGCAATCCGTGGCCTATGGTGGGGATATTCCCGACCCCGAGCCTCTCCGGGCAAAACTGCGGGAACTGGAAGAAGAACTGGGAGAGATCGGCAGGCGCATAGCCCTGACCATTCCCCTGTCCGGCCCTTACTCTACCGTGGGCTGGAAGATAATGCGCGGGGCCAGCCTGGCCCAATGGGAACTGGCCCGGAAAGGGGAAAAAATCCGGGTCAAGGCTTTGAACACGGGCACTGACGTATGGGCTGAAAAGCTGAGGGAACTGGACGGAATACGTCTGGTCGGCGGACCGCTGACACAGAAGAACTGGGAAAAAATCAAAGAAACAGATGAAAACCGGGAAAAAGCATTCTTCACTTTCCTCTCCAACGTGGAAGAAGAAGGAAAGGCCGGATGGAGATTTTTCCCCTCTCCCCGGGATCAGGTACGCAGGCTGATCCTGCCCAGCATGAAAAGACTGGGAATTAAGCGCTTCGCAATCCTGTATCCGGAAGAGGATTACGGCCGCAGCATGGCCCGTGTTTTCTTGCATGAAGCCCGGGCACAGGGAGCCAGCATTACCGGCCTTCATTCCTATCCCCCGGAAAAGCCCCAAAAATGGGGAGAATCAATAAGGACCTTCCTGCAGGTTGAGGATCCCGAGGATCCCACCCAGAACCCGGAACCTGATTTCCAGGCGGTGTTTATCCCCGACTCCTTTTCCCGGGCCAAGGGCATAATCCCCTATTTCTTTTTCTACGGCGAGGAACGCCTCCTTTTTCTCGGTCCCATGCTCTGGTCCCAGGGAGCGACCACAACCAATCTGGAAAACAACTATTTCGGGCTGTCCATGACCACCGGACCCTGGTGGCCGGACAATCCCTCTTCCTCCCGGGAAAAACTTTCCGGGCTCCTGGATAAGACCATGCAGGGAGAACCGGATTTCTGGACCGCGCTGGGTTACGATTTTGTCCGCCACTGCAACCGCATGCCCAACAAAGGGATCGGCCCGGACAATATTAATGAAACCATAACTGCCCTTCCTTCCATGCAATGGACCATGGCCCCGATCACCTGGGATAATGAGGGCAAGGCGAACCAGAACCTCTATGTACTGCGCCTTTCCTCCTCCGGCCTGAATCCGGTGCACTATCCAAGCATGGAGGCACTTATGCAGAGAAGGAAAATCCAGCATGCAAATCGCATTGAGAAGCTGGAAGAGGAAAAAAAGGATTCCGAAGAAGCAAAACCCGAGACAAAACAGACAAAGGAATAGATAAGATGGCCATTGGCAAGGAAGAAGTACGAGGTGTAGCAGAGCTGGCCCGGCTGGAGCTGGACGAGACTAAACTGGATCAGTTCGCCCGGCAGATGGACTCCATTCTGGAGTATGTGCACAAGCTGGAGGAAGTGGATACTTCCGCGGTGGAGCCCATGTACACTCCGGTGGATAACGTGACCGTGCTCCGGGAGGATTGGGAGGAAAAGGAATACACCCGGGACCAGGTCCTGGAAAACGCCCCGGAGGACGACGGGCGTTTCTTCATCGTTCCCAAAATTATCTAGGGGCGGATTATGAGCACCATGAATACTGACCAGAGCATGCTCAAGACAGCAGAGCAGATAGCCAGTGGCGATCTGAGCGCCCGGGAGGCGACGCAGGCCTATCTGGAACGGATAAAATCCATTGAACCGCAAATTAGGGCCATAATCACCCTGGACGAGGAAGGCGCCCTGCGCAGGGCGGATGAGCTGGACCAGGCCGGGCCTTCCCCGGAGCGTCCCCTGCACGGAGTACCGTTTCTGATAAAGGACATCCTGGCCACCAAAGGGCTTCGAACCACCTGCGCTTCCAGGATACTGGAAAATTTCACCCCGTTTTACGAGGCCACCGCAGTCAAAAAACTGCGCGAAAGCGGAGCGGTCATCCTGGGCAAGACCAATCTGGATGAATTCGCCATGGGCTCTTCCACGGAGAACTCCGCTTTTGGCCCGACCATGAATCCCTGGGACAGGACCCGGGTTCCGGGCGGCTCCAGCGGTGGTTCGGCGGCAGCCATGAGCGCCTCGCAGTGCGCGGCCACCCTGGGAACGGATACCGGAGGTTCCATCCGCCAGCCGGCCGCATTCTGCGGAGTAGTCGGCCTCAAGCCCACCTACGGCCGGGTTTCCAGGTTCGGGCTTATCGCCTACGGCTCCTCCCTGGACCAGATAGGGCCGATTACCAGGACCGTGGCTGATGCGGCCGGGGTGCTTCAGGCCATTGCCGGGCACGACCCCCGGGACAGCACAAGCGTTAACAGCCCGGTCCCGGATTATTCCCGGGCGATCACAAACAGCGGGGACCTTTCCGGGCTGCGCATAGGCATCCCGGCTGAATACTGGGGAGACGGTCCGGATACGGAAGTAAGCCAAAAGTGCCGGGAAGGCATCGAGACCATGAAAACGCTCGGCGCCCGGGAAGTGGAAGTTGAACTGCCCCACACCGACTACGCAGTGGCCGCCTACTATATCCTGGCCATGGCCGAGGCCTCGTCCAATCTGGCCCGCTTTGACGGGGTAAGATACGGCTACCGGGACAAAAGTGCCATGGAGCTGAAAGAGATGTACAGGCTGTCCCGGACAAAAGGGTTCGGGGACGAGGTCAAGCGGCGTATAATGCTCGGGACCCATGCCCTTTCCTCCGGATACTACGACGCCTACTACAAAAAGGCGGCCCAGGTGCGCCGTCTGATCCGGCAGGACTTTTTAAATGCTTTTGAACACTGCGACATAATCTGCGCTCCCGTGGTCCCGACCACGGCCTTCAAACTGGGAGAAAACACCGCTGATCCGCTTCAAATGTATCTGACGGACATCTATACCAACTCCCTTAACCTGACCGGACTTCCCGGGCTGAGCCTGCCCGTGGGCCTGGGTGGGGACACCGGCATGCCCGTGGGTCTGCAAATGTTCTCTCCGGCCTTTACCGAGGAACTTTTGCTCGGGGCGGGGCATATCCTGGAGAAAAATTTGCCCCGGCTGCCCCAACCAAACGGGCTCTCCCAACCGGATTAAAGAAGAGGCTTCGGGGCATGACTACCGCGATTGCTCTGAGCGGCGGGGCGGACAGCCTGTTCGCCCTGGATCTTGTCCGCAGGCGGGGAGAAAGCGTTTTTGCGGTGCACGCCTTTTTCCTGCCCCCGGATGAAACCTCCCGGGAAAAGGCCGGGCAACTCGAGGCTATCTGCTCCAGTCTGGGCGTAACCCTCTATTTTGCCGATCTGTCCCGGGAATTTGAACGGGAGGTAATCCGGCCGTTTATTTCCGCCTACAAACAGGGGCTGACCCCGAATCCGTGCAGCCGCTGCAACCAGCGCATCAAATTCGGTCTGCTTCTTGAGCATTGCCTTTGCCTGGGAGCACAGCGCATGGCCACCGGGCACTACGCCCGGGTATCCGGGGGGACTCTGTGGCGGGGAAAGGATCCGGCCAAGGACCAGAGCTATTTTCTGTCCCTGGTGCGTGCGGATAGCCTGGACCGCATTTCCCTGCCCCTGGGAGAATACCAAAAGCAGCAGGTCCAAGCCGAACTGAAGGACACCGGACTTAAGCCGGTACAAAAAAAAGAAAGCCAGGAAGTCTGTTTCATCCCGGACGACTATCGGGAGTTTATGCGCCAAAACTGCCCGGATCTGACCGGACCTGGCCCGATTATCGGCCCCGGCAACAAACACCTGGGCACCCACAGCGGGCTGTGGGCCTATACTCCGGGACAGCGGCGCGGATTGGGAATCGCTTACGACTATCCTTTGTACGTTCTGGAAAAAGATCCGGTGCAAAACAGACTTGTTGTCGGTCCCAAGGAAGAGCTGAACTCCCGGGGCTGCTCCGTGCAGGAAATAAACAAGCTGGTTTTGCCCCAAAAATGGCCGGAAACTGTTTGGGTGCAGACCCGCTACCGCCAGGCGGCCAAACCGGCCCGGGTGGAAATCCGGTCTGCGCAGGTTATGGACATACACTTTCTCGCACCCCAGGAAAAACCCGCGCCCGGGCAGATAGCAGCCATATACAGCGATGAGGGCCGAGTGCTCGGGGGCGGGGTTATAAGCGCTTAAAAAAAATGCCGCAAGAAACAAAAAAAATCTCCACCATTACCCTGGGCTGCAAGATAAACCAGTACGAAACCCAGTCCCTTATCGAGGCCCGGGAACTTGACGGCTGGGTATACCAAAATGAACCCGCCGATTGCCAGGCTATAATTATAAACAGCTGCGCGGTTACCGCCCGGGCGGTGCGGGACACCAGAAAGGCGGCCAGACAAGCCGCCGCAGCGAACCCGGAAGCGGAAATAATCGTCACCGGCTGCGCGGTGCAGGCATTTGAAGCTGAGTTTTCCTCAATGCCCGAGGTCTCCCGGGCCGTTCTGCAAAAGGACAAATTCACCCTGTCCCGGGAAAATAAAAACCTCGACCTGCGTATAAGCGACTATTTCCGGGCCCGGGCTCCGGTCCGGGTCCAGGATGGATGCTCCCACCGCTGCACCTACTGCATAGTTCCCCTGACCAGGGGAAAGCCAATCAGCCGCAGCCCCGAAGACTGCCTGCAGGAGATAGTCAGGCTTTTTTCCGCGGGCATCCGGGAGATATCCCTGTGCGGGATTAACTTAAGCCAATACGGCCGGGATCTGGACCCAGAAATAGATTTCTGGGAACTGGTGAACTTTCTCCGGGACAGGGTACAAAAAGAGTGGTCCGGCCGGGCCAGATTCCGCCTGAGTTCGCTCGAACCCTCGGAACTCACCCCAAAGGCTTTGGACACTATTAAGAGATGCTCGGACATGCTCTGCCCGCACCTGCATATCTCCCTTCAAAGCGGCAGCCCGCGGATTCTAAGGAAAATGAACCGGGGACAATACCACCCGGACCAGCTCTTTGATTTTATCCGGGGTTTAAAAGCCATATGGCCGGTTTTCGGCCTGGGCGCGGATATATTGCTCGGCTTTCCGGGCGAGGACCGGGAACTTTACGCCCAAACCAGATCAGTGGTGGACAGGCTGCCTTTGACCTACGCCCATATTTTCCCCTTTTCCCCCAGACCGGGAACCCCGGCCGCAAAATTTTCCGGCCAGGTTGATCCCGGGGAGACAAAAAAGCGCTGCCGCGAACTCAAGCAAATCACGGAAGAGAAAAAAAAGGCCTTTCACCTTAGACTGCTTGAACTTCCGGCTGTCCACCCTGTCCTGGAAACCCGGCAATCCGGGATGAATGAATATTTTGTCCCCACCGAGCTGAAAAATCCGCTCCCCTCGGACTGGATACGGCGAATCATCCCCGCCCGAACGCTTGATGTAAAAGAGAACAAATTGACAGCGGAGTATAAGCCATGAGCACGCCGCAGCGTCCTCTTCCGGGCAAGCTGATCCTCTCCGTTCTGGCCGCAGAATGGGACCGTTTCTGGCCGGAAGTAAAATCCACGCTGGTGGAGAAATTCGGCAAAATCGACTACGAAAGCGAATACATCCCGTTCACGGAAACATCCTATTATGATTCGGAACTGGGAAAACCCATTTTTCGAAAGATCCTGGCCTTTGAAAAGCTCTTGGAGCAAAACCGCCTCCCGGAAATAAAGCTGGCCACCAATACCCTGGAAGATGCCTATTCCCGGGAGGGAAAGCGGCTCTTCAATCTCGACCCGGGATTTATCACCCATGAGCGCCTGGTCCTGGCCACGGGAAAAAACTTTACCCATCGCGTATATCTGGATCAGGGTATCTGGGCCGATTTAACCCTTATCTACTCCAAAGGGGACTGGCAGGATATGCCCTGGACATTTCCGGACTATGCCGCACAAAAAACCAAGACCCATCTGCGGAGAATTCGCGATATATACTCCAAGCAGATCAAGGATATGTCCGAAAAAAGATGCGGGTAAAGGACCTTCTCCGGCCTTGTCACCGCGGCCTTGTTCCCGTAAAATAATAGACCTCCCCGGCAGGGCAGCGGCTGAGGGCAAGAAAAACACCGGCACAGAACGGGCGTAAAGGAAATGACCCGCCCAGCCGGATTTTTGTTAATCCCGATCCCATCCTTTCACCCTTGGAATCTGACCATGATAAAAAGCATGACCGGCTACGGCCGGGCGAACATAAACAAAGACGGCTGGAGCGCGGCCTGGGAAATAAAAAGCGTAAACTGCAAATTTTTGGACATAAAATGGCGCACCCCGCAGAGTCTTTTGGCCCAGCAGACAAAATGGGAAAAAATGATCCGCTCCCGCGCCGCACGCGGTCGGGTTGAGATATGGCTCAGCCTTCGTATCCAGGACAGTGAACTTGTAAGCCTGAGCCTGGACAAGGCCATTGCCTCGCGCATGCTCCGGGAGCTTAATTCCCTGGCGGAGCAGGAAAAAACCTCCTTTGAACCGGACATAAACCGGCTTTTGAACCTGTCCGCGGTGTGGAAGGAAGACAGCGAACTTCCGGAGGAAATTTCCGCGGGCCTGGCCAAGGCCCTTGAAGACTGCCTCGGGGACTGGGATTCATCCAGGGATAACGAGGGAGGAAAAATGGCCGCGGATATTGCCTCCCGATTGAAGAATCTCCGGGACATAGTCGAGCGTCTGGGGGACATGGCCGGGGAAAACGTCCGCACCCGGTTTTCCGCCCTTAAATCCCGGGTGGAAAAGACCATGCACCAAATCGGGCTGGGCGAGGTGGATGAGAATCGCCTGCACCAGGAGCTGGCCATAATGAGCGACCGTTTGGATGTCTCCGAGGAGCTTACCCGTCTGGACAGCCACTTGCAGGAGATGGACAGATTGCTTGCCGCCGATGGGGAGATAGGTCGCAAACTGGATTTTCTGCTCCAGGAATGCTTCCGGGAGATAACCACCTGCGGGAACAAATGCCAGAACAGTTCCATGAGCAGGCTGGCGGTGGATTTCAAGGCCGAGCTGGAAAAATGCCGCGAACAGGCCCAAAACCTGGAATAGATTGCAAATGTACAGGGACAAACAAACTCTTTTAAGCATCGGATTCGGAAATAGCGTGGTCCGGGAGCGCATCGTGAGCATCGCCAATCCGAACACTTCCCCCATGCGCAGACTTCGCGAGGAAGCCCGGGAGGAAAAAAGGCTCATCGACGCCACGCACGGCCGCAAGACCCGGTCCATAATCGTTACCGACTCCAACCATGTCATCCTTTCCGCCATCCAGTATGAAACCGTAGCCCAGAGATTCGCCGCCCATGAAAAAGAAACATCCTGAGGAAAAAGGCACCCTGCTGGTTTTGAGCGCGCCTTCGGGTACAGGCAAAAGCACCCTTATCCGCAGGCTGACCAGTGAACATCCGGAGTTCGGATTCTCCACCTCGTATACCACCCGGGCCCCGCGCGAAGGGGAAGTAAACGGCCGGGAGTATTGGTTCTGCTCCCGGGAAGAATTCAAGAGGCTCATTGAACAGGAATTTTTCGCGGAATGGGCCCGGGTGCACGACAACTACTACGGCACTCCCAAAGAGCCGGTTTTAAAAGCGGTGGAAAACGGGCAAAGCCTTGTCTTTGACATCGACGTGCAGGGGGCCAGGCAGCTAAAGGACTCCCTCGGATTCGGCTGCTATGTATTTCTCTTCCCTCCCTCCCTGGAAGAACTGGAAAAAAGACTCCTCAAGCGGGGTACGGACGAAGCAGACAAAATCCGGACCAGGCTTGAAAACGCGATCGCGGAAATAAAGCAAAGCGAATATTTTGATTACTGGGTGATAAACGATGATCTGGATCAAACCTACGAACTTCTCTGGTGCATAATCAGGGCTGAATTGTGCAGGCCGGAGTACCGGCCGGCACTGTTGCAAAAAGTCCTCTCCGGAGGTACTGATGCCTGAAATCGTGGTTGCGTTGGATTTTGACCACGAGGACCGCGCCCTCAGGATCGCTGAAGAGCTAAAAAAAAGCATCAATTGGTTCAAGGTGGGCCTGGAACTGTTTACCATTGCCGGGCCGGGAATCGTGCGCAGACTAAAGGAAATGGGGTGCTCGGTCTTTGTGGATCTCAAATTCATGGACATCCCCAACACCGTGCACGGAGCGGTTAAAAGCGCCTGCGAACTTGATGCGGACATGCTCACCGTGCACATCCTCGGCGGGCGGGAAATGCTTGGGGAGGCTCTGGCAGCCCGGAACCTTTCCGGGAAAAAGACCCGAATAGTGGGAGTGACCCTGCTCACCAGCCTGGATAGGGGAAACCTGGCCTGGCCGGACTCACGGCCGTGTTCGGAGATCGTTACCGATCTGGCCAAACAGGGCCGGGAAAGCGGGCTTGACGGTCTGGTCTGCTCCGGCAGGGAGCTTTCCGGGCTGCGCGGGTTGTTTCCATCCGATTTTGAATTTGTTATTCCGGGGATACGCCTACCGGAGGACGAAAAAGACGATGATCAGAAGCGGGTGTTCACACCGGGGGAGGCGGCCCGGGACGGAGCGGACTATATAGTTGTCGGAAGGCCGATAACAAGAGCTGAAAAACCAGTTGCGGCGGCACAATCTTTTCTAGAGTCAACGGCTGCCGCCAAATCCGGGAAAAAAATATGACTGAAAATATCAACGAAGACAAGCTCCCGAAAACAGAGGACAATCGCATAAAAGGGGTCTTTTCCACCCAGACGCTCATGAAGGTGGGGACCGGCTCCACCCAGAAAAAGACCATTCAGAAGTCATACTGGTTCGTTAATGAATTGGACGATGAGCAGGTCGAGATCCAGCCCCTGAATGTAAATTACGTGCCATCCGGTCCCAAGAAGATGATTACCAAGGACGCGCTTTTGGAAAAATTCTCCCCGGAGCCGGAGTTTTATGCCTACACCGTGTATCCCAAGATGCGCGAGCTGAATAAGACAATCGCTCGTGCGGATCGGCACCGCAAGAGGAATGAATCCTTCAGCGCGGAGTTTGAATACAGCAACGCCCTGAACGTGGACGAGGAAAACATCCGGGCCAATTTCGGGCTGGGACTCACCTATCTGGAGCGCGGGGACAAGGACAAGGCCAACGACATATTCGAGCGCCTGGTAAAGCTGGATGCGGCGTTTGAGTCCGAGCACAAGCACCTGTTCAACGACTTCGGGATTAACCTGCGCAAACAGGATATGTACGATCAGGCGGTGGACTACTACAGCCGGGCCCTGGAACTGACCGAGGACGACGAGAATCTGCACTACAATATAGCCAGGGCCTATTTCGGGCTGAAAAAATACGACAAGGCATACGAACACTTGAAAAAAGCGGAAGAACTCGCTCCGGAGCACAAGGAAACCAAACAGTTTCTGGCCTATCTGAAAAAAAACAATCTGGTCTAGAATCGGAAGGGAAAAATGTCTGATCAGAACCGGGGTCGCGAATTTCTGCACCAAATCTCGGAAAAAAAGCTGGAGCTGCCCATCTCCCCGGAGCTCGTCCAGAAGCTGTTTTCCCTGGCCCGGGAGGACTCCCTGGCTTCCATGGAGGACATTTCCCGGATCATCAGCCGGGACCAGAGCCTTACCGCCCGAATATTGAAACGGGTCAACTCCGCTTATTACGGTCTCCAGGCCCAGATATCCACCGTATCCCGGGCCGTATCTATCCTCGGTCTTTCCCAGATCCGGGATATTATCCTGTCCATCGGCCTGAAAAGCGTGTCCCGGCAAATCGACATCCGGCTGATAGACCTTACCCAGTATTGGCACCACCAGAGTTCAACCGCTATCCTGGGCCGGGAGCTGGCCCGCAAAACCGGCTTCAGTGAACAGGACGACCTCTTCACCATAGGCATCCTGCATGATCTGGGCAAACTGACAACCGCCATTTACGACCGTACGGCCTGGGTGGAGATAAACTCTCTGGCCCGGGAAAAGGGTCTTTCCCTGCACCTCGCGGAACAGGAGTACTGGGGCATTGACCACGCCCTTATCGGGGGCATGATCCTGCAGCAATGGAACCTTCCGGAATGGATTACCGAACCGGTGAACTGGCACCACTCCCCGGAAACGGCCTCGGAAGAACACCGCACCGCCTCCAGGCTTTTGTACACTGCAAACAGCCTCACCCACTACGTGCAAGGCGAAAAATCCCAGGAAATTGATTTTCAGCTGGAGAAGCTGGATATGCAAAAAAAGCAGGCCGAGGAAATAGCCGCCGGTGTAATCCGGGACCCGGCAGTCAGCCATCTGCAGCAACTTTTCCTCACTTAACATGAAATGGAAACTGATCGACTGCCCGCATAATCCGGACCGCATCCACAGTCTTGCCCGATCCCTGGAGATATCCCCGCTTCTGGCCTCTTTATTGGTCCAAAGGGGATACGACACCCCGGACCGGATCTCCTTTTTTCTAAACCCCGGACTGCGACATCTGCGCCCCCTGGAGGATTGGCCCGGGGTGGACCGGGCCGCGGACATCCTGGTTGAAAGCGTGCTAAAAAAGCAGAAAATCGCGGTGTGGGGCGACTACGATGTGGACGGAATAACCGCCACCGTCCTGCTCAAGGAATTCTTTCGCGGCCGGGGGTTGAATATAGACCACTATATCCCGGACCGGCTTCAGGAGGGTTACGGCCTGAATCCGGAAGGCATCCGGGAACTGGCGGACAGGGGAGTGCGTACTCTTATCACCGTGGACAGCGGCATTTCCAATGTCCACGAGGTGCGCTTGGCAGCCGAACTGGGCATGCGGGTGATAATCACCGACCACCATCTGCCCGGGGACGAACTCCCGGCTGCTGATGCCATTGTAAACCCCAAATGCGGTGACTGCCCCTGTCCGGAACTGGCCGGGGTGGGAGTGGCCTTTCTGCTCGCAGCCGCCCTGAACCGCAAGCTGGACGGAGAGCAGCTGGACATCCGCAATTTCCTGGATCTCGTCGCCCTGGGCTCCATCGCGGACATGGTTGAACTTACCGGGCAAAACCGGGTGTTGGTCAAAAACGGGCTTTTGCTCCTGAATAAGCCCAAACGCCTGGGGATCCAGGCCCTGAAGGAAGTAAGCGGCCTGGCCGACAACGCCAATCTGGGCTCCGGCCATGTCGGATTCGCCCTGGCCCCGCGCATAAACGCGGCTGGCAGACTGGGCCGCACCCAGGACGCCCTGGATCTGCTCCTGGCCGAGGACTGGTCCACGGCCCAGAAAAAGGCGGGCGAGCTGGACCGGTTGAACCAGGAACGCAAAAAGCTGGAAAACAATATCCTGGAGGAAGCCAGGGAACTGGCCCGAACCAGGCAAGAACGCATGGGGCTGGTCCTTTTTTCCCCGCAGTGGCACCACGGGGTAATAGGTATAGTTGCCTCGCGTATTGTGGAGGAATTCAACCGCCCCTGCCTTATACTGGCCCGCCAGGACGGGCTCCTTAAGGGCTCCGGCCGGAGCATCTCCGGCTTTGATCTCTTTGACGGCCTGAGAGAAATAAGCCCGGTCCTGCACAGTTTCGGCGGACACAGGATGGCCGCTGGGCTGAGCATCCAGGAACAAAAGCTTGAAGAGTTGGAGAACGCCTTTGACAGCGCCGTACGCAACCGCCTGGGGGACTCCCTGCCGGATCCGGAGATAGTCGCCGACGCCCAAGTGGATTTCAAGCAGCTCACTCCGGAACTTATCCGGGAGCTGGATATCATGCAGCCCTTTGGACTGGGCAATTCCAATCCGGTCTTTGTTTCTCCGGCCCTCAAGGTGGAAAGCGTGCATCTCTTCGGCCAGGGCAGGCATGTAGGCCTGGAACTGTGCGACCGCGACAACGGACTCACCTTCAGGGGAAAAATCTGGCGCCGGGGTGAGGAATTCAAGGACCTCAGCCTGCAGGGCAGGGAGGCCGTGGTGGCCTACCGTCCCAAACTGGAAACTTTCCGGGGTCTTATGAGCATCAATTTGCATATAAACGATATCCTGGAGATCCGATAAATGGCGCTTTCCCTCCTGGCATCCCTGCTCGGCGGTCTGGGGCTTTTCCTGCACGGAATGACCACCCTGACCAACGGGCTGAAAATGGCCGCCGGAAACAGCCTGCGCAGCATCCTCAAGAAATGGACCCATCCCTTGTACAAAGGGGTTATCTCCGGATTCTCCATAACCGCCCTGGTCCAGAGCTCCTCGGCAGTGACCGTTGCGGTAATCGGTTTTGTCAACGCCGGAATCATGGATCTTTCCCGCTCCATCGGGGTTATTTACGGTGCAAACCTGGGGACCACGGTCACCGGCTGGCTGGTCACTGCCATCGGATACAGCGTGCATATCAAGAGTATGGCCCTGCCCCTGATCGGGATCGGGGTGTTTATGCGCATAACCGGGAAAAACAGCCGCAGGGGACATCTGGGTGACGCCCTGACCGGATTCGGTCTCTTCTTTCTGGGTATTGAGCTTTTACAGGACGGCTTCGGTTCCCTGGGCCAGAACATGGACCTTACCGCCCTGGCCTCCGGGCATTTCTGGACCGTACCCGCGTTTGTGGGAGTGGGCTTTTTGCTCACGCTCATCATGCAGAGTTCCAGCGGAGCCATAGCCGTGGTTCTGACCGCGGCCACCAGCCAGATGATCGGCATGGAGAGCGCGGCCGCCGCAGTTATAGGTTCGAATATCGGGACCACTTCCACGGCTGCACTTTCGGTTATCGGGGCCACCTCCAACGCCAAGAAAGTGGCCCTGGGACACATAATCTTCAATATTGTCACCGGGGCTGCCGCGCTTTTGCTCCTTCCCGTTCTTTTGCACATGGTGGGGATCATTCAGGCCAATGTCGCCTTTGCTTCCGGACCGGCAGGGACCCTGGCCCTTTTTCACACCACTTTCAATTTCCTGGGAGTTTTGATCATGTGGCCGTTTACTCCCCGCCTGGTCAGCTTCCTGGAAAACAGGATATCCCACCCCGGGGCCGCGCACACCAAATACCTGGACAAGACGCTTATAAACACGCCCAATCTGGCCCTGGACGCCCTGGCCATGGAGCTGGAAAGGATCGGACGCAAACTGCGGGAGCTACAGAGCAACCTCATCTTCAACAACCAGCAGAAATTCTCCTCCCAAACCAGACTGGAGACCCTGGAGCTGATCAAGGCCTGCCAGGGTTACGCCATGACTATCCAGCAATACGACGTGCCTTCCAGCATCGGCTCCAGGATACCCATTGCCCTGCGCGTCTGCCAGTACTACCGGACAATCGAGGAAAGCATCCGGGAGCTCCACGCGATGCAGGCCCTGCTTCCGGACTCAGTACCGGATAATATCCAGGAACGAATCGACAACTTTATGGACGAATGCTGGTACGAGCTCAAGCTGGCGGAAAATCCCTGCGCCGAAGACTTCGAGGACGCGGACTCCAAGCTGGAACATCTGACCGGCATCTACCACCGCCTGAAGGAAACCCTTCTTCAGGCCGGGGCGGAAAACAAGCTGGATATTTCCCAGATGGTCCAGCTTCTGGACTATTACAGCCTGGTGCACAAGACCATGGAGCGGACTCTTAAATCCACCAGGTACTGGCTGGATCTCCGGACCAGGGAAGAGGCCTGCCCCACCGAATAACC
>CAZTKE010000003.1:0-5561 GCA_964614055.1 uncultured Desulfovibrionales bacterium | reverse complement strand
CCAGGTACTGGCTGGATCTCCGGACCAGGGAAGAGGCCTGCCCCACCGAATAACCATTCCCGCCTTCTTCTCTGAACCCCTTCGCGCTCTTCGCGTACTCCGTGGTTAGCACATGTGCGAGGCAACCCAATTTTATATTGACGGCATGAGGGAGGATGGAGAACAAATTCCTTCTCCCCACTCCTACTCAGCCTATTGCGAAATACCTGCATAAATCGACGTCCCCTTCCTACTCTAACATTTCCCATTTATATTTTAATGTGTTATACATGCCCGGCCTCGCAGCCCGGGCCGTCCTCCCCGTTGACATGGCCGAACCCGGACATTACAGGATAAAATAAGGTGTTAAAGGAAAAATAGCCATGTACTTCGGAAAAAAGCCTACAATTAGGGTTTTTTTAGTGTTTGCAGCACTTCTTTTCATCCCAAAGGAGGTAGTAGCCATGCAAATAAGCACACAAGCATTTTCCGACAGGCAGGAAATACCTGTAAAATACTGCATGCCCGGAGCCGGAGGGGACAACATCTCCCTGCCGGTTAAATGGTCCCAACTCCCGGATGGGACCGAGTCTTTGGCCCTGACCGTGGTCGATCCCCATCCGATTGCCAACAACTGGATCCACTGGATGGTTATAAACATCCCTGCGGATACGGACTCGCTCCCGGAAGGCGCATCCGGGAAAAGCATGCCCGCCGGGGCCAGGGAGCTTGCAAACTCGTTCGGGAAGGCCGGATACGGCGGACCGCAGCCGCCCAAGGGCACCGGAGAGCATCCGTATGTCTTGACCGTGTATGCCCTGGACACAAAAGAATTGTCCCTGGCGGAAGACGCCGGGCTGGAAGAGTTCAAACGGGCCATTGACGGCCATATCCTGGACAAGGCTCAAACCACCGGCATGTTTGAGCAGAAATAGAAACTGGCCGCAAATACCGCGTCTAAATTTTGCACTTAAATCCCAACCGGGAAAAGCTGTGAGTAAAAATGCCGGTTTTACCCGAACCAGAATACAGTCCTTTACTCCCGCTCAGAAACGGCCACTTGCACACCATTTATCCCACCTTGTTCCGGCCGGAACCGAGTACTGCGCCCATGCGGGAACGCATAGTCACGCCGGACGGGGACTTTCTGGACATAGACTGGCATCTGACCGGACAGCCCGGAAACAGGAGCGCGGCCATAATCAGCCACGGCCTGGAAGGGAACTCGCGCAAAAAATACCCCTTGGGCATGGCCAGACGCATGAACCAAATCGGGTTTGACGCGGTGTGTTTGAACTTGAGGTGCTGCTCCGGCTGTCCCAACCGGCTTCCCCGTCTGTACCACAGCGGGACAACAGACGATCTGGATACAACCATCCGCCATGTTATCCGCGAGGGATATGAGTGCGTGTTTCTCCTTGGCTTCAGTATAGGGGGCAATCAGGTGCTCAAATACCTGGGCGAGGATCCGGGCGGGGTTCCGGAGCAAGTCCGGGCGGCGGTCGCGTTTTCCGTCCCCTGCGACCTGTCCGGCTCGGCCTGCACACTGGACCAAAGCGCCAACCGCCTTTACCTACCCTACTTCATGAAGGGACTGCGGCAAAAAATACGCATAAAGGCGGAGATGTTTCCCTCCCATATAGACTGCCGGGACCTGGACAAAATCCGCACCTTTCACGAGTTCGACAACCGGTTTACCGCGCCCATGTATGGTTTCAGGGACGCCGAGGACTACTACGCCCGGGCCTCATGCAAACAATTCCTGAAATTCATCCGTATCCCCTCGCTTATTGTGCAGGCCGAGGACGACCCGTTTTTATGCCCTTCCTGCTACCCGTTCGGGGAGGCGGCGAACAACCCGCACATATTCCTGGAAACACCCCGTTACGGCGGACACGTGGGATTCCACCTCCCCGGAGGGGAAAACATTTACTGGTCCGAATACCGGGCCGGGGAGTTCGTGCTCAGTTTTTCCTCCAAGGCGAATTAGCCACAAAATATTTACAGCTTCCCTCAAAGCAAAAATCATTGACTGCTTAAGGCATTCCCGCCATTATTAGAATTAAGATTAAAAGGAGGAAGAACATGAAATGCCTGTACATGATAAGCAAGGGCTTTGAGAAATCCGGCGGGGCCACCCGGGCCATGCAGTTCGCGGCCCTGACCGCGCAAGCTGGCAACCACGTCGAGGTCGCTTTGATCGACGACGCTATACACTGGGCCCAGTTGGGCATGGCCGAAGGAATCCGCTCCACCACCGGCGAGGACATGAACGAGATGATCAAGAACCTGGTGGATAACGGGGGAATGCTGCATGTATGCAAGGCCTGCGCGGACAAGCGCTATGTGGGTCCGGACGATATAATAGCCGGGTCCAAGATAAGCGGGGGCTCGGAATTAATTGCCCTTATGACCGATCCGGAATACCGGGTGTTTGTCTTTTAGGACAGGGCCTTAAAGGCTAAAAACACGCTATTTGGTTCGAAAATTTTCCTCCGCCGGGAAACAGTGGTCCAGACGGTAGCAGGCATAGCGCTTCCGGGCCAGATTCCAGTACGCATCCGCCCCTCCCCGGGTTTTTGCGTAATCCTCATGCCAGTGCCCGGACACGGGCATCTGCGCATAAAGGTCTTCCCGGTCCGCTTCCAAAAGCATCCTCGGCCTGCGCATAAAGTCCGCGCTGCACATTACAATTTTGCCGGATATGCGCGACAGTCTTTCCAGCCATTCAATCCCCTGCCTGTCCCGCATCAAATGGTGGTCCAGAACCAGGCAATCTACTCCCCGGGCAAGCCGAATCGCATTTTCCCAGGCCATATTCACCTCTTTTTCCGAAAGCCGGGCGAGATAAAGGGGCGGCCCGTCCACCAGAGCCACATCCGGGCTCCATTCAAGTATCCGGGAGACCGCTTCCCCGCTCAGGAGCTGAATGTCCGAGGCATGAACAAACACTTTGTCCGCCTCGATTCTGGTCATGATCACGGATTCAGAGCTGGTTTGAGGCCCATGCGGGAATGGACCGGCAAATTCTATCTTTTCGGATGGGTCTGCTCCGCTTATAAAATCAACGCCCAGGGAGGAAGTCAGGTCCCCGGCCCTTTTTTCTTCCAGGCTGGAAAAGGCGCTACTGGGCTTGGTCCAGAACATCGCCTCAGGATTAAGGCCGATCACCTCGTTTATATGCAGCTGATAGGGATTGGCGTCGGCAAGGGGAACATGGTCGCCGTGAAAATGGCTGAAAACAATATCCGTGGCTTGCTGCCAACAGGCGAGGATGCGCCTTTTTATCCGCTCTTCCACGGCGATCTGAAACGGGTGAGGCTGCAGTTTATGCCGCATGTATCCCAGGGCGATGCCCGGATCTACCAACACCTTTCTCCCCGGGATGCGCACAAAGCAGCACAGCCCGCGCACCCCCAGGGACTCGGAGCCCAGGATCTCAATGTGCATCATTTTTCTCCCTTAGCCGGCCCGCGATTTTAAAATCCTTTGTCCCGGACAAAACCGCAAACCGGATATTTGTCCTCCCTCCTAAAAACAAACATAATTTAAAAGACCCTGGTGCACAATCCGCATCCCGGGCTGCCTGTTGAGTACATCCCCGGCTTTTGCTAGACTGTGGGCATGAAAATACATCCAGAGAAAAAACCGCTTTGTTTTAAAGGCCTCTTTTGCGCTTTTTTCCTTCTTCTTGTTCTATCCGCGGGCTGCGCCACGGCCCCGCATACCCAGCGCTCCCAATTCATCATGGTCCCCAAGTCCCGGACAGTGGCCATGGGCCAAGAGGCTTCCCAGAAGATAAAAAAGGAAGAGCCTTTGAGCGAGGACCCGGCACTGGTTAACCGGGTGCAGCGGGTAGGCGGGCGCATCGCCGCGCAAACAGACTCCGAATATGAATGGGAATTCAATGTGGTGGACAAGGATGTCTTAAACGCGTTTGCCCTTCCCGGGGGAAAAGTCTTTGTCTACCGCGGCCTTCTGGAAATAATGGAAACAGACGCCCAACTGGCTACGGTCATCGCCCATGAAATCGCCCATGTCATCGCCAGGCACGGGGCGGAGCGCATGTCCATCCAGCTGGGGACCGCCCTGGTCGGCCAGGCGGCGGGCATTGTCCTGGACATGAGCGATCCCACCGCGGCCCGGGTCTTTCAGCAGGCCTACGGGATAGGCGCCCAGCTGGGGGTGATCCTGCCGTACAGCCGGACTCACGAATACGAGGCCGACCACATCGGGCTTATTCTCATGGCCAAGGCCGGATACGACCCGGAAGCAGCGGTCGCCTTCTGGGAACGGATGATGGAAGAGAACAAGGATGAAAAAAACCCGCCGGCATGGCTCTCCACCCATCCCCTGAGCCGGGAGCGACTGCGAGAAATCAAGCAGGAAATCCCCGGGATCAAGAGGAGGTACTATCAGGGATAAGACCAGACTCCCGAAAAGATGATCCGCCGGGAAAACGCATCAAACCCGGATGAGGCTGAAATAAGGATGTCCAGTGCCGCTGAAGACGTCCACTCTCCGGGCAAGACTTTTGAATATCTACTGCTTTTTGGACACACATAGCCCTCTGGATTCGGTCATGATCACGCTGGGTCTTACCACCTACAGGCAGGAAAGCCTCCCTCTGGCAACGGAAATGATGCGCTCCCAGGACATGGTTGTCCTGGAGGAACCGCAAACCCCCGGATTCGGGGACATGCTCCGGGGGGCACTTGCAATCGACACCTATCTCCAGCTCACTGATTTCGGATTTCCCGGATACGCCGAACAAAGCTGCAAAGCCATGCGCGAAATGTTCGGCAAGGGGATTGAATTCCGACAGATAGACCCATTCATGGATGAGCTGGTTCTTATTCACGAATTTTTCGCTTCCGGGGGAACCCCGCAGGAGATCCGGAAAGATCCGGGTAAAAGCGTTTACAACGCCGAGCATGTGTGGACCAGGGAACTTCTGGCCTTTTACCGCTCCAGCACCAAAAGGGACTTTTCCGGTCTGGTGCGGGCAGTGCAGGATTTTGCCCGTGCGGACGCGAGCCGGGGCGCGCTCCGGGACAAAATGCGGGCCGAAGCCTTAAACAAAATAAACAACAAAAACAAAAATATATACATAGAAGCCGGATATATCCATCTGGCCCTGATAAAGAACCTGATTCAACTGGGAATCAAACCGCGGGTCAAGTATGTACTGGAGCCGGTGTATATGAAGCTGTGCGGCAGACGCCAGCCTTTGAGCCCGGGCGATAGGCTTACCTGGCTGTATTACCGCAAACCCCGGGCCAGCGGTCCCAAACCGGATCGGCTGGCCGCCCAGGCCCTGATTTACAACAAACTGGTCGCCAAGGAAGAGATGCCCGCCGCCAAGGGCGAATTTCCCCACGCAGCAGATGAAGTACAGGCCATCAGCCTGGTCGAGGATCTGGATTTTGCGGTCTGCAGGGATGTTTTTGAAAAGATTCGGGGCCTGCCTACCCGGCAGGCCAGGGCCGATATCACTCAGGCCTTGGGCCGGGCCGGAATTGGCTCGGCCTGAGCCGCTACCCCGGAAGCGGCAAGAACGGAATGGAGAAAATCCCTTTTAG
>CAZTKE010000002.1:0-54576 GCA_964614055.1 uncultured Desulfovibrionales bacterium | reverse complement strand
CAAAAATCGGCGGAATTACACCGGCTGTATTCAGCCGAAGCGGCAGATGACTGGATTGCCCCCCGTACATCTTGCGCCCCACCATCCGCTTGGCATGATGTATGGGAATCCGGCGCTGGGCCCTCTCCACAAATACTATCCCCAGAAGAACGCCAATCAGAATAATCAAAATAAACAGGGCGACAAAAAGGGTGATTTCCCCGGCGGATAGCAGCCGGAAGCTCTTGCCCAGGGCCGAGGGCAAACCGGCCACAATCCCGGCAAAAATGATAAGGGATATGCCGTTGCCAATGCCGAACTCTGTTATCTGCTCCCCCAGCCACATTAAAAATATGGTCCCAGTGGTCAAGGTAAACACGGTTATAATCCGGAAAGCCCACCCCGGATCAATAACAATCGGAGCCCCGGTCGGACTGGTCATGCTCTCCAGGCCAATGGCTATTCCTATGCCCTGGACCAGGGTTATGAGGACCGTGCCGTACCGGGTGTACTGGGTAATCTTTTGCTTGCCAGCCTGTCCCTCTTCCTTGCTCAGCCGGGAGAGTTCGGGGCTTAC
This sequence comes from uncultured Desulfovibrionales bacterium, assembly GCA_964614055.1. Taxonomy (GTDB): domain Bacteria; phylum Desulfobacterota; class Desulfovibrionia; order Desulfovibrionales; family Desulfonatronovibrionaceae; genus CAYNNQ01. The sequence continues at coordinate 54,020 of CAZTKE010000002.1, read as the reverse complement.
AACAGTTAAAAGCTGTATAATAATCGAGGCGGAAATATACGGCATTATGCCCAGGGCAAAGATGGACAGCCTGGTCAGCCCACCTCCGGAGAACATGTCAAACAGCCCGAAAAGAGTATTCTGGGCATTGCTGAAAAAATCAGCCATTGCCTGACCGTCAATCCCGGGAATGGGAACATGTATGCCGACCCGGTAGACTGCCAGCAACAAAAAGGTAAAAAGGATACGCCTTTTTAGTTCAGACAGACCGGTATTTCCTCCTGCAGCCAAAATTAACCTTCCACTTGCTTCGGGGTTCCCCCGGCGTTTTCAATCTTTTGCACAGCGGTCTTGCTAAACCTGTGCGCTGTAATCTGAATCCCTTCGGGCATTTCGCCCTTTCCCAGAATCTTCACTGATTCGTTTGGCTTCAAAAGCTTGCGGGAATAAAAGTCCTCCAGGGATATTTCCTTTTTTCCCGGAAAAAGAGTCTGCAACTGATCCAGATTAAACACCTTGTATTTGACCCGGAACTTGTTCTTGAAACCGCGCTTGGGCACACGGCGCTGCAAAGGCATCTGCCCGCCCTCGAACCAGGGCTGCACACCGCCACCGGCACGGCAATTCTGGCCCTTGTTACCCTTCCCGCTGGTGCATCCCCAGCCGGAAGCGGATCCGCGGCCCAGCCGTTTCCGGTTCTTCCTTTCCTCATCAAACGGGTATAGTTCGTGTAACTGCATTACTTGCTTACCTCGACGAAATGCTTAACTTTGTTCACCATCCCCTGCATACAGGGATTGTCGGCAACTTCACGCACCTGGTTGACCTTTTTCAGCCCCAGGGCCCGGAGTGTCTTTCTCTGTGCAGGAGTCAGCCCGATGAAGCTGCGCAAAAGCTTGATCTTCATGTCTTATAACCTCACTAGTTATACCCGTGGGCGTAGGTGATTTCCTTTCCCCGGAGGCGGGAGGCCTCTTCCGCGCTTACTATGCCCTGAAGGCCCTCCATGGTTGCCTTGAGTACATTGTGCGGGGTGTTGGTCCGGATGGTCTTGGTCAGGATATCCTTGACCCCGGCAACTTCCATGACAGCACGGACAGGACCACCGGCGATTATCCCGGTTCCTGGTGCGGCCGGCTTCAAAAGTACGGTTCCGGCACCGAATCTCCCGGTAACCTGGTAAGGGATGGTCGATCCCTGCAAAGCGATTTTGACCATATTCTTGCGCGCCCTTTCCGTGGCCTTGCGAATAGCTTCCGGGACCTGATTGGCCTTGCCCATACCGTAGCCAACGGTTCCATTGCCGTCGCCAACCACTACCAGGGCACTAAAGCCGAATCTGCGTCCGCCTTTTACAACTTTGGCAACCCGATTCAAATGTACAATCTTCTCAGTCAGCTCTAGCGGATTCTGTTCCATGTCTACCTCTTAAAATTTTAGACCGGCTTCCCTGGCCCCGTCAGCAAGCGCCTTGATCCTGCCGTGATAGTAATAACCGTTGCGGTCAAAAACAACGGAAGAGATCTCCTTTTCCTGAGCCAGCTTGGCCAGCTCAGTGCCTACCTGTTTGGCGGTTTCACAGGTCAATTTGGCCTCGCCGTCCAGTTTGGCGCTGGAAAATGAAGTCAGCGTATATCCGCGGGTATCGTCTATCACCTGGGCGGAAATATACCTGTTAGACCTGAAAACTACCAGCCGGGGACGATCCGCGGTCCCGGAAATCTTTTTCCGGATCCGGACCTTTCTCTTTAAGCGTTGATCTTTCTTATTCATATTGCTTCACCAAACCAGCCTATTTTGAACCGGACTTGCCGGCCTTGCGCTTGACTTCCTCATCAAGATACTTGATCCCCTTGCCTTTGTAGGGTTCCGGTGCCCTTACGCGGCGCATCTTGGCGGCGGTTTCGCCCACAAGCTGCTTATCTATGCCGCTGACTGTAACCTTGCTCCCCTCGACAGAGGCTTCGACCCCCTGGGGAAGCTTGAAATTCACCGGATGGGAATAGCCGACATTGAGTTCAACCGTATCGCCCTTAACCGCTACCTTGTATCCGACACCAACAACTTCCAGGGTTCTGGAAAATCCGGAATGCACACCCTGGACAGCATTGTTCAGAAGGGTCCGCCGCAGTCCGTACTGCTCGCGGGCAGTAATGCTGTTGTCCACCGGAACCACTCTTATTTCACTTCCTTCCTGAACAAGATTTATGCTCGGGTGGGTGGCGACCTTAAGATTACCCTTAGGGCCCTTAACGTCCACAATCTCTTCCGAGATATTCACCTCGACATTGTCCGGAATCTGCACAGGAAGTTTACCTATCCTCGACATATGATACCTCTACCAGATTTCACAGATTAACTCGCCGCCAACAGAATCGTTCCTGGCCTGCTTGCCTTCCATTATCCCGTGGGAAGTGGAAAGAATACAGACTCCCAGCCCATTATTCACGTCAGGAATCTCTCCCAGCTTGACATACTTGCGCCTGGAGCCCTTACTGATCTTGGTCAACCCGTTTATAGCCGGTTTGCCCTTAATATACTTAAGCCTGATTCTTATATTCTCTCCCTGGTCCTGGTAATCCTGAATAAAGCCTTCCTGCTTCAGGATTTCGGCTATGGCCGACTTAACCTTGCTTTGAGGGATATCTACACTGGAAAGCAACGCCTGATGTCCGTTGCGAATTCTGGTCAGCATGTCAGCTACTGGATCTAAAACCGGCATATATAACTCCTGATATTACCAACTGGATTTGCGTACGCCCGGTAGTTCACCATTGAGCGCTTTGTTTCGGAAGCACACCCGGCATATGCCGAATCTGCGGATGAAAGCGCGGGGACGGCCACATATGGGACAACGATTATAGCCTCTGGAAGAAAACTTAGGTTTTCTCCTGGCTTTGGCCATTAACGCTTTTCTTGTCAAAACTGGTCCTCCTTACTTCTTAAAAGGCATGCCAAGAAGCTCTAAAAGAGTCTTGCCTTCTTTATCCGTGGTGGCAGAAGTCACAATAGTCACGTTCATGCCCTTTGCCTGATCCACCTTGTCCAAATCAATTTCCGGAAAAATTGTGTGGTCCTTGAGCCCGAGTGTGAAATTTCCCCTGCCGTCAAAACCTCTGTCCGGTAAGCCGCGAAAGTCGCGAACACGGGGCAGGGCGATATTTATCAGCTTATCCAGAAAGGCCCACTTTCCGGCCCGGCGGAGAGTAACCCGGCAGCCCACTGGCATGCCTTCCCGCAACTTAAAAGCGGCTATTGATTTCTTGGCCCTGGTTATCACTGCTTTCTGGCCGGCTATCAAGGACAGCTCCTCTACTGCATCCTGAATGAGCTTGTTGTTCTGACTACCCTCACCCAGGCCCATATTCAGAATAACCTTTTCCAAATGAGGAACCTGCATGGAGGAAGAATAATTGAACTCTTCCAGCAGCTTTGGCGCTATGTTTTCGTTGTATGCCTTTTGAAGTCGAATCATGGCGTGTCCTACTTTATCGTCTCGTTGCATTTCTTGCAGTATCTTACCTTGGCCCCGTCATTGGTGGATCTAAATCCCACCCGGGTCTTTTCCGAACAGGAATCACAAACCAGGGAGACATTGGAAATATTAATTGGGGCTTCCTTTTCCACGATTCCGCCCTGCTCATTCTTATATGGGTTGGGCTTTACATGTCTTTTGACCATGTTCACCCCCTCGATGAGCACCTGGCCCTTGTCCTTGTAGACCTTTTTGACCTTGCCCACCTTGTCCTTGTCTTTGCCCTGCAGGACATGGACCTTGTCATTTTGCTTGATTTTTAAACCCATTTTAAAGCACCTCTGGAGCAAGAGAAACTATTTTCATGTAATTTTTACCCCGGAGTTCTCTAGCCACCGGGCCGAAAATACGCGTTCCAATCGGCTCATTGTTTTTATTCAAAAGAACAGCCGAATTATTATCGAACCGGATCAGGGTCCCGTCCGACCGATTGATTTCCTTCTTGGTTCTTACAATCACCGCCCGGTAAACATCACCCTTTCTGACCTTGGCATTGGGCATGGCATCCTTCACTGTGACAACAATAAGATCCCCAATGGAGGCGTACCTTCTCTTGCTGCCGCCAAGCACTTTCACACAGGCGACTTTTTTCGCACCGGAATTGTCGGCTACGCTCAGTCTGGATTCTACCTGTATCATTTAAGCCACCTATACTGCCTTTTCAATAATTTGGGTTAGATGCCATCTCTTTTTGGCACTCAAAGGACGGTGTTCTGTTATCCTGACCTTGTCACCCTGCTTGCATTCATTCTCCGGATCATGGGCCATGAATTTTTTCCGCCTGCGGATGTACTTCTTAAGCAACGGATGCTTGACCAGGGTTTCGACGCGAACAACTATGGTCTTATCGTTCTTGTCGCTGACCACGAAACCGACCATGTTCCGTTTTTTTCTTTCATTTCCCACTGAACTACTCATCTACGCTCTCCATTTCCTTTTCCCTGAGAACTGTCAGTATCCGGGCAATATTTTTTTTGACTGCCGAAAGGCGCTGCGTATTCTCCAGTTGTGCAGTGGCATGCTGAAAGCGGAGATTAAATAGTTCCTGCCTATAACCGGCCAACTTTTCCTGCAGCTTGTCCGTGCTTTCTTTTCTGATTTCCTCGGCCTTCATCTTAGGCCTCCCTTTCCACTATGACTGTTTTTACCGGAAGTTTGTACGAGGCGCGCTTCAGGGCCTCACGAGCCAATTCCAGGTTAACGCCTTTGATTTCGTACAGAACGCGGCCGGGCTTCACCGGAGCGCACCATCCTTCCGGAGCGCCCTTGCCCTTACCCTGACGGGTTTCCGCGGGCTTTGCGGTGACCGGTTTATCCGGAAATATGCGGATAAACACTTTACCGCCGCGTTTTATATGGCGCATCATGGCCACTCGGCCGGACTCAATCTGCTTGTTGCTGATCTTGCCGTGCTCCAGAGTCTTAAGACCTATATCTCCGAAACTAACACTGGTGCCGCGGGTAGCCCTGCCCTTCAGCTTGCCCTTCTGGTGCTTGCGATGTTTTATTCTCTTGGGACTCAACATATCTAGCTTACCTCGTCGAGTATATCACCTTTATATACCCAAACCTTGACCCCGATTTTACCGTATGTGGTCTTGGCTTCGGCTAATCCGTACTGAATGTCCGCACGTAAAGTGTGCAGAGGGACCCGGCCCTCCCTTTGCCATTCGGTGCGGGCGATTTCCGCCCCGCCCAGCCGGCCGGCGCAGGACACTTTGATGCCTTCCGCCCCGAACTTCCGGGCAAGACCGATGCTCCTCTTGATGGCCCGGCGAAAAGCAACCCGCCTTTCCAGCTGCAAAGCGATGTTTTCAGCTATAAGCTGGGCGTCGATTTCCGGACGGCGAATCTCGTTTACCTCAATGGCAAACTCGTGTCCGAACTTTTTCTTCAAATCCTGACGCAGCTTCTCTATCTCCGAACCTTTCCGGCCTATGACTATTCCCGGGCGGGCAGTATAGACAATAAGTCTTATCTTGTCTGCCGCTCTCTCAATTTCAATCTTGGATACTCCGGCGTGGTATATCTTGGACTTTACGTATTTACGTATCTTGTCGTCCTCGAATACATTCGCCGCATAATTTTCCTGACTAAACCAGCGGGATGTCCAATCCTTGTTGTAGCCTAATCTGAATCCCAGGGGATTTACTTTCTGACCCAAAATGTAAGCCCTCCTATAGCTCGTCCACTATAACTGTTATGTGGCTGGTTCTTTTCAGGATTCTAGTTGCCCTGCCCATGGCCCTGGGCCTGATTCTCTTCCAGCTCGGTCCGCCATCGATTTGGACATGCTTGACGTACAAGTCGTCCAGATCAAGGCTGTAATTCTGTTCCGCATTGGACATGGCTGAATTCAACACCTTGGCCAGCATGGATGCCGCCTTCTTCGGTGTAAATTTCAAAGTATTCAGAGCATCCTCGACTGACTTACCCTTTATATTTTGGGCAACCAACCTGGCCTTCTGCGGAGAGATTCTCTGATAATTGGCTTTGGCCTTAACTTCCACTTTTCACCTACCTCCTGCCTTTTCCCTGCGCCTTTTTGTCGGCCGCATGTCCGTAGTAGGTCCGGGTAGGAGCAAATTCCCCGAGCTTGTGTCCCACCATGTTCTCGGAGATAAACACCGGAATGAACTTCTTTCCGTTATGCACGGCAAAAGTCAGACCGACCATTTCCGGAACAATTGTCGAACGCCTGGACCAAGTTTTTATAACCTTGCTGCTGTTGGACTGAATGGCCCTGTCCACCTTGGCAAGAAGATGATCGTCAACAAATGGCCCTTTTTTAATTGATCTAGGCATACTTAACTCCCACTCTACTTGTTGCGCCGCTTTACTATCAGTCTGTTAGTCTCTTTCTTTCTGTCCCGAGTCTTGTAGCCGTTAGTCGGCATACCCCATGGGCTGACAGGATGCCGTCCACCGGAGCTGCGACCTTCACCACCGCCAAGGGGATGGTCTATGGGATTCATGGCCACGCCCCTGACCTTGGGACGGCGGTTCAGCCAGCGATTGCGGCCTGCCTTCCCTATCTTCACATTCTCGTGCTCTACATTGCCTACCTGACCTATAGTCGCCCTGGAGGTCTTAAGCACTTTGCGTGTCTCCCCGGAAGGAAGACGAAGCAGGGCATATTTTCCCTCTTTGGCTGTAAGCTGGGCATAGGTTCCCGCGGATCTGGCCATTTTGGCCCCGCTCCCCGGGTTCAACTCAATATTATGGATTATGGTCCCCACCGGGATATTGGACATGGGCAGGGAATTGCCCGGCTTGATGTCCGCCTTGTCCCCGGATACGACCTGATCGCCTACTGACAGCCCCACTGGAGCCAGAATATATCTCTTTTCCCCGTCCTGATAGGTCAAAAGGGCGATGCGGGCGCTCCTATTCGGATCATACTGAATGGATGAAACCCGGGCCGGAACCTCAAACTTATTGCGGCGAAAATCAATTATCCTGTACCTGTGTTTCACACCTCCGCCGCGCCTGCGGGAAGTAATTCGGCCGTTGGCATTCCGCCCGGCCTTTTTGGACATCCCCACAGTGAGGGACTTTTCCGGCTTGTCCGCGGTCAACTCCTTGAACTCGGAAACCGTCTGGAATCTCCGGCCTGGCGAAGTAGGCTTTAATTTTTTCACCGCCATATCTTAAACCCCTTCAAAAAATTCAATCTTGTCGCCTGGCGACAAAGTTACATACGCTTTTTTGTACCCCGGTTGCCTGCCGACGCGGCGGCCGAACTTCTTTCTTACCCGGGGGCGGGAACGGACCATGTTCACGTATTGCACGTCAACATTGAACAAGGACTCCACTGCCTGCTTGACCAGATATTTATTGGCATCCGGATGGACTTTGAAAGCCACCTTTCCCGTGGCATCCTTCAGCTCGGTTGCCTTTTCCGTAATTATCGGCCTGATTAGTACCTGTGTTAATTCCATGGCTAGCTCAACCTGTCCTGAAGGCTGTCTACAGCCTTTTGTTCCATTATCAACTCGCCGTGCTTCATGACCAAATACGGATTGACCTGGTCATGGGTCACAACCTCAACTCCGGGAACGTTTCTCGCCGAAAGCACAAGGTTGTTATATTCTTTGTCGATAACAATCAAGGGTTTTTTTGCTTGCAGACTGTTTTTGATCTGCTCAAATTTCTTGGCCTTGATCTCGTCCAGGCTGAACTCGTCCACTACCTTCAGACTGCCATCCTGAGCACGCGCGGACAGAGCCATCTTCAAAGCCAGCCTGCGTACCTTTTTGTTCAGTTTAAAGGAGTAGCTGCGCTGCTTGGGACCATGTATGACTGAACCGCCGGTCCACAAAGGAGACCTGGTGGATCCTGCTCTGGCCCGGCCGGTTCCTTTCTGGCGCCACGGTTTGCGGCCGCCGCCCCGGATCGTGCCCCTGGTCTTGACCCCGACCGTTCCCCGGCGGGAGGAAGCCAAGTGCGAACGCATGGCCTGGTGCAAGATCTCCGGCTTAACCTCAATGCTGAACACGCGGTCCTCAAGGTCCATCTCGCCGACTTCTACATTGTCTTGTGAATATACTTTGGTTTTCATTTCCGCCTCGTTAGGATTGCTTGCGCAAATAGACAATGCCGTTTTTCGGACCGGGAACCTGGCCTTTAACCAGAACCAGATTGTCCTCGGGCAGGACATCGACAATTTCCGCCTTGCTGTAGGTAACCTTGGCGTTTCCCATCTGGCCGGGCATTTTCTTGCCCTTGAACACCCGGGCCGGATCAGCGCACTGGCCTATGGCCCCTGTGCTCCGATGAACCTTTTCGTGCCCGTGAGTGGCCGGAGAGCCGCCAAAGCCCCACCTCTTCATTACACCGGCAAAACCCTTGCCCTTGGAGCGACCGGTTACCTTGATCTTTTCCCCGGCCTGGAACACTTCCACGGTCAGGGTCTGTCCGGATTCATACTCACCTGGTTCAGAAACCCTGAACTCGCGCAGATGACGGAAATACCCGGCTTTCTTGGATTTTAAATGGCCCTGCTCGGGTTTGTTCAACTTATGCGGCTCCACTTCATCAAAGCCGAGCTGCACACTATTGTATCCCTGCTTATCCCTGGTGGCCATATCAACCACCGGACATGGTCCGGCCTGGACCACGGTTACCGGTACAAAGGACCCGTCCTGGGCAAAGACATTGGTCATCCCCAGTTTTTTTCCTATCAAACCTATTCCGTTGGACATGACTTCCTCACCTATAGCTTTATTTCCACATCGACTCCGGCGGGCAGATTCAATTTGCCCAAGGCGTCCACGGTTTGTTGGGTGGGTTCAAGCAAATCCACCATGCGCTTGTGTACTCTTAATTCGAATTGTTCTCTGGACTTCTTGTTTACGTGTACGGACCTGTTTACAGTGTACTTGCGAATCCGCGTGGGCAAAGGAATAGGGCCGGCAATACTGGCCCCGGTATTCCTCGCCGAATCAACAATCTCCGCCACAGCCTTATCCAGCATGCGGTAGTCGTATGCCTTCAGCTTTATCCTTATCCGATCACTATTCATTGCTACCATATCTTAATTCCTACTCCACTATTTCGGAAACGACTCCCGCACCCACGGTACGGCCGCCTTCCCGGATGGCAAAACGAAGACCGGGCTCCATGGCCACGGGCACTATCAAATCCACTAAAAAGGTCGAATTGTCACCGGGCATGATCATCTCCACTCCGTCCGGAAGAGTAACCACTCCGGTCACGTCCGTGGTCCGGAAATAAAACTGCGGGCGGTAACCGGAGAAAAACGGAGTGTGACGGCCGCCTTCCTCCTTGTTCAACACATATACCTCGGCCTTGAACTTGCGGTGCGGTGTAATCGAACGAGGGGCCGCCAAAACCTGGCCGCGCTCCACATCGTCTCGCTTTACGCCCCGCAAAAGTGCACCGATATTGTCCCCGGCCTCGCCCTGGTCCAATATCTTACGGAACATCTCCACTCCGGTGCATACCGTCTTCGTGGTGTCCTTCATTCCCACGATCTCCACCTCGTTGCCCACTTTGACCACTCCGCGCTCTACTCGGCCGGTTACTACCGTACCCCGACCGGAAATGGAAAAAACGTCCTCTATGGGCATCAAAAACGGCTTGTCTATATCCCGCTCCGGCTCGGGAATGAAATCGTCGCAGGCCTTGAGAAGCTCCCAAACGCACTTGGCGTCTTCGCTGTTCGCATCCTCGCTCTCCAAAGCCTTCAAAGCACTGCCGGAAACAACCGGTGTGTCGTCCCCGGGAAAATCATACTTGGTCAACAGCTCGCGGACTTCCAACTCCACCAGCTCCAAAAGCTCGGCATCGTCCACGAGATCAACCTTGTTCAAAAAGACCACTATGCTCGGCACTCCCACCTGACGGGCCAGAAGTATATGCTCCCGGGTCTGGGGCATGGGACCGTCCGTGGCCGCCACAACCAGTATCGCACCGTCCATCTGCGCCGCGCCGGTGATCATGTTCTTGATATAGTCCGCGTGACCCGGGCAGTCCACGTGCGCATAGTGACGCGCGTCCGACTCATACTCAACATGGGCCGTGGCTATCGTGATCCCACGCTCCTTTTCCTCCGGAGCCTTGTCTATCTCGTCAAAGGCCACATGCTTTCCCGTGCCGCTGCGGCTCAATACATTGGTGATCGCGGCGGTCAACGTCGTCTTGCCGTGGTCTATATGACCCACCGTTCCAATATTCACATGCGGCTTCGTACGTTCGTACTTGGACTTACTCATAACCTACCCCCTAGTTGTTGAGAATTTCTTCGGCTATACTCGCCGGTACCTGCTCGTAGTGATCAAACTGCATGGAATATGTGGCCCGTCCCTGAGTCTTGGACCGCAGCTGAGTGGCGTACCCGAACATTGAACTCAAAGGCACATGACAACGAATGATCTGGGTCCCGCCTCGGGGCTCGAGCCCCTGGACCTTGCCCCGCCTGCCGTTCAAATCGCCCATGACATCTCCCAAATATTCTTCGGGTGTGAGCACCTCAACGAACATGATGGGCTCAAGCAGGGCCAGGCCCGCCTTGTGGCAGGCGTCCTTGATGGCCATGGAGGCGGCTATGTAAAAGGCCTGCTCCGAAGAGTCAACCTCGTGATATGATCCGTAGACCAGTTTGACCTTGATATCCACAACCGGATATCCGGCAAGTATGCCGTTCTGCAGGGCGTCGTGTATACCATGGTCCACGGCCGGTATGTATTCCTTGGGAATCACGCCGCCGACAATTGAATTGGAGAATTCGTACCCACCGCCGGCCTGGTTGGGCTCGACCTCGATAACCACATGCCCGTACTGTCCGCGCCCGCCGGTTTGCTTCACGTATCTATTTTCATGCTTCACGGACTTGGTAATAGTTTCCCGATAGGCCACCCGGGGCTGACCGACATTGGCATCCACCTTGAATTCGCGGGTAAGCCGATCCACGATTATATCCAGGTGGAGCTCGCCCATTCCGGAAATAAGGGTTTGATTGGTATCTTCGTCAGTCTTGACCCGAAAGGAGGGATCCTCCTTGGCCAATTTCTGCAGGGCCGCGCTCAAGGCGTCCCGGTCGGTCTTGGTCTTGGGCTCGATGGCCACCTCGATAACCGGCTCCGGAAAATCCATGGACTCCAAAAGAACCTGATGTTTTTCCGCGCACAAAGTCTCGCCGGTAGCCGTGTTCTTCAAGCCCACAGCCGCTACAATATCGCCGGCGTAAGCCTCCTTGATCTCTTCCCGCTTGTTGGAATGCATCTTCAGAAGGCGTCCGATGCGCTCCTTTTTGCCGGTGGAGGCGTTTACCACCGTCATGCCGGACTCTATATGCCCGGAATAAAGACGCAGAAAGGACAAGTGACCTACAAAAGGATCGGAAGCCAGCTTAAAGGCGAGTGCGCTCAAGGGCTTGTCATCCTCCGGGGGACAGGTCACGGTCTCCCCGCTGTCCGGATCGGTACCCTGAATGGCCGGGACGTCCAGGGGGGAAGGCATGTAGTCGACAACCGCGTCCAAAAGGGGCTGCACACCCTTGTTCTTAAAGGCCGACCCGCACAGAACGGGACAAATGGAAAGATTGATCGTGGCCGCGCGGATACCCACGGAAATTTCCTCCGCAGTGAGTTCCTCGCCGCCAATATATTTGTCCAAAAGGGCCTCGTCCTCTTCGGCTATGGCTTCAATCAAATGAGCGCGCCACTTTTCCGCCTCCTCTTCCATCTCCGGGGGAATATCGGCAAACTCGTATTTTTTGCCCAGGGACTGCTCGTCGAAAATGATGGCCTTGGCATTGATCAGATCGACAACCCCGCGGAAATTTTCCTCGCTCCCGATCGGAAGCTGCAGGGGCACCGGCTTGGCCTTGAGCCTGTCCCGGACCATGTCCACTACATGGAAAAAATCCGCACCCACCCGGTCCATCTTGTTCACGAAGGCTATCCTGGGAACGCGATACCTGTCCGCCTGCCTCCACACTGTTTCCGACTGCGGTTCGACACCGCCTACAGCACAGAAAACAGCGACCGCTCCGTCCAGAACGCGCAAAGCGCGCTCCACTTCAACCGTGAAGTCGACGTGTCCGGGAGTGTCAATTATATTTATCCGGGAATCCCGCCAGAAACAGGTGGTTGCCGCAGAAGTGATGGTAATGCCCCGCTCCTGCTCCTGTTCCATCCAATCCATAACGGCCTCGCCGTTGTGGACTTCCCCGATCTTGTGGGACACACCGGTATAATAGAGGATGCGCTCGGTAGTAGTGGTCTTGCCCGCATCTATGTGGGCCATGATCCCGATATTCCTCTGTTTATCTATGGCAATCTTTCGTGGCACGATAATCTCCGAATCTACCACCGGTAATGGGCAAAGGCTTTGTTCGCCTCCGCCATTCTGTGGGTATCTTCCTTTTTCTTAACCGCTCCGCCGCGGTTGTTGTATGCATCCATGAATTCCGCGGCCAGCTTGGCCCGGACTCCCTTTTCTCCCCTGCCCCGGGCATTGGCTACCAGCCAACGGATGGCCAAAGTCTCCTGCCGGATGGGACGGACTTCCATGGGAACCTGGTATGTGGCTCCACCCACCCTGCGGGATTTGACTTCCATCTGGGGCTTTACATTATCCAAAACCTGCTGAAAGGACCTGATGGGGTCATCCCCGGTCTTACCGGACAGTTCTTCCAGGGCCGCGTAAACGGCCTTTTCAGCAACACTCTTTTGTCCGTCCCGCATCAGCCTGTTTACAAACTTGGTAATCTGCTTGCTTCCATAAACTGGATCCGGAAGCACTTCTCTCTTTGGTACTGGACCCTTGCGTGGCATCTTCTACTCCTTCAACACACTATTTGGGACGCTTAGTGCCGTACTTGGAACGACTCTTGCGCCTGTCCTGGACCCCGGAGGTATCCAGTGTTCCGCGAATCACGGTATAACGAACACCCGGCAAATCCTTGACTCGGCCGCCGCGGACCATAACCACGGAATGCTCCTGCAAATTATGCCCCTCGCCGGGGATGTAGGCCGTTACCTCTATGGCATTGGTCAGCCTAATCCTGGCCACCTTGCGCAGGGCGGAATTAGGCTTCTTGGGCGTGGTCGTGTACACACGGACGCAAACGCCGCGCCTCTGCGGGCATTTTTGCAGGGCGGCAGTCTTCTTACTGGTTGTGATCTTCTTTCTGGACTTTCGCACCAGTTGATTTATGGTCGGCATCTTTCCTCCATACTAGACGTCTTGCTGAAGCCGACGTCGTTTAGTTGATGGCCATAACAATGTCAAGCCCCAAACTTGCGGCCCGGATCTCCATTCCGCAGATAACCCTTTTATATTAGGGTATTATCTGCTCTGGGCCGAATAATCTTCCTGCTCAAGTTCCGCAAGGAACTTGTCTTCCCGCTCCGGCTGATCCGGGACTTCCACATCGTTTTCTATATACGGCCTGAATCCGGTTCCGGCCGGTATGAGCCGGCCTACTATTACGTTTTCCTTCAACCCGCTCAGTTCATCCTTCTTGCAGCGCATGGCCGCCTCTGTGAGCACCTTGGTGGTCTCCTGGAATGACGCGGCGGAGATAAACGATTCCGTACTCAGTGAAGCCTGAGTAATACCCAGAACCAAAGGCTCGGCCACTGCCGGAGTCTTGCCTTCGCGGATACAGGCTTCGTTGGCGGTCATAAACCTGCCCTTGTCCACGTGCTCGCCCACCAGAAATCCGGTTTCTCCGGGGTTGATCACATTTACCTTCTTCAACATCTGGCGGACGATTATCTCGATATGCTTGTCGTTTATATGCACGCCCTGAAAGCGGTAAACCTCCTGGATCTCTTCCACCAGATACTTGGCCAGGGGCTTTTCTCCCTTGATCTTCAGGATGTCGTGCAGTTCCGGATTGCCCTCGGTCAGGGCTTCACCGGCCTCGACAAAATCGCCTTCCTGAACGGTTATATGCTTGCCCTTGGGGATCAGATATTCCTTGAGATCCCCGGTCTCCGGCGTGACCAGGATCTTGCGCTTGCCCTTGGATTCCTGCCCGAAGGAGACAATGCCGTCGATTTCCGTGACCACGGCCTGATCCTTGGGCTTGCGCACCTCGAACAGTTCGGCAACCCGGGGCAGACCGCCGACGATATCCTTGGTCTTGGAGGTCTCCCGAGGCTTTCTGGCGATTATATCCCCGGCGCTTAAGTGATCGCCCTCGCGGGTCATGAGAATGGCGCCCACCGGCAGATGGAAGACCGCCTCCGAGTTTGTCCCCGGTCTTTGCTTGACGTTGCCGTTTTCGTCGCACACGGAGATGCTTGGACGGTAATTCGTGGAGCGGTATTCGATAATCGTCTGCGTGGCCTGGTTGGTGGTCTCGTCCACCTTTTCCTGCACGGTCCGGCCCTCGATAATATCCGAGAAATGGATATACCCTTCCACGTCGGTGACGAACGGCTCGTTAAAGGGATCCCATTCCGCGAGCGGAGCGCCCTTTTCCACGTTTTGCTCATGTTGGACAAAGATGCGGGCCCCGGAAGGCAGGGAATACTTTTCCCTTTCCCGGCCCTGGTTGTCCACAATGCGTATCTGTCCGCTCTTGCCCAGGACCATGGTTTCCCCGTCCTTGTTGGTCACGGTGCGCACCCGGGACAAGACAACCTGCCCCTTGTTCTGGGCGGTTATGCTGGACTGCTCGATTTCCTTGGAGGCGGTTCCGCCGATATGGAAAGTGCGCATGGTCAACTGCGTGCCGGGCTCGCCAATGGACTGGGCGGCGATAATGCCGACGGTCTCGCCCACGTTGACCAGATGCCCCCGGGCCAGATCCCGGCCGTAGCAAAGGGAGCAGACCCCTTTCTTGCTCTTACAGGTAAGAGCGGAACGGATGGTTACGCTGGAAATCCCTGCGTCTTCGATCCATTGCGCCTTTTCCTCGTTAATCAGATGATTGCCGGAAACAATGAGTTCATTTGTTTCCGGATCATAAATGTCAAACATGCTGATCCGACCCAGTATCCTGTCCCGCAGCCGCTCCTTGATCTCTCCGGCCTTGACCATGTGCGAGACTTCAATGCCGTCCACGGTACCGCAGTCAAATTCGGAGACCACAACATCCTGGACCACATCCACCAGCCTACGGGTCAGATAACCGGAGTTGGCCGTCTTCAGCGCGGTATCGGCCAGACCTTTCCGCGCTCCGTGCGTGGAGGTAAAATACTGTAGTACGGTAAGCCCCTCGCGGAAACTGGAGGTAATCGGAGTCTCAATGATCTCCCCGGAGGGTTTGGCCATGAGTCCGCGTATACCGGCCAACTGCCGCATCTGGTCCTTGTTGCCCCTGGCCCCGGAGTTGGCCATCATGAATACCGGATTGAGGCTGACATCTGTCTTTTCCTCCCCGGTCTTTTCATCGCGTACCGTGTCCGTGGACAGATCCTTCATCATCTCCGATGAAATATCGTTGGTGGCCTTGGTCCAGACGTCCACCACCTTGTTGTATTTCTCCGTTCTGGTAATGATCCCTTCCCGGTACTGCTGCTCGATCTGGTTGACCTCGTTCTGGGCTGCGTCCAGATACCTGGGCTTATTCTCCGGTATCTTCAGATCCTTGAGACCAATGGTCACCCCGGCCCGGGTGGAATATTCGTAGCCCAAGTCCTTTATCCGGTCACAAAGGATGACCGTGGCCTTGGTCCCGGCGTTTCTGTAGGTTTCCCCCACCAGCCGGCCGATGGTTTTTTTATTCAAAAGGCAGTTTACCAATTCAAAGGGCACACCCTCGGGCAGCAATTCGCCCACGATTATCCGGCCGGGAGTGGTTTCCACCAGCTCCCCGTCAATACGCACCTTGACCCGGGCATGCAGGCTTATATGCTTGCTGTCGTATGCGGCTATGACCTCCTCCGGACCGTAAAAGGCCTTGCCCTCACCCTTTTCAAAAGAGCGATCCACGGTCAGGTAATAGAGTCCGAGAACTATATCCTGAGTGGGGACAATGATCGGCTCTCCATTGGCCGGAGAAAGTATGTTGTTCGTGGACATGACCAGAACCCGGCACTCGATCTGGGCCTCAATGGACAACGGCACGTGAACCGCCATCTGGTCACCGTCAAAGTCAGCGTTAAACGCGGTGCACACCAAGGGATGTAAGCGGATGGCCTTGCCCTCGACCAAAATGGGCTCAAAGGCCTGGATACCCAGCCTGTGCAGGGTTGGCGCCCGGTTGAGGAGGATAGGGTATTCCTTGACCACGTCCTCAAGGACGTCCCAGACCACCATGTCCCTGCGCTCAACCATCTTTTTGGCGCTCTTGATGGTGCTGGCGTCCCCGCGTTCCTCCAGCTTGGCGTAAATAAACGGCTTGAACAGCTCCAGGGCCATCTGCTTGGGCAGCCCGCATTGATGCAATTTAAGATTGGGGCCGACAACAATAACCGAGCGGCCGGAATAGTCCACGCGCTTGCCCAGAAGATTTTGCCTGAACCGGCCCTGCTTACCCTTGATCATATCCGAAAGGGATTTAAGCGGCCTGCCGTTGGTTCCGGTTATGGCCTTCCCCCTGCGGCCGTTGTCCAGAAGGGCGTCCACCGCTTCCTGGAGCATCCTCTTCTCGTTGCGGATGATTATATCCGGGGCGCCCAGTTCCAGGAGCCGCTTTAAACGATTGTTGCGATTTATCACCCGGCGGTACAGATCATTCAAGTCGGAAGTGGCAAAGCGTCCTCCGTCCAGCGGGACCAGGGGGCGCAGTTCCGGGGGAATAACCGGAACCACGTTTAAAATCATCCATTCCGGATGGTTCGTGGAATCCAGAAAGGACTCCACCACCCGCAGACGCTTGGCCAGTTTCTTTTTCTTGGTCTGGGACCTGGTCTTGAACGAATCCTCGCGCAGCTCGTCCCGGAGTTTTTCCAGATCAATGTCCGCAAAAAGTTCCAGAACCGCCTCCGCGCCCATCCCCACTTTGAATGTCTCCTCGCCGTAGTGATCCAGATACTGCAGGTACTGATCCTCGGTTATGATCTGTTTCTTCTCCAGCGAGGTCTGTCCCGGGTCCAGGACTATATAGGCATCAAAATAAAGCACCTTTTCCAGATCAGCCATGGTCAGATCAAGCAGGGTGGCGATCTTGGAGGGCTGGCTCTTGACGAACCAGATGTGGGCAACAGGAGCGGCCAGCTCAATATGCCCCATGCGCTCGCGGCGCACCTTGGAGGCTATGACCTCCACGCCGCATTTCTCGCATACGATCCCCCTGTGCTTCATGCGCTTGTACTTGCCGCAGTTGCACTCATAGTCCTTCACCGGGCCAAAAATCTTGGCACAGAAAAGACCATCTCTTTCCGGCTTGAAAGTCCGATAGTTTATGGTTTCCGGTTTCTTGACCTCGCCGAAGGACCATTCCCTGATCTTTTCGGGCGAGGCTATCCGGATCTGCAGTCCTTCCAGTTCCTGACTGCTGACGTTTGAAGCGTTGCTTCTCTGGCTGAACAGATCGTCGAGCGTCATATTTTTACCCCTCTTTTGATGGGATTGAGATTATGGCTATTGGCCCCTTTTCTTCTCATCCAGATGCAGTTCCACATCCAGACCCAGAGCCATGAGTTCCTTGATAAGCACATTGAAAGACTCCGGCAGGCCGGACTCAAGGAAGTTGTCTCCCTTGACTATCTTCTCGTACATGCGCACCCGCCCGCCGACATCGTCGGACTTAACGGTAAGGAACTCCTGCAAAAGATAACTGGCCCCGTAGGCCTCTATGGCCCAGACCTCCATTTCACCCAGGCGCTGGCCGCCGAATTGGGCCTTGCCCCCGAGAGGCTGCTGGGTAACAAGGGAGTAGGGGCCTGTGGACCGGGCATGGATCTTCTCATCCACCAGATGGTGCAGTTTGAGCATATACATATTGCCCACTGTAACCCGCTCGTGGAAAGGATCGCCGGTACGGCCGTCATAGAGTTCGGACTTGCCGTCGTCGCTCAGGCCGGCCTTTTTCAGCCATCCCCAGATCTCCTCCTCGGTCGCGCCGTCAAATACCGGAGTCTTGGTGACTATGCCTTTTTTCATCTCCTTTACCGAGGAGACAAAATCTTCATCGTCCAGGCTGTCCACCAGTTCGGAGGCCTCGGGGGAATCAAATATACCCTTCACCTCCTTGCGTACCTGAACCAGATCCGTACCCTGTTCAACCATTTCTCCCAACTGCTTGCCGAGCTCTCTTGCCGCCCAGCCCAAATGGGTTTCCATGATCTGTCCGATATTCATTCGCGAAGGAACGCCCAGAGGGTTCAAGACTATGTCCACGGGCACGCCGTCGGAAAAGAACGGCATGTCCTCCACGGGCAGGATATTGGAAACAACTCCCTTGTTTCCGTGCCTGCCGGCCATCTTATCCCCGACACTGAGTTTACGCTTGACCGCTATATAAACCTTGACCATCTTGGTTACGCCCGGGGGCATGTCGTCCCCTTCACTGGCCTTTTCCCTCTTCAGGTCATAGGCGCGTTGGATAAAATCCAGTTGCGCGTTGTATGCGGAAATTATTTCGTCCACCTCGGCGTTGACCTCTTTGGAGGAGAACGCCCCGGAAAGTTTTTTCACCGGCAAGGTATCCAGAAGCTCCCGGCTCAGAGTGGAATTGGCCTCGGCCAAGACCTGGTTCTTCTTATTACCCATGAGGGTCTTGTCCAGACGCTTACCGGAAATCACTTTCCACAGCTTTTCCCGCGTATTGGCCGTGAGGCCGTCCACATGCTGGGACTCCTTGCGGTTGATTCTGGCCAGTTCAGCGTCCTCTATCTCCTTGGTCCGCTCATTCTTGTCACTGGACCGGCGATTAAAGACCTTGACGTTTATAACCGTGCCCTCAATTCCCGGTGGGACCTTGAGGGAAGTATTCTTCACGTCCCGGGCCTTGTCCCCGAATATGGCCCGTAGCAATCTCTCTTCCGGGGTGAGCTGGGTTTCGCCCTTGGGGGTGATTTTGCCCACCAGGATGTCGTCCGGCTCCACCTTGGCTCCCAGCCGGATGATACCGCTGTCGTCCAGGTCCCGGAGCATCTCCTCGCTTACATTGGGGATATCCTGAGTGATCTCCTCTGGTCCGAGCTTGGTGTCCCGGGCCACAACCTCGAATTCCTCGATATGCACCGAGGTAAAGACATCCTCCTTGACCATCCGCTCGGATATAAGGATGGAGTCCTCGTAATTGTAGCCGCACCAGGGCATGAAAGCGACCAACAGGTTTTTGCCCAGGGCTACTTCTCCGTCCAGGATCCCCGCTCCGTCAGCCAGGACGTCGCCCTTTTGCACCTTTTGGTTCATGGACACGCGGGGCTTTTGTCCGAAACAGCTGTTCTGGTTGGACTTGTGAAATTTCTGCAGTTCGTAGGAAGCCACACCCCCGGTTTTGGGATGTACTTCCGTGTTCTCGTAGGAAACAACAATCCTTTCCGCATCCACGTAGCGGACAATGCCGTCGCCCTCGGCCAGAATGCAGCTCCCGGAGTCGCGGGCGATGGTCCCTTCCATCCCGGTCCCCACCAACGGGAGCTCGGCCCGCAGAAGGGGCACGGCCTGCCGCTGCATGTTCGAGCCCATAAGGGCCCGGTTGGCGTCGTCATGCTCCAGAAAGGGGATGACAGCCGCGGAAATGGACACGATCTGACTCGGGGAGATGTCCATAAGGGTAACCTCGTCCTTGCGGACAAGGGCGAACTCCCCCTTGACCCGGGCGGCTACCAGATCGTTAAGGAAGCTCCCTTTTTCATCGACGGGCGCGTTGGCCTGGGCAATGATTTCCCCGGCTTCCTTGTTCGCGTCCATATATTCTATTTCGTCGGTCACCCGGGAATCGCGCACCACCCGGTACGGGGTCTCGATAAAGCCGAACTCGTTCACCTGGGCGTAGGTGGTAAGAGAGACAATCAGTCCGATATTCGGTCCTTCCGGAGTCTCAATGGGGCAAATCCGGCCATAGTGGCTGGGATGCACGTCCCGGACCTCGAAACCGGCCCGTTCCCGGGTAAGTCCTCCGGGTCCGAGAGCGGAAAGCCTTCTTTTATGCGTCACCTCGGACAGGGCATTGGTCTGGTCCATGAACTGCGAGAGCTGGGAAGTCCCGAAAAACTCCCGGAGTACTGCGGTAACAGGCTTGGGATTTATCAAATCGTGAGGCATGAGCGTGGCCACTTCCTGCAGGCTCATCCTCTCCTTAATGGCCCGCTCCATGCGCACAAGCCCGATGCGGTACTGGTTCTCCACCAGTTCGCCGACTGAACGCACCCGCCTGTTGCCCAGATGGTCAATGTCGTCTGCCGGCCCCAGGGTATCCTTGAGCCGAATCAAATGCTTCAGGGTCAGGAGGATATCCTCGTTGCTCAAGGTCCTCTTGTCCATGGGCGCATCCGAGCCCAGTCTGGAATTGAGCTTATATCTGCCCACTGGAGACAGATCATAATAATCCGGGTTGCGGAACAGGTTGTCAAAGAAGCTGGCCGCGATCTCCGGCGTAGGAGGAGAACTGGGACGCAATCTCTTGTATATCTCAACCTGGGCGGATTCGGTATCCGGGACCTTGTCCAGAAGCAGGGTGTCCCGGACAGAGGAAGAAACTTCCTGCCCGGAAGTGTAAAGGATCTGAACATCCTTTATCCCGGCCTCCTCGATGGCAACCAAAACCTCGCCGTCCAGAGCGGCCCCGGCTTCGGCAATCACTTCTCCGGTATTTTCATCCACTATCTCCTCGGCCACATAGCTGGACTTGAGTTCCGAGGGATTTATCTCTATAAACTCCACTCCGGAAGAAATTATCTTCTTCCACAGTCTCTTGTTTATCGGCCGCCCGGCCTTGACAATCACTTCTCCGTCATTGTCGGTTATATCCGAGTAGGCGATTTCCTTTCTGTACTGATCCGGATTCACCTTGCGAAAAACACGCTCACCCTCTATGCGCAGTGTCTCCCGCTCATAAAAATAATTAAGGATCTCCTCCGAGGTAAGGCCCATGGCCTTGAGCAGTATGGTCACCGGCATTTTCCTGCGCCTGTCGATGCGCACGTGCAGGATATCCTTGTGATCAAAGTCAAAATCGAGCCAGGAGCCGCGCATGGGAATGATGCGCGAGCTGTAAAGCACCTTGCGGCTGCTGTGGGTCTTCCCGGAATCATGCTCAAAGATTATTCCCGGGGAACGCTGCAGCTGATTGACGATTACCCGTTCAGTGCCGTTGATAATGAACGTCCCCTTGTTCGTCATCAAAGGGATGGTTCCGAAATATATATCCTGCTCTTTAATATCCCGAATGGTCCTGTTTTCGGTTTCCTCGTCCACATCAAAAACCACAAGGCGGACTTTGATGCGGATGGGGGCCTCGTAAGTCAGGCCCTTGGTTATGCACTCCTCCTCGTCATATTTGGGCTCTCCCATATCATAACTGACAAATTCGAGAGTGGCCGACTTGTTAAAATCCTCAATGGGAAACACGGACCTGTAGACGGCTTCCAGCCCTTTATTCATTCTGTTCTCGGGCGGAGCGTCAAACTGCAGAAGCTCTTTATACGAGTTCACCTGCAGATTCAGCAGGTTCGGAATTTCCAAAGGCCTTCTGATCTTCCCGAAATTTTTTACGAATCGCGCCATTTCAATCCTCTTGCATGCAGGGATGTTCTTTTTAAGGTAGGGATACAACTTAATTTGGGATGCAAAACCGGCATCAAAAAGTTAGACACCAGAAACAAATGTTTTAAGAGCGCAATACTCCCTGGGAAGTTGCGCTCTTAAAACAGAGTACTAAAAAACGGAAGTCGCTTTTACTTAAGGTCGACAGATGCGCCGGCCTCTTCAAGCTGCGATTTTGCGTCTTCGGCCTGCTCCTTGGTTACAGCTTCCTTGATGGGGGAAGGCAATTCATCCACCTTGGCCTTGGCCTCTTTCAGGCCCAGACCGGTCAGGGCCCTTACGGCCTTGATCACGGCGATCTTGTTGCCGCCCACGTCCTTTAAGACAACATCAAATTCGGTCTGCTCTTCTTCAGGCTCACCGCCAGCATCACCCGCGGCGGGAGCGGCCCCTACAGCAGCCACCGGGGCGGCTGCGGAAACGCCGAACTTGTCCTCGAGCTCCTTGATGAATTCAGAAAGCTCCAGAACTGTCATATTGGAAATAAAATCTATTACTTGCTCTTTGGTTACCTCTGCCATTTGTTCCTCCTTAAAAACTTTAAACTTTGACTCATCCCTGTTCTTTCTGCTCTTTAATGGCGTTCATTGCATAAAGCATGTTGCGAAGCAGATTGGCGAACACACAGACAAAATTGGTGGGAACAGCATTCATGGTGCCTAATGTCTTGCCCAGAAGCTCTTCCCTGCCCGGCAACTTGGCAAGCTGGTCAACCTGCTCATCAGTCAGATAGCTCCCGTCCAGGCTGGCAAACTTGGTCTTCATCTTCTTGTTCTTCTTGATGAAGTCCGTAAGTAGTTTGGCCGGTACAACAGGATCATCGTATCCGAATGCGATTCCGCAGTTTTCAACTAGCTTGTCGCTCAGACAGTCGTGCGGCCCATCCTTCAGTGCGATTCCGGCCAGAGTGTTTTTGACCACCTTGTAGTCCACTCCCTGCTCGCGCAGTTTTTTGCGCAGTCCGGTCATCTCCTCCACGGAGAGCCCCCTGAAGTCGGTCACGACGGCAATTTTGGAGTTGTCCGCCTTGGTTTTCAGGCTTTCAATCACTTTTGCCTTTTCTGCCCTTTTCACCTCAACACCTCTCTTTATATATAGGGCACAGAGTCAAAGCGGTCTCGGCAGGGAATTAAGGCCGCTTAAGCCACCTGCTGTCTCTGACTCCTTTCCCTGATTGGCTATTTCTCCACCAAGGCCCGAATATTACTGGAATCGATTTTCACGCCCGGCCCCATGGTTGTGGATACGGAGATCCCCCGGAAATAAGTGCCCTTGGCCGCGGACGGCTTAAGTTTCTGCAAGGAATCTATAAAAAGGGCCAAATTTTCCTTTATCTTGTCCGCGCCGAAAGAAACCTTGCCCATGGGGGCATGTACGACTCCGGCCTTGTCTACCCGGAACTCCACCTTGCCCGCTTTAAGCTCCTTGATGGCCGTTCCCAGATCAAAGGTCACCGTTCCCGCTTTCGGATTGGGCATAAGACCGCGCGGGCCCAGGATTTTTCCAATTTTTCCCACATGGGCCATCATATCCGGAGTGGCCACGGCTTTATCGAATTCCAGCCAGCCGCCTTTAATCTTGTCGATTATTTCTTCATCACCGACAAAATCCGCTCCGGCCTCTTTGGCCTCTTCCTGCTTCTCGCCCTTGCAGAAAGCCAAAACCCGGACATCCTTGCCCAGACCGTGCGGCAGGGAGCACGCCCCCCGGACCATCTGATCCGAATATTTTGGATTCACCCCGAGCACCACGGCCACGTCAACGGTCTCGTCGAAGTTGGCATACGAGGAGTCCAGGGCCAGATTGATGCCCTCCTGCAGGGGATACCTCCTGGAGGTATCTATCTTTTCCGCCTTCTGTATATAATTCTTTCCATGCTTAGGCATAGCCTGACTCACCCCTCAGCTAATTTTCTATTTCAAGTCCCATGCTTTTCGCTGTGCCCGCAATTGATTTCACTGCGGCATCCATGTCCACCGCCGTAAGGTCCGGCATTTTAGTATTGGCTATCTCTTCCAGCTGCTCGCGGGTCACTTTGCCCACTTTGTCCCTGTTCGGCTCACCAGACCCCTTGTCTATATTGGCCGCCTTGCGCAAAAGCACTGCCGCCGGGGGAGTCTTGGTAATAAAAGTGAACGACCGGTCCTGATAAACAGTTATGATAACCGGGGTTATCATCCCCTTGTCGTCCTGCGTCTTGGCGTTAAACGCCTTGCAGAATTCCATTATATTAACACCGTGCTGGCCCAGGGCCGGACCTACCGGAGGCGAGGGATTCGCTGAACCCGCCGGGATCTGCAACTTAATTTTGGCAATGACCTTCTTAGCCATATATCAACACCACCTTAACTTAATATTATCAAAAGCCTGTTCAGCTTTTTGTTACCTGGACAAAATCGAGTTCAACCGGGGTCTGCCGTCCAAATATGGATACGGTCACCTTGAGCTTGCCCTTGTCGTAATTGACATCCTCCACCACGGCATTGAACCCTCCGAACGGCCCGTCGATAACCCGGACCTCGTCCCCATGTTCGAAATGGAATTTGGGGCGGGGCTGCTCGTTTCTGGATTCAACCGCGGTCAGGATCTTCTCCGCCTCCTTGTCCGTAAGCGGAGTGGGGCGGGTTCTGCCTCCGATGAATCCGGTAACCTTGGGGATCGACTGCACAGCATGCCAGGTTTCGTCATCCAGAAACATCTTGACCAGCACATATCCGGGATAAAACTTCCGGGTCGAGGTCTTTTTCTGCCCCTTGACCAGCTCCACGACCTTTTCCGTGGGCACGATCACATCCTCGATGCGACCGCCCTCCTGGTCTTTCCTGATCATTTCCCGAATGGTCTTTTCCACCCGCTGCTCATACCCGGAATAGGTATGAACTATGTACCATCTGGCTTTGGAATCCTGCATGCATCCACCGCGTCTAGGACAATACCAGCTCAATTATCTTGGCCAGGGTAAAATCAGCCAGGCCGAGAAACAAAGAAACAACAACAACCAGAACCACAACCGCCGCACTGGTGGTAAAAGTTTCCTTCCGCGAGGGCCAGGTCACTTTTTTAAGTTCAACTCTGGCTTGCTCCAGGAAGTCCTTCATCTGCCTAATCCAACCTTGCACTCCCTGCGGGGTTTCCGGTTGAGACTTGCTTGGCTTCTTTTTATTGCCCATATGTTAAATGTGTTCCTGATTATTTGTTTTTTATGGCAGGCCAGGAGGGACTCGAACCCCCAGCCTTCGGATTTGGAGTCCGGCGCTCTACCAATTGGAGCTACTGGCCTGCAAATATGTCAAAATTATGCTACTTGCGCTCCCGATGCGGGGTATGACGACCGCAAAACGGACAGAACTTGCTCAGTTCGAGCTTGGAAGATGTATTCTTCTTGTTCTTGGTAGTAGCGTAATTCCTTCTCTTGCATTCGGAACAGGAAAGCAAAGTATTAATGCGCATCATCCTACTCCACTATTTCGGAAACGACTCCCGCACCCACGGTACGGCCGCCTTCCCGGATGGCAAAACGAAGACCGGGCTCCATGGCCACGGGCACTATCAAATCCACTAAAAAGGTCGAATTGTCACCGGGCATGATCATCTCCACTCCGTCCGGAAGAGTAACCACTCCGGTCACGTCCGTGGTCCGGAAATAAAACTGCGGGCGGTAACCGGAGAAAAACGGAGTGTGACGGCCGCCTTCCTCCTTGTTCAACACATATACCTCGGCCTTGAACTTGCGGTGCGGTGTAATCGAACGAGGGGCCGCCAAAACCTGGCCGCGCTCCACATCGTCTCGCTTTACGCCCCGCAAAAGTGCACCGATATTGTCCCCGGCCTCGCCCTGGTCCAATATCTTACGGAACATCTCCACTCCGGTGCATACCGTCTTCGTGGTGTCCTTCATTCCCACGATCTCCACCTCGTTGCCCACTTTGACCACTCCGCGCTCTACTCGGCCGGTTACTACCGTACCCCGACCGGAAATGGAAAAAACGTCCTCTATGGGCATCAAAAACGGCTTGTCTATATCCCGCTCCGGCTCGGGAATGAAATCGTCGCAGGCCTTGAGAAGCTCCCAAACGCACTTGGCGTCTTCGCTGTTCGCATCCTCGCTCTCCAAAGCCTTCAAAGCACTGCCGGAAACAACCGGTGTGTCGTCCCCGGGAAAATCATACTTGGTCAACAGCTCGCGGACTTCCAACTCCACCAGCTCCAAAAGCTCGGCATCGTCCACGAGATCAACCTTGTTCAAAAAGACCACTATGCTCGGCACTCCCACCTGACGGGCCAGAAGTATATGCTCCCGGGTCTGGGGCATGGGACCGTCCGTGGCCGCCACAACCAGTATCGCACCGTCCATCTGCGCCGCGCCGGTGATCATGTTCTTGATATAGTCCGCGTGACCCGGGCAGTCCACGTGCGCATAGTGACGCGCGTCCGACTCATACTCAACATGGGCCGTGGCTATCGTGATCCCACGCTCCTTTTCCTCCGGAGCCTTGTCTATCTCGTCAAAGGCCACATGCTTTCCCGTGCCGCTGCGGCTCAATACATTGGTGATCGCGGCGGTCAACGTCGTCTTGCCGTGGTCTATATGACCTACCGTTCCAATATTCACATGCGGCTTCGTGCGTTCGTACTTGGACTTACTCATAACCTACCCCCTAGAAAAAATTTAAGTTTGTCCTGTTTATTACTTTTTAGAATATATATAACAACAGAGGAAGGATAACTGACTGGACGAATGGAGCCCACGACCGGACTTGAACCGGTGACCTCTTCCTTACCAAGGAAGTGCTCCACCGACTGAGCTACGTGGGCCAGCCAAGACTAGCTAAATGGAGCGGGAAACGGGACTCGAACCCGCAACCCTCAGCTTGGAAGGCTGATGCTCTAGCCAGATTGAGCTATTCCCGCCATTGTAACCGAGTAGTCCAGCAACAGGAAACCTGCCTCCTACTCTAATAATACAAATGGTGGAGGGGGGAGGATTCGAACCTCCGAAGGCAACTGCCGACAGATTTACAGTCTGTTCCCTTTGGCCACTCGGGAACCCCTCCACTTGGGCCTGGAGCTGGCGATGGGACTCGAACCCGCAACCTGCTGATTACAAATCAGCTGCTCTGCCAATTGAGCTACGCCAGCAAGGAAGAGCGTCTTATAGACGTTTCTTTTTTAAAACGCAACCCCTTTTTTCCCGGAGTCGGACAAATTTTTGCCAAATGAGGCAGTCAAAACTTGCTATTTGTCTCCCGGATTCGGTCCAACCGGGCCAAAACAAAAACCCATCCTTTTGTCAATCCCGAATTTTTATTCCGGCCCGACAGCTATCTCCAAACTGGTTTCCGCGGCGGTGGCCACGTTGTCCGCAAGCTGCAAAAGCTCTTTCTTGGCCGGGGAGTCCCCTTCCTGCATCACGATCGGCCGGCCCCGATCACCGGCGGTAACCGCCAACGGATCTAGGGGAATGGCCCCCAGAAAATCCAGGCCGTATTTCTCGGCCAATTTTCTGCCTCCGCCCTTTTTGAACAGTTCGATCTCCTTGTGGCAATGCGGACAGTATAGTCCGCTCATGTTCTCTACAATCCCCAGCACATTGGCCCGGGCGTATTGCAAAAAATTTATCGCCTTGCGCACATCGGCCAATGACACCTCCTGGGGAGTGCTGACCACCACGCACAGTGCGTCCGGAATTGTCCGCAAAACGGTCATGGGCTCGTCTCCGGTCCCCGGAGGGGAATCCACAACCAGAAAATCCAGATCCCCCCACTTAACATCGGCAATAAACTGCCGAATAACCGAGGTTTTCATGGGACCTCTCCACAAGACCGCCTGGTCCGGGTCCTTGAGCAAAGACTCCATGGAGACCACGGACAGATTCTCGCTGTATTTCTTGGGCTCGATCATATTCTTGTCGTTGGTATCCAAAAGCCCCTTTAGGCCCAGAAGCCGGGGAACGCTCGGGCCGTGGATATCCACATCCAAAAGTCCCACCCTCTTGCCGCGTAAAGCCAGGGCTGCGGCCAGATTGGCGGCTATGGAGCTCTTGCCCACCCCTCCCTTGCCGCTCATGACGAAGATCTTGTATTTGATATGAGAGAGGGTGGAGGAGATTACCTCGTCCTGGATCGCTTTTGAGACATCTGTGCCGCCCTTTGTCCTTGCTGTATTTTGGGTTTCTTTTTCCATTCCTACCTCCTGAAATAATAGAGCCTTTTCTGAATTCCACCCGGTCCGGAACAACCGCATCAGGGGGCACCATACACGTCTCAATGCCTGCTCATAGCACGCATATTCCCGGACTAAGACAGCTTATAAAAATTTAAGGGCCACAAAACCGAGTATTCCGACTACCAGGGCCGCAATCAAAAGGGCGTCGAATCTCTTTTCCAGAAAAATTCGGGCCTGTTCCCCCTTCCAATTTATGAGAGCGGCGATAATAAAAAAGCGGCTGCCTCTGGACAAGGCCGAGGCCAGGACGAACACGGGCCAATTTATCTGAAAGGCCCCCGCGGTCAGAGTGCAAACCTTGTACGGAAGCGGGGTGAATCCGGCCAGTGCGACAGCCCAGGCATTATACCGGTTGTACCATTCGTGGATGACCTGATACTTGGCCATGAGTCCGTAGAATTCAAGAATGGGGAAACCAATGGAGTGCATGAAGAAGTAGCCCAGAAGATAGCCGGCTACCCCCCCGACAAGGGAGGTCCACAGGCAGAGCCAGGCCAGGGAAAAACTTTTGCTCCGGTTGGACATGGCCATGGGGATCAAAAACAAATCCGGAGGGATGGGAAAAAACACGGCCTCGGTAAAGGAAACCGCGGCCAGGACTTTTCGCGCGCCCCGCCGGGCGGCCAGTTCCCACAGCTTGTCCATCCATTTGCGCAAAATGATCATTTTCGCGCTTACCAGCCGAATTTGCCCACAAGATCCACAAAGGCAACATTGCCCAGCTTCTCTTCCTGGTATCCGCCGTTGGTCCTTTTTACCCGGACCAGGGCCTGGGAGCGCTTGCTGATCCCCACCGGGATAAGCAAAATGCCCTCCGGGGCCAACTGGTCCAGAAGAGACTGCGGCACGCGTGGGCCACCGGCCGTGACCAGGATGCGGTTGAACGGACCTTCTTCCGGCCAGCCCATTGTCCCGTCGTCCAACTTGGTCCATACCCGGGAATAGCCAAGTTCGGTTAGGCGCTGGCGGGCGTTCTGATACAGGGTTTCTATACGCTCCACCGTATATACGTAAGCGCCCATCTCTTCCAGAACCGCGGCCTGATACCCGGAGCCGGTGCCTATCTCCAAGACTTTCATGTCCGGAGCCAACTGCAGAATTTCGGTCATAAGAGCCACGATATACGGTTGGGAAATGGTCTGACCGTAGCCTATGGGCAGGGGATAGTCCCCGTAAGCCTGGGCGCGAAGGGCCTCATCCACAAAAAGATGCCTGGGAACGGTCTGCATGGCGGCCAGCACTCCGGGGTCGGAAACTCCTCGAGCCTGAATCTGCTCCCGGACCATTCGCTCCCGGCTGCGGCGGGGGTCAATAGCCAATATTCACTCCTGGTTCTGCTCCCAATTTAAGTATACACAACCCGTGCCGGACCGCCGACCGGGCCCGCCTGAAATTTAGGCAAAACAAGGCCTACTCTTCCAAAGCCGTCCATTCCCGGGGCCTTAAACATTTAAAGGAACGCATCCCGTGAATGGTTTCCGCCAGCTCCCGGCTGTATCTGCGGACCAAAAGCCGGAACAGGGCGAAATCAAACGGTCTTAAAACGCCCAGGGTCATATTACGCCACAACCGGGCGTAGCGCAATTCACCCACTATCTCCCGCATCAGGCGGGCATAGGTCTCCGCGGCCCGGCCGCCGCGGGTATCGGATTCCAGAATCGCCCGGCAGGCAAGCAGCGCGGAGTAATGGGCGTAAAAAATACCCTCGCCCAAAAGGGGGTCGGCCAGACCGGCGGCATCCCCGCAAAGGAGTATGTTTCCGCTTCCGGGGCGGACTTCAAAGTCTCCATATGGAAGAGGATGCCCCCGGACATTGCAGCCGCAAATATCCACGCCGAAGGATCGGCAGTATGCGGCAAACATACCTTTCAACATCCGTCCATTGCGTACCTTGCTGGAGCCGACGCCGAGGCACTGCTTATCCTTTCCCGGAAAGGACCAGAAATACCCGCTGGGGACTTTGCCGATATGGATGCAGGGAAAATCGGCAAAAGAGCCGGCCCGGCGGGGTACATATATTTCCAGGGCCAGCGCTACCCGCCTGGAAAAAGGAGGACGGACCGCCCCGCGGGCGGCCAATCTCCTGCGCACCGTGCTCATGGCCCCGTCCGCGCCGATTATAAATTCGGCCTTGATCCGCTCCCCGCTTTTAAGGACCACCGCTTTGCTCTGCGGCTCTACATCCACCACGCCTTCCGGAGAGCGAAGTTGGGCCCCGCTTTGCTTCATTTTTTCTACCAAAAGGGCGTCATAGTCCGTGCGGTCCACCAAAAGAAAGGGATGCGGCATATCCCCGGTAGTAAGGGGCAAATCATTCACCCCCAGGCCCCATTTGGAGAAAGACCCCCGGAGGACGCCGGAAGACTCCAGTTCCCGGCTGTCAATGCCCATAACCCGGGTTAAAAAACGCTGCGTCTTCCAGGTAAGAAGTCCGCCGCACAGCTTGAACCTGGGGAACTCTTTTCTGTCCAGGACAAGCACGCTCATACCCCGGCGGGCCAGGATATTCGCCGCCGTGGCTCCGGCCGGTCCGGCGCCGCAGATTATCGCGTCATAAGACTGCATTTACCAAAACCCGGGATAGAGTTACTTGCACATCCTATAAATATGGGCCAATATAGATCCAGCACCAACAAGGAGGTAGGCATGCTACAGGTCAAGGATCTGATGACCACGGACCTATTCACGCTCAGACGGACCGACACCCTGGCCAGTGCCAGGTCGATCATGGAACTGGGCCGAATCCGACACATCCCGATCGTGGATGATAAGGACCGCTTTATCGGTCTTGTTACCCACCGGGATATTCTTTCCGCCACGGTTTCCAAGCTGGCCGACATCGACGCCGGAACCCAGGACGAGCTTGACGCAAGCATACCCATTTTAAGCATAATGCGCACCGACGTCCGGCATACCCACCCGGATACGGAACTTAAAGAAGCGGCCGCGATCCTTTTGGAGCATAAATACGGCTGTTTGCCCGTACTTGAAGATGAGCGCCTGGTGGGCATACTCACCGAGGCCGACTTTCTGAACCTGACCATTTCCCTCATGCAAGCCCTGGAGCAGGAGGCATGAACCTGCCGGTAGGCACCCTGGTCAACGCGCTGACAGTTATCGCCGGAAGCGCGGTGGGTCTCGGCCTGGGCACCCGCATCCCGGACAGGGTGCATAAAACCGTTATCCACGGCATAGGCCTGGCCACACTTTTAATCGGGATGCAGATGGCCCTTAAAGTAGAGGACATCCTCCTGCTGGTCTTTTCCATCCTCATTGGGGCCTTGATCGGCGAGGCCCTGGATCTGGAAAAATATCTGAACCGCCTGGCCGGCATTTTGAAAAACAGGGTCGGGTCCAAAAATAAAAATTTTTCCCAAGGGCTTATAACCGCCTTTCTCATCTACTGCATCGGTTCCCTTACCATTCTGGGCGCCCTGGACGAGGGCCTGCGCAACGACCCCACCCTGATTTTGACCAAATCGGTTCTGGACGGCTTCACCTCCATAGCCCTGGCCTCCACATACGGAGCTGGGGTTATGTTCTCCGCTATCCCCCTACTTATCTACCAGGGGACAATTACGATCCTGGCCGGATATTTTCAAGACGTTTTCACCCCTGCACTTATCTCCCAGTTGACTGCGGTGGGCGGCCTGCTCGTACTCGGGTTGGGCCTTAATCTTCTGGAGATAAAAGAGATCAAGATAACCAATCTCATGCCCGCCCTGGTCATGGTCTTTTTACTTAAGGGATTTATGTAGCCCTGCGGGAAAACCAATTTTCCCTCCCCGTCATGCCGAGAGAAAATTATCCTCCCCATCCGAGCGGGGACATTGGGTTAGCAATGCTTAAAGACCGGCTTCCTACTCCTATTTTAAAAAACAATCAATCGCGGCAAATAAACACATAGAAAAGGGCCGGAGATTTAATCCCCGGCCCCATTTATTTATCTTCCTGATCCGGATATCGCCGGCGAAAGCGAAACGACTAAATGAGATTGTTTTCCTTGAGCCAGTCTTCGGCCACCTTGCCTTCCTCCTTGTGCTGGACATCGACTTCAGCGTTAAGTTTCTGCATGGTGTCCGTGTTCAGATTCTCGGCAAGAGGCTTCAAGATATCCCTTATCTCCGGATACTTGTCCAGGACTTCCCTGCGCACCACGGGAACCGGGTTATAAACCGGGAAAAAGTTCTTATTGTCCTCAAGATTAACAAACCCGAAAGCGGCTATGCGGCCGTCCGTGGAAAAGCCCATGGCCACGTCCAGCTGGCCTTCTCGAAGCGCCTTGTACGTAAGCCCGATGGACATCTTTTTTACATTGTCGTTGGGCACGGAGAATCCGTAATCTTTCATGAGTTTCTGAAGCCCGTCCGGTCTTTCCCAGAATTCGGAATCCACTCCGTATATCAAATCCCGGGGGTTCTCATTCTGATAAGCGGCCAGATCGGAAATGGTTTTCAGCCCCATTTTTTCGGCCTCATCCTTGCGCATCATAAGCGTATAGGTATTGTTGAACTTCACCGGCTCCAGCCACACCAGGCCCTTTTGCGCATCCTTTTCCTTTACCCAGTCGTATACTTTTTCGGACTTGGTCATAATGCTCTTGTCCGACTGACTGTAGTACACTGTATACGCTGTTCCGGTATATTCGTAATACAGATCGAACTGACCGTTCTCCAGGGACTTTCTGGCGATACTCGATCCCACCCCGGTCTTGACCGTAACGTCGAACCCGGCATCTTCCAGGAGAGCGGCAGCCAGTTCAGCCAGCAAAAACTGTTCGGTAAAATTTTTCCCGCCCACGGTTATTTCCTTTTTACCCTGGCCGCAACCGGCAAACACCAGGCAAAAACTGATAAGCAAAAGCCCGGCAAATAGTAGCCTTTTTCCTGCACTCATTTTATTTCCTCCTTGATCTGGTTGAATTGTTCTGTGATTAAGGTTTCTTAAAAATCGCTTCATTGCTCCGTTCACCCCCCGGCTATTGTTGTTCCAGGCGGAGCCCCTTGGACACCAAAAGTAGGGTCAGAATCTCGCACAAATAGTCGGCAAACAAGGCCAAAAGTGTTGTGGGTATGGCCCCGGCCAAAAGCACCTCGGTCTTCATCAGGCTTATCCCGGTAAAAATCATGTCCCCCAGCCCTCCGGCTCCGACCAGATAGCTGAGGGCCGCGGTGCCGATATTTATGACCAAAGCCACCCGAAATCCGGTGAGCATAACCTGCATGGCATTGGGGATCTCCACATCCAGGAGAATCCGCCATCCGGGCATGCCCATCCCCTTGGCCGCCTCGATCATTTCCGGGGGCACGGCCGAGATCCCGGCCAGGGTATTCCTGGCTATGGGCAAAACGGAATAGACGAAAAGGGCGAAAATGGCTGTTTTGGAACCAATGCCCAACAGGCTCATCATTAGGGCCAAAACCGCCAGGGAGGGTATTGTCTGCCCCAGACCGACCACATACATGACCACGCCGGTATATTTCCGGAAACGCCTCCTGGTGAGCACTACGCCGATAATCAGACCGACAGCGGTGGCGAAAGACATGCTTACGGCCACCAGATAGACATGCTCCCACAAGAGAGCGTTCATATAGGCATAATTGCTGGGAATGGACAGATAATCCACCAAACCGACCTGCTGGGCCATGATCCCCAGATAGATCAACAAAAAAACAAGTGCGAAACGATAGGCCCTCCCGAGTACTGTAATCATTTCCCCATCTTCCTTTGGATTTTGATTCCCTTGGGAGTAATCGCGCTTTCCAAAAGGGACATGAGCGCATCCACCAGAATGGCAAAAACGGAAACCAAAAGAGCACCGCTCAAAATCATGGACTCGTAAACCCGGTCTATGCCCTGCTGGATATACACGCCCAGTCCACCGGCTCCGATATACGCGGCAATGGCCGCGATCCCGATATTCATGACCGCTGCCGTCCTCAGCCCGGCCAGGATAACCGGAACGGCAATGGGTATCTCCACTTCCTTGAGCCTCTGCCAGTTGGTCATGCCCATGCCCCTGGCCGCATTGACCACCGGGTTGGAGACATTGTGTATGGCCACGTACGTATTGCGGATTATGGGCAACTGGCTGTACAAAACCAGGGCTATGACCGCCGGGACCTTGCCCAGTCCCTGTCCGAACGTGGACAAAATCGGAAGCATGAGCCCGAAAAGGGCGATGGAGGGAATGGTCATGAAGACATTCGCTGCGTTTATAACCCGCTTGGCCAGATTCTCGTGCTTGGTGATTATGATCCCCAGGGGCACCCCGATGCAGGTGGCGATCAAAACGGAGAGCCCCACAATCCAGATATGCTCCCAGGTCAAATAAAGTGAGCGGTCCCAGTTATCAACCAGGAAATTCCATACATCCATAACCGGCCTCCGGCTTATTCCTCGGTTTCGTCGTTGTATACATCCAGGATGGAATGCTGGATATTCTGGTAACTGATAGTTCCCTGTAGATCGCCGTTTTCATCCACGACACACAAAAGAATAAGATCGTGCATGAGCATGAGGGAAAGGGCCACGCGCAGATGGGTCTTGTCCTGGACAAAGGTGGGGAAGCGCTCGGACAGATCCCGGACCGGCCCCTCCTCGTATTTGAGATCCTTGCGGGTTATGTATCCCGTGGGCTTGCCCCGGTGTACGACCAGGGCATAGCGTATATTCTTCTCTTCCATGAACTTGAGGGCCTCCGGAGCTGGGGTGTCTCCCTGAACAATATTCTTCGGGTTTTTGTTCATGGCCTCCTTGACCCGCATGATGCCCAGGACTTTAAGGGCCCGGTCCGAACCGACAAAATCGGCCACGAACTTATTCTTGGGCTGGGTCAGGATTATTTCCGGAGTATCGTATTGAATCAGCTCGCCCTCTTCGAACAGGGCGATCTTGTCCCCCATTTTTATGGCTTCGTGGATATCGTGAGAGACAAAGGCGATCGTCTTTTTCAGCTTGGCCTGGACCCGGAGGAATTCGTCCTGGATCTGCTCCCTGTTGATGGGGTCGATGGCCCCGAAGGGCTCGTCCATGAGCAGGATCTCCGGATCGGCGGCCAGCCCCCTGGCAACACCCACCCGCTGCTGCTGTCCGCCGGAAAGTTCGGCCGGATAGCGATCCCGGTAAGTATCCGAGGGAATCAGCTGCACCATCTGCAGAAGTTTTTCCACGCGCTCTTCAATATCCGTTTTGCTCCAGCCCAAAAGCTTGGGAACCACGGCGATATTCTCGGCGATTGTCTTATTCGGAAAAAGCCCGATCTCCTGGATAACATAACCCATGGACTGCCTGAGCTTGACCGCGTCCACGGACTGGATATCCCTGCCGTTAACGGTAATTGAACCGCTGCTCAAATTCTCCAGCCTGTTGGTAAGCCGCATGGTGGTGGTCTTGCCGCATCCGGACGGCCCCAACAAAACCACCACCTCTCCCTTCTCAATGGTAAAGGAAACATTGTCCAGAGCGGTTATCGCCCCGGCTCCGGCCCCAAAAACCTTGGTCGCCTTATCGTAAGTAATCATCGGGTTTTCTCCAAATATGCCTATGCATTCTGATCCATATGAATTTCAAGATCTTAATTTGCTACTTTGCAAGTCGTCCGTTGAATCCGGAGCAATCATGAAAAAGTAAAAACAGCAATCTGCTCCGTTTGCAAACCCGGAAATAATTTTAAAGCATATAAAAAAGACTTCGGATGCAAGTCAGCATCACAAACAAATTCTGCGTAGATATTGCACACATCTTAAAAAATAACCAAACAGCCTATATAAATGATATAAACGCTTTAAAGTCATCAATTTTATAAACACGATTCGGCAAACATGTCAATTGCCATGCTGCTTTTCGGCTTGTTTTCCGGGAGCCTTGTCTTTGCATTTGAGAAACAAAGCCATTAAAGATCAAGATGCAAAGGCTCTGATCCTCGACATATTTTATGGCGGCCTGTTAAAAACTTTCTAAAATGGAGGTAAAAAACGTATGGATGCATGGAAATGGATTTGAACAAACCTATGAAGTTGGTCCGTCAATGTAATAGGCAGCAAAAAGCCCCGGCTGAACACCTTCAGCCGGGGCTTTTTCATCATAGACCGATTCTAATAACTAGCTGTTCAGTTTCCTTTCCTGGGGGAAAACCGGCAGGTAGCGGTAGGTAAGGGATAGCACCAACGCCCCGTAGGCCAGGATTTCGATTGTGGTTGCCCATTCCGCCCAGTTCGGGACATAAGTATACCACTCATCAAAAGGCAATACCGGATGGGCCAGGGTCTGTACGGTAAACACGAAACGGTTGATGACAATGCCCAGGCAGTCCAGTATGGCCGCCGTATACAAAATCGCCGGAATATTCCGGAAGTTGGGCACCACCAGCAAAATGGCCGGAATAACGCCGCAAAGACCTATCTCCGCCCACAGAAGCCACTGCCCGTAAACATCGTTGAACATCTCGTCAAAGGTGAGCCCCATTTTGGGAAGAATACCCACCGCCCAGAACCAAGTGTCCAGGATTTTAAGGAATATGTAAAAAGCGAGCAAAGTCCCGGCGATCTTGCCCATAAGCGCCTTGGTCTTGAAGTCCACCAGCTTGCGGCCGGTTACAATCTCCATGAGCTTGGCTATAAGCATGGTAAAAGCCGGGCCGGAAGCAATGGCCGAAAGTATGAACAGGAAAAAAGTCCACGGCCAGATAAAAAACCCTTCGCGGAAAGCAAAAGGACGGCCGAACAGGACTCCGTACATTCCGCCGAGTGAGCCCTGATGGAAAAAGGAAAGGAAAGTGCCCACGCCGGCGAAAAGCGGCATATACAGATGAAAGTTGTGGGCCAGGTGATGAATGAACGGTACCTTGTTCAGCTTGCGGTTCTCCAGGATTATGGGCACGAACTCAATAATCAGCACCGTAAGATAACAGGTAATGCAGAAGATTACTTCCGTAAGCATGGAGTGCACGTTGGGGTGCCAGTATCCGAACCAGGCCCGCAGGGGCTGTCCTATATCCAGGGTCAAAATGATCATCGCCCCGGAATAGCAGATAAACCCGACTATTACCGCAAGATTGATAATGTTCTCTAATTGATCCACGCGGATTATATACTTCAGGAAACCGGAAAAAAACGCCCCGGCTCCAAGGGCAATCACGGCCAGATCAAAGGTAATCCACAAACCGAATACAAAATAATTGTCCAGGCCGGTCTCGCCAAGGCCGTAGCCGAAGATGCGGAACGTGGCGTACAACCCCCAGGCCAGGACCAGGCAGATTATGCCCAGCCAGACCACGAATTTTCCGAAGGAGCAGCGTTCCACGCCTTCAGGAATCCATTCCTTGTCTATCATGGTCTATTCTCCTTTGGTCTTTTCATTTTTCAGGTAGTTATCACCCTCACGCCGGACCCATTCCCGCTCGCTTAGGTAATAAACCTGGGGATCGGTTCCGAGCTTTTCCAAAAGCCTGAAGGCATTGGGGCTCTTGGCCAGCTTGGCCACCTTGTGCTTCGGGTTTTTCAGGTCGCCAAAGACCATGGCTCCGGTGGGACAGGCCTCGACGCAGGCCGGGATATAAGCGTCCTCGGGCAGATTATACGGGTCCTCGCCGTTGTATCTGGCCTGCCTTTTGGCCTCCTGCCATTTGTGATGGCAAAAAGTGCATTTCTCCACCACGCCCCTGGGCCGGACCGAGACATTGTCCGTGAGCACCTTGTCCAGACCTTCCGGCCAGATCGGGTCGTACCAGTTGAAGTACCGGGCGTGGTAGGGGCAGGCCGCCATGCAGTACCGGCAGCCTATGCACCGCGGGTATATCTGGCTGACGATGCCCCCTTCCTCGTCCTTGGTGGTGGCAATAACCGGGCACACCGTGGAGCAGGAAGGATTGCCGCACTGCATGCATGGCCGGGGCAGATAGGCAATATCGTGATTAGGAAACGATTTTTTGTTTGACAATTCGTATACCAACAGCCAGGAAAGCGACCTAAGCTTGTCGGAAGCGTCCTTAACCGGGGCGATATTGTTCTCGGCCTGGCAAGCAACCATGCAGGCACCGCACCCGGTGCACTTGTCCAGGTCTATAACCATCCCCCATTTTATCTCGAATTCTTTCTCTTGCATGGCAACCTCGTTAACTCCTTGATAAGAATACTCCGTTAGGCTCTAACCAATTTGACCTGGTTGTAGTTCCAGACCGGAAGACCGGATCCTTTTTCCTTGTCCACGCTCATGACCTTAAACACATTCGAGCCCTTGCCTCTGCTGAATTCATCCCAGGCCGTGTGTCCAAAGCCCACCGGGGCGGCAACAACGCCGGTCTGAACAGTTTCGGTAATATTCAGCAGAGCCCGGATTTCGCCGCGCCCGGACTGAATCCTCACCTCGTTTCCCTGACTCAGGCCGAACTTGCTGGCGGTGGCCCGGTTCACGTGAACAAAGGACTTCTTATCTTTGAGATTGGTGTCGCGGATGGTCAGCACCTCGAAAGGCGTAGTGGCCATTCGGGCGGTTCCTATATTCATCCGGACCATGGGAGCGAGGGCCAGCGGATAATCCGCGTTTTGCTTCTTTAGCCCGTCGGCCAGAAGTTCGGCCGGCAGGTGCAGAATATCCTGAAACACTCTCTTGCTGTCGGTAAGAACCTTGCCGCCTTCCAGCTTGCGCAAACTGGAGCCCAGCTTGTCCGCTTTTGCCTTCAGCACGTCCTTGAAGGACCCAAAACCCAAATCCATATTCATTTTTTTGGCCAGACCCAGGACAAAGTCGGGCATGGACTTGTTGTCGAATAGCGGCTCGATAACCGGGCTGCATACGCTGTAGGTGGCCCGCCCCATACCGTAGGGCGTGTACGCGTCATCATAGCGTTCCAAAAAGATAGGTGCCGGAAGGATCAAATCACAGCCGGCGGCTGTTTCGTCCATAAATGAACTGAAGGATACCTTAAATGGGATTTCTTGCAGTAGGGACGCGGTCTCTCCGGCCTGAGGCAAGGCATAGACCGGATTGGCATCATTTACCAAAAGGACTTGGGTACCTTTCTCCCCTCTTTTGACCCGGTTTAAAAACTCGATAAAGCTGTCCTCGGCCATGTCCCTGTCAGCGGGCGCTCCCTTTACCACTTTGGGCGCTTTCGGCAGGCAGACCATGCCTCCGGACTTGTTCAGCCGATTCAAAATCAGATTCAAGAACACTCCGGCCACGGACTCGAACTCTCCCGCTCCCTGCCCGAAGCAAGAGCCAAAAACCACAACCGGGGAATAAGACGACTTCAAGGACCGGGCAATCTCCTTCAAAGTCCCGGGCTGGACTCCGCTCAAGTCAGCCACACGGGAGGGGGTGTAATTGGCCAGCACATAATCCTTGAAATCCTGGAAGCCGTCGGCATTCAGGCTGACGTTGCCGGTCTGCAGGATATAATAGGCAACACCCAAAAGAAAAGTCCCTTCCCTGCCCGGCCGAACCGGAATCCACTTGTCAGCCACAGATCCGGACCCGGACTGGACCGGGCCGGCATAGGCCCACTTACCTTTGCGGTCGGCAAAGGCCTTTTGGTTGCGGACCACCGGACCCCAGCTGGAGAGCGCATCCGCTCCGGACAGGAGCACATAGTCGGAATTCTCCAGATCAAAACCGATCTGCCCGCTGCCGTTCATTTTCCTCCAGGCCCGGGCGGTAACAGCGGAGTCCGTGGGCATGGAGTAGCTGTCCCGGCTGCCCAGAGCGGCCAGAAAGGCGGACAAGACTTCTTTTCCGGAGCCGTTCTCATCCCCGTTAACGGCAGCTACCTTGCTCCCGGCCGAGGAAATCTTTTGCCCCAAAAGTTTTCCGGCTTCATCCCAGCTTAAGGATTTAAATTTGCCGTTTTCCTTTTTCAGCGGCCCCTTGACCCGGGCCGGGCTGTATAGAAGCTGGGCCGCGGATGCACCCAGCGGGCATATGCCTCCGCCGGTCAGCTCCTGGTCCTTGTTGCCCGCGGCAACCACCGGTTTGTTTTTTATCTGCTCTATGCTCAGCCCGCATCCGGCCGGGCAAAGCTTGCAGGTAGTATTCGTCTTGTAATGCGCTCCCTTCGGCACCTTGGGAATCCAGGGCCAATTCTGCGTCCATATGGAAACATCGTCCAAAAGTTTCCAGGGCACGGGAGTGAAAAGGGTGCCTGCCGCGCCCCCTACCAAAAACGAGATGAATCCTCTGCGATCAAGTCCCATATCCTATCACCCCTTTTTATTTATGACATATATAGCAGGCGTTGCTGGCACCGTTCTGGGCATGGCACCGCTCACACTTCCACATTTTCATCGTGTCCTTGCTGTAGCCTGTCAGCCTGTTTTCGTAATATTTCGGCGGAGTATCGGACATCCCTACATCCGGATGGCATTCGGCGCAGTCGAAGTCCTGGTGAGCAATATGCGAAAAATACACATTGTCCGGTTGCTTTTGATAAATTTTCCAGGGGACTTCCTTGTCCGGATAAACATATTCCTCCACAAACTTCTTTTCCGCAGGGTCCTCGCCCAGCACGTCCATGTGACACTGCGAACACTGAAAAGTGCTCGGCAGCCCGGCATAGGAACCGTCAGACCGGTAATCGTGACACTGGAAGCAGTCCATCATCTGCCCCTCCACGTGCACCTTGTGACTGAACCTGATGGGTTGCGACTTCTCACTGTACAACACCTTGGGGAAGACCCACCATCCGAGGACCAGCACTCCCACGAAGCCCACCAGAAAAGGGAGCACGATCCAGCTCTTTTGTTTTGCCACTTTCCTTCCCTCCATACCTCTTTCCTGATTTAAATTAGCGAGTTGCCCACCATTAACTGGATAAATCGGAGCTACAGTATGCAAGACACTGTTTGAGTGTCAAGAAAAAAGGAAAAAATTCACGAATTAATTCCCGGGCCGCTCGATTAGGTTCCGGCCGGGCGCAAGCGCGACTGAGACCGGATTAAAACTCAAAAAAACATAATAGCCGTGTCCTTGCCGTTTGTCCTTATGATCCTTTTGGAGGCTTGCAACGCGAGGCCCGGCACTCAAAACGTGCTTCGCGTGCCGGTATGGTTAAGGGGGATGAAACATAAAAAACCATACGCTACCTCGAAAAGCCTAACTGCTGTACGGATGGACAAAAGACAAACCGGCATTTTCAATCACTCACTTTTATCCCACTCGCAGGAACCGTATTTTTCCGTGCGCCAGGGGAAAACCGCCTCCGCCCTTTTGAGGGCATAGTCCTCGATTTCCGTGAACCACTGATCAAAAGCCTGCATTATGTCCTCGGCTTCCGGGGTCAGGGAAAATCCCCTTCTTCCCCGGCTGCGGTGCAAAAGCGACTTTCCCAGGGCCTCTTCCGTGGCCTTGATCTTGCCCCAGGCCGCCCGATAGGACATACCCATCTTCCCGGCCGCCTTGTTCAGGGACCCCAGTTCCTTTACGTTCCTTAGAAGCATAAGTCTCCCGTGCCCGAAAACCACGCCCTTGTCCACTTCAAACCAGGGATGAATCCGCAGTACCGCTTTCATTTCCCGCATTTCTCCTCCACCTTTCGCTTCTCCGAGTAAATAAACGGATTTTTGTGTTTCTTCGCCGTTTCTTTTGTCTGCTTTTAAGAAGAGGATCGGCGAAGGGAATCCGAAACATCAAGGAGTAGTCTTTTATCCACGTCCACGCCCGGATCAATCGCCGTTTGCGGCAGCCCACCTGCGCACCGCGGCCACTTCTCCGGACCAATCCGAATGCAGCCTGAGCTTTAGGAACTGTTTGAAAAGTTCGTCCAGAAAATACTGCACTTTCTGCACCAGATACATCTTTTCCAGAAACGGGGCATCCGGGTCATCCCCCTCCTCCAATTTAGTGTCCACCTTGGGCGTCTTCAGGCCGCTTAGGGAAAAGTCGTCCGCATTCACCTGCACCAGCCATTCGTTGCTGTCCTGCTCCAGCCTGAGCATGGCCTGGGCCACTTTCTTCCCGCTGCCCAGACCCAGGCGGGCTTCCCGGAGCTCGGACATAACCCCCGAGCTCACCGTCTTATCCCGACTGTCGTCCTCTCCGCTTTCCACGGTCACCTTCTGGGCGATATAGACGATAAAGTCCGTCCCGTCACCGGCCCGAAAAAAGCCGTCTTTTTTCTCGCTCTTGTACCACAGCCAGGTCAGAAAGTCCCGGCCGAGCATCCCACCCACGGCTTCCGCTTTATTCAGATCCATTTGTTTTCCTCCTCACCGGCCGGTCGCCCGGACGCTTCGGCTGCGCCGCCCCACTTGCAGGGAACGCGGACCAGCTTGCCGGCCTTGTTTTTATATATCAGATATCCGTTGCGCAGGCCGAAAAGATACAGATCCCGGGTCACGGCCACGTCCCGGCGACAATAATCCACTATCTTGTCCACCTCGCCCGTTTTCCACCATTTAAGGGCCATAAGCCCGTCCGCCGTCTTTCCCGCTCCCAGGGTCTGCCCGGCCAGATGATCCAGGGAAAGCCTGAACCCCAGCATGGAGTGCACTTCGGAGAGTATATCCAGGGTGGGCAGCTCCTTCCAGGGAAAATCAATCACTCCGGCCAGAACCCGGTAATCAAACTTGAAAATATTGAACCCGACCACCAGCTCCTGCTTTTTAAGAAGAGAAGCCATCTCCGGGAGCTGATCCTGAAAAAAGGTGGAATACTCATCCCGGCGGGAATCATAGACAACCGCGCAGCTCACGCCCATCTTCCCCGCCTTGTGCCAGCCGCCCACCTCCTGGGCGGAGCGTCTGGTCTCTAAATCCAAAACCGCATAGTTAACCAAGGCTTTTTCTTCCGCCTCCGGAGATGCATCCTGTGCTCTATCCACTTCCATCCTGATTTCCGTGCCTGCTTTCGGGTTAGGCTCGCCCGTAAGGATCCCTTCCAGGATATACCCCCCTGCTTCCTTGTCCAGGGGCCGATTTCCGGAGCCGCATTTCGGGGAATACACGCAGGCTGGGCAGCCGTTTTCGCAGGAACAGGCCCGGATCACCCCCAGCCCCCGGGTAAAAAGATCCTGCATTCGGCCGAAGGCCTGTCTGGTCAGTCCCACCCCCCCGGAAACACCGTCATAGACAAAAACGCCCGCGGACTGCAATTGCTCGTGATAGGGAATGGAAATCCCGCCCAGATCATTGCGGTCGGTTAGGACAAAAAACGGAGTCACCCCGATAAGCACGTGCTCCATGGCGTGGATTCCGCCCATGAAATGCATCTTCTGCTCCTCCACCCGGGTGCGAATCTCTTCCGGGATGACAATCCACATACCCTGGGTGACAAAGACCTGCTCCGGCAGATCCAGATCCACCCGCCCGATAAGCGTCTGTCCCCGGGTGAGTCTCTTGTCGTACCCGACCACCTTTTCCGTGACCCGCAGACTGCCCCAGCCGATTGTCGCACTGCCCAGTCGGCCGGTCTTGTCCACTTGCAGTATCCGGGTATTTTTCTCAGTTCTCACCCGGGTAAAATAATTGGCCT
The DNA here is from genome assembly GCA_964614055.1 of uncultured Desulfovibrionales bacterium. Classification (GTDB taxonomy): domain Bacteria; phylum Desulfobacterota; class Desulfovibrionia; order Desulfovibrionales; family Desulfonatronovibrionaceae; genus CAYNNQ01. The sequence goes on along the minus strand of CAZTKE010000002.1, from coordinate 10,675 downwards.
TAAAGGGCCGCAGGCTGACTGTCCTTTTTTCCAAATCCAGATCGTCCACCAGATAGGTTCGGCCCATGTGCAAATATACCGCGCCGGGGTGGGTCTCGTAAAAGGCCCGGTATCCGTCCACGGTTCCGATCACCTCCCCCGCGAGGCGGTCGAAAAGGGTAAAGCCCTTGCCGCTCCCGCGCAGATCCACGTCCCGATGCGGATACTTCTCCCGGGAGAAATAAGTCTCTCCCTTAATATCCTCAAGCAACCCGCCGCTTTTTAACAGCCCGGACACAACTTCGCTGCTCCCGGAGAAATCCAGAAGGCTTTCCTTTTTTTGTAGAGGAAGATCGGCGGCGGCACAGACAAGATGCCTGGCGCATATATCCGGATTCTCCGGATTTATTACCGCCTCCTCCGGAGGACTGGAAAAAAGGGTGTCCGGATGGCGCATCAGGTACTGATCCAAAGCGTCCTCGTGGGCCACCAGGAAAACAGCCGAATCCCGGGTCTTTCTGCCCACTCTCCCCGCCCGCTGCAGGGTGGCCATGATCGATCCCGGGTAGCCGACCAGAATGCATACGTCCAGATCCCCGATATCAATGCCCAGTTCCAGGGCGCTGGTGGCCACCACGGCCGTGAGGTCCCCGCTTAAGAGCTGGCTCTCGATTTCCCTGCGGTCCCGGGGCAAAAGCCCGGCCCGGTAGGCCCGAATCCTGCGTTTGAACTCCCGGTCCCGCTGACCGGCCCACACGGCAATGAGCTCGGTCATTTTCCGGGACTGGGTATAGACGATGGTCCGCAACCCGCTTAGCACGGCGTTTTCCAGCAAGGACAAAACCGCCGGGCTCGGTCCCTTGAAGGGGTTCAGCAAAACATAATGCCTTTTGCCCCTTCCGGCACCGCTCGCAGTCACCCCGGTCACCTCCCGGCCGGTCAAGGAAGAACTCAAGCCCACCGGATTGCGGATGGTCGCCGAGCAAAACACGTGCTGCGGCCTGGAGTCGTAATAATCGCAGATCCTGTTCAGCCGCCGAAAAACCCAGGCCATGTTCGAGCCCATGACTCCGCGATAGGTATGCACTTCGTCCACGACCATGAGACTCAGATCGCGGAAGAAGTCGGCCCACAAATGATGATAGGGCAAAAGACCGTAGTGCAGCATGTCCGGATTGGTGATAAGGATGCGCGGGGGGTCGCTTCGGATGCGGCCGCGCTCCCCGGCGGAGGTGTCCCCGTCGTAGACGGCGATGCTCCCGGGCGAGTCCAAAACGGTTCCCTTAACCGCTCCGAGTATGGACTGAAACTGATCCTGGGCCAGGGCCTTCAGGGGAAAGAGCAAAAGACCGCGCTCGCCCTTTTCCGCGGCCCGCTGAACAAGGGGCAGGGTATACACCAGGGACTTGCCGCTGGCCGTGGGTGTGGCCAGAACCACATCCCCGCCCTTGTGGATGAGCTCAAGGGCCCGGGCCTGATGGGAATAAAGCCTGTCCGCTCCCAGGCGCTGCATCCACATCCGGCCCTGTTTGTCCAGGACCTTTTCCGAGGAGACGAACTCGGGGGTCTTAGCCGGAAATGTCTTGCGGTCCACGATATCCGGGGAAAACTCGGAGGAAGATATCTTGTTTAAAAAGGATTGGAGCATGCCGGATCTTTAAAAGGGACTCAGCGGGATATACTGTATTTTTTCAGTTTATATTGCAAAAGGCTCTTGGACAGGCCCAGATCCTCGGCCGCCTTGACCTGGACGAACTCGTTTCGGACCAGGGCCCGGCGGACCAATGCGGCCTCTATTTTTTCCAGGGTGTCTCCCAGATCCAGCTTTTTGGGCAAAAGATCCACGGCGCTCTTGAACTGCGATTCCTCGTCCTTGATCTCCGGAGGGAGATCCTCCACCTGCACCTCCTCGCCCGGGGACAGAACCAGGCAGCGCTCGACAACGTTTTCCAGCTGCCGGACGTTTCCCGGCCATTCATAGGCGCATAGATAGTTCATGGCCTCCGGGGAAAACCGCCTTTCCTCCTGGCCCTCCTCGGACACGAACTTGTGCAGGAAATGATTGACCAGAATGGGGATGTCCTCCCGCCGCTCCCTAAGAGGGGGCAGCACCACCTGGACCACGTTCAAACGGTAAAACAGGTCCTCGCGAAACCGGCCGGCCTTGACTTCCGCCTGCAGGTCCTTGTTGGTCGCGGCCACCACCCGGATGTCCACCTCTATCTTCTTGTCCCCGCCCACCCGTTCAAAGGACTTTTCCTGCAGAACACGCAAAAGCTTTACCTGCAGCTCCGAGCTCAGCTCGCCGACCTCGTCCAGAAACAGAGTGCCCCCGTCAGCCAGCTCGAAACGCCCCTTGGATCTGGCCACCGCCCCGGTGAACGATCCCTTTTCGTGCCCGAACAGCTCGGACTCCAGGACTCCGGGATTGAAGGACATGCAGTTAACGGAGATAAACGGGCCGTCCCTGCGCGGGGAAGTATAATGTATGGCCTGGGCCACAAGCTCCTTGCCGGTTCCGGACTCCCCGGCAACAAGAACGGTGGACTTGCGCCCGGCCACCTTGTCTATGGTCTGCAGGATATCGTTCATGGACTTGCTCCGCCCGACTATATTGTGCCGACCGAATTTATTGGCCAGACTCTGGCGGAGCATGCGGTTTTCCTGCTCGCTGCGGGAGAGCTGGACCGCCTTTTGTACCGAAAGGATGAGTTCCTCGTTAGAAAACGGCTTGGTAATATAGTCGAACGCGCCCAGTTTCATGGTCTCCACCGCGGAGTCGATGCTCCCGTAGGCGGTCATGATCAGGACCGGCACGTACGGCCTGTTCCGCCGGACATAATCCAGGATGTCGCTGCCGCTTTTCCCGGGCATCTTCATGTCCGTAATGACCACATCCACTTCCGATTCCTCCAGAAAGGCCAGGGCGGTTTCCGGGTCCTCCAGGGCAGTCAGCGTATACCCCTGGTCCTGGAGCATTGTTTCCAGGATCAAAAGATAATTCTTCTCGTCGTCGATTATCAGGATATGTTCATCCATTGTCTTTTCCCTCGGCACTGCCGTTTCTGAATTCCACCCGTACCCGGGCGCCCCCGGCTTCGGATTCGCCCAGTTCCAGGGAGGCTCCGTGGCTTTCCAGTATGTTCCGGGCGATGGCCAGCCCTAAGCCGGTGCCGGAATCCTTGGTGGTATAAAAGGGTTCCATGTATCTTTCAAGGAGTTCGGCCTCAAATCCCGGACCGTTATCGCCCACTTCCGCGACCGGCCCGCTCTCTCCGGCCTTCAAAATCACCTCCACCCGGCCGGAGCCTTCCGGAACGGCCTGAACCGCGTTCCCGACTATGTTGTAAAAGGCGCGGTACAAAAGATCCTTGTCTCCGCGGACAACCAAATTCTCTTCCAGTTCCTCCCGGAGTTCAACCGATTTGCTGTCCGCGTCCACATGCATAAATCCCATGACCTCGCGCAGAACCCGGCTCAAATCCACATCGTGCATGCGCGGTTGCTGCGGCCGGGCATAGTCCAAAAAGTCGTTCACAGTCCGGTTCAGGCGCCTGGATTCGTCATACACCGCCTTTAAAAGCTTCTGGTCCTGGCTGTCCTTCTGCTTGGCCCGGGCGTACAAAAATTCGCTGCTGCTGCGGATAATCCCCAGGGGATTGCGGATTTCGTGGGCGATCCCGGCCACCATCCGGCCCATGCTGGCCAACTTCTCGTTTTGGTGCAGCTCCTTTTCCAGGCGCTCCTTTTCCTGGGCCCTTTCCACCAGTATGCGGTCCGCGCGGCGGATTATCTGGAAAAGCAGCCAGAAAAGGATTAGCGAGGAAATAAAAGTGGCCAAAATAATCGCCCACTGGAAATGAATAACCGTTTCATAGTCGGAAGTGATATCCTGGGTGAACTCCAGGACCCCCATAATGGGCTGGGTTTTGAAGTCGAGTCTGCGCTCCGCCCGCAGGGGATAAATGGTCTTTAAAAGTACTGAGTTCGGCTGCAAGTCCAGATCGAACATGGCCCTCCAGGCGGATATGTTCTTTTCCAGGACAAAGAAGTTGTCCCCCTTGCTCCCGGCCTGCAAAATCTTTTCCCCGGCCAGGTCCTCCCGGCCCAAAAGCTCCTTGTCCGTGGCGTAGGAAATGCGGCCGTCGCTGTCGTAGATGCGCACATTCAAGACATGAAAACTGTGGATGGTGGAATCAATCACCCGCTGCAGGCGCTCGTACTGCGCCTTGTCCTTGAGACGCACCCGGCCGAAACCGAGGACGGTGGGCAGGGTAAAACGCTGGTAAATCTGATGGTTCAGGTTCTCCGCCAAAAGCAGGGCGAAACGATGGTTCTTGGCCAATACCGTCTCCCGGGCATAATTGGCCACAAATACTGAGACCAAAAGATTGGAGGCCAGGATCAAAACCAGGGAACTCCAGGAAAGGAATTTGACCAGCTGAAAAGGATGGGCCGGATCGGTCCGGAACATGTTCAAAAAAATTTTAGAGGACCTCTTTTTTTCTGTTTTTCAATTTAAATTCCTGCAGACGCTTTTTCTCCAGGGAAAAACCCGGTGCTCCCAGTTCAGCGTTGGCCAGTCTCTTCCCCAGCTCCACGGCCGGCTGATCCAGGGGATTTATGCCCAAGATAAGGCCGGTTAGATAAGTCATGCCCTCCAGAGCGGCTATCAACCTGCCCGCGGCACGGGGGGACGGGGATTCGGCCCGGATGTGCACCAGGGGGATATCGTTTTCCACCATGGCCATGCGCGTGCCCAATCCCTCGGCATGCAAAAGATCCCCGAAACTCCTACCCTGCAGATGAGTCCATTTACCGGGAAGCTCCTCCGGGAAGCGCGGCCCCGGGTCCATATTCCCCGCGGACAGAAAAAGGCAACCCTTGTCCCGGGGGCCGTCCAGGAAAAGCTGCTGCAAAGAGTGCTGGTCGGTTACGCCCACCGCCGGGACGGGGGTGCTCCCAAGGCCGCTTTTGCCCAGGCTCTCCGCCCACAGCTGGGCGAACCAATCCCCGAAATCGGCCCAGGCCGGAATATAGGTGAAAAATATGAGCTGGGAATACCCGGCCCGGATCAGGTCCGCGGCCCACAGAGCCAGTCCGGGCACACCCCCGGGTCGGGAGGAAGCAAGCCCTTGCGGATCGCTTACAATCCCTTCGGCCGTTTCCCGGGCCCCGGCCACGATTTCCGCATAGTCTATTCCCAGAAACAGGGCCGGAAGCATCCCCACCGCGGAAAGAACCGAATACCTCCCCCCCATTTTTTGCGGGACCGCAAGGGAGCGGATGCCGTGCTTGCGGCACTCCTCGCGCAAAAACCCCTTTTCCGGGTCGGTGACCATGATCAGGTGTTCCTGCCAGCCTGCGGGGATTGCTTTTTCCAGCCATGAGCGAAGCAAAAAATACTGGCTGAGCGTTTCTATGGTCCCCCCGGACTTGCTTACGACCACGACCACGGTTTCCCGGGGATCGAGTCCGCTCATGCAGGCCTTAAGGCTGTCCGAACACACATTGTCCATTATCCACAGCCAGGGGCCGTTGTGTCCGGGCCGGTCCCGGGCCGGGAAAAAGGCCTTTTGCAGGGCCCGGGCTCCCAGGGCGGAACCGCCGATCCCCAGAAGGAGCATATGCTTGAACCCGGAGAGGTAATCCGAAATCCCCGCAAGCTCTTTTTCCAGCTCCGGGATATGCTCCAGGGTCAAAAAAGGAAGCTCCCCGCTTTTTATCTGGCCCGCGAATTTGTCCGCCATCTCCCCGCAAAACGCGCTTCCGGGCTCGGCCCGGCCAGCATAGGCGTGGTCCCAGGTCAGGTGCAGATTCATACTCCCTCCGGATTTTCCCTTTTCTGGTTCTTTTGCTTCAAATTTGTGACTCCCGGACATTGCCCGGGGATTTTTTCCGGGTCAGCCGCAAACGACCTTGCCCACAGCGTCCAGGGCCTTTTCCAGGGTGTTTTCATCCACTGCATAGGAGATCCGCAAACAGGTGTCGTCTCCAAAGGCCTCACCCGGGACCACGGCCACTCCGGTATCCTCCAGGATACGCTCGCAAATGCTCACCGAGCCCGGCCAGCCGGCGGAAGGACACGCATCCATGCGGGGGAAAAGATAAAAGGCCCCCTGCGGCTTCACACACACCGATCCGGGCCAGTCCTTTATCTTTTGCATGGCCATGTCCCGACGCTTTCCCAGACTCCGGCGCATGCGCTCCACGAATTCCTCCCCGCCCTCAAGGGCGGCCTGCATCCCCTTCTGCACCGGGGAACAGACATTGGAGGTGCTCTGGCCCTGCAGCTTGCTCATGGCCTTTATGATTTCCTCCCCGGCCAGGACAAACCCGGCCCTGAGCCCGGTAGTAGCGAAACTCTTGGAAAGTCCGTTGACCACGGCCAAATTTTCCCCGGCCCGGTCCCATATCCGGCTCAGGGAGGCCGGTTCCGCCGGGGGATAGACCAAGCGGTCGTATATTTCGTCGCTTATAACAAAAATATCCCGGGAAACGGCCCAGTCAAATATCTCTTCCAGCTTGTGCCGAGAGTAGACCTGTCCCGTGGGGTTGGACGGGCTGTTCAGGATAAGTAATTTCGTCCCGGAAGAGACCTTTTTCTCCAGATCATCGATTGCTAATTCAAAACCGTTTTCCGCGCTTGTGGGGACAATTACCGGATTACCCCCGGCCAGAGCGGTCATATCCGGATAACTGACCCAGTACGGTGCGGGTATGAGGACCTCGTCCCCGGGATCGAGCAAGACCTGCAGGAGATTGAAAAGACACTGCTTGCCCCCGTTGGAAAGCATGACCTGTTCGCTTTCTGCTCCGGCCTGGTAATGGCGGTTGAAATACCCGGCCACCGCCTCACGCACCTCGGGCAGGCCCGGCACCGCGGTGTACCGGGTATAGCCCTGATCCAGGGCCTTTTTCATTGCCTCCGTAACGTGCTCCGGAGTGCCGAAATCCGGCTCGCCCACGGCCAGGCTGACCACTTCCCTGCCTTTGGCGCGCATTTCCTGGGCCTTGGCGTTTACCGCAAGAGTTGCCGAGGGCTTGATTTTGGTAATCCTTGCCGCTAGTTCCATACATCCCTCCCTGCGTATATCTAAAACTTATCCAGCCGGACCGCCTCGATTTTCTGGCGGCTTTTACCTCTGGACCAAAGTCGGCCTAGATATTAAACAAAGTTTCTCAAGAGGTAAAACACTTAATTTCGCCGAAACATCCGGCAAAACCGGAGGATTGATTTGAAGATACTAAGAGCCACCGGCATGGAACGCTGCATAGGCTGCTATTCCTGCTCCCTGGCCTGCGCACGGCTGGTGCATAAATCCATCTCCTGGAAAAGGGCCGGTATCCATATTCGCTCATCCGGTGGACTTAGCACCGGTTTCGAGGCCCGGGTCTGCCTGGCCTGCAACCCCGCCCCCTGCGCCCGGGCCTGTCCCGAGGAGGCACTCAAGCAGAGAAAAGGCGGCGGAGTTGTCCTGCGCAAGGATAAATGCACCGGGTGCGGTGATTGCGCCCGGGCCTGTCCGGTAGATGCTATATATATGGATCCGGAATTAAACCAACCAATTTTTTGCATCCACTGCGGCAGGTGCGTAGAATTTTGCCCGCACAACTGTCTGGAAATGGTGGATATCACGGCCGAGAAGGATCCGGAGGACAGAAATGGAAAATAATTCGTTTAAAATACTCCGGGTGGACCTTAAAAGCGGCGAATCGGAGCGGTTCGAACTTCCCGGCAGGGAAAAATGGCTGGGCGGATCCGGCCTGAGCGCCATGCTTTTCGAGCGCCTGGCCCTTTTTGAAAAAGACCCTTTACATGCGGACCAGCCGCTAATATTCGCCGTGGGTCCGCTTACCGGCAGCTATCCCATGATGAGCAAGACCGTTTGCGGCTTCTTTTCCCCGTATCACGGGCAGTACGCGGAATCTCACGCCGGAGGACGCTCCGCTTTTGGCCTGCGTTTTGCCGGACTGGACGCTCTGGTCATCACCGGCCGGGCACCCTCGCTCTCCGCACTCACGGTTAATTCCCGGGACCCGGAGATAGTGGACACCCATTACCTGGCCGGCATGGACATCTTTGCCGCCGGAAAGCTCCTGCGCAAGATAAAGCCGGTAACTCCCGGACACCGCAGCATCCTGCGCATAGGTCCGGCCGGGGAGAAGCAGTGTTCATTCGCCTGCATAAACGTGGATACCTACCGCCATTTCGGCCGTCTGGGCGCGGGAGCGGTCATGGGCTCAAAAAACCTGAAGGCGATCATAATTTCCGGGGACAGCCATATTGACCTGCCAAAAGACAAGGACGAGCGCCGGGAATACATCCAGGCCTATGACGACATCCACTCCACGGTAACGCAAACGGATGCGGTGACCAAATATCACGACCTGGGCACCGCGGAAAACCTGATTCCGCTAAACGAACTGGGGGCCCTTCCCTGGCGCAACCTGAAGCAGTCCCGGGATCCGGGCATTGAAGGCATCTCCGGGGAAAAAATGGGGGACGAACTCCTGCTGCGCCAGACCGCCTGCGCCGGCTGCCCGGTGGGTTGCATCCATATAGGGCTCTTGCGCCAGAGGTTCGGCCCGGAGCACGAATTTCTGTACCGGCAGGTGGCCTACGACTACGAACCCATTTTCGCTCTCGGTTCCATGCTGGGCATGACCGCGGCCGGAGATGTCTTGACCCTGATCGAGGACGTGGAAAGGGTGGGCCTGGATGTTATAAGCACGGGCGTGGCCCTGGCCTGGGCAACCGAGGCCCTGGAAAAGGGGATTGTCTCCGAGGAGGAAACCCGGGCAAAACTTGGATTTAACCATCTGGCCCCATACAGGGAGGCGATAAACCTCCTGGCGGAAAAGGCGAACCGTTTCTATTCCCTTTTAAGCCGGGGGACCATGGCCGCCGCCCACGAGTTCGGAGGCGAAGACTTTGCCTGCGTCCTGGGGCAGGAGATGGCCGGATACGCGACCGGAGAGGCCTACTATGTAAGTCAGGCCCTGGGCTTCCGTCATTCCCATCTGGACAGCGGGGCCTACGGATTCGATCAAACGGAAAAGGGGCAGGACGTTGAAAAGGCGGTGGATTTCATGCTGGAGCAGGAGAACTACCGCAATATCCTCTGTTCCATGTGCGGATGCCTTTTCGGACGCAAGGCCTATCCCTTGAAGAATATATCCAGGGCCTGCCGCGCGCTGGGGATGAAAACGGATGAACAAAGTTTGCGCCGGGCCGGGAAAGGGATCCAGGCCAAACGCTGGGAGCTTAAGCTCAGATCAGGGTTTTCTCCGGCGGACATAAGCATCCCCAAACGCTATCTGGAAGTGGAAAATTTCCGGGGCAAGACCGACCCGGACTATCTGGAGAGGCTAAAAAAGGCCTACGCCCTGGAGATCGAGAAAATGGCCGGGAAAAGCAAAGACTGAATGGTTCCCGAGGTTGAACGGATTTTCACCGCCACGCTGTGTCGCAGTGTCAGAATGAGGTAAGCAGATATCAGGGGCCGATTAAGAAAGGACGGATTGAACCGGGATGGCGGTTTTTTTCGTGCCCGCCAGGTCCAGTTACCCAATATATTTGAATGCGGATCTTTTATTCAGAGACTTTAAAAAATATAAACGCGAATCCGCCCGGCTATTTCTTTAGGATTTCCTGCATTTCCCTGAGATCATGCTTTATCTCCCTAAACAGGCCGGACCATTTTTCCTCTTCCCGCAAACGGATGCGGGCGCCTTCAATGGTCACACGCTTCTCGTGCAAAAGCGTTTTTATCCTCTTTAAAAGATCCAGGTGCTGCTTTGCGTACAGGCGCTGCCCCTTGGCGGTGCGCTCCGGCTTAAGCTCCGGGAATTCGGATTCCCAATAGCGCAGGACGTACGGTTCCACCCCCACCATTTGGGCCGCTTCTCCGATCCTGTATCGCTTTTCCTCCCGCGCCTTTTCCATCGTATCCTTTCAAGACTTCGGCCTGCCCGTTCCGGATATAAGCATTACCTTGTAAGATTGCCGGAAATTATCCCCATCTTCCGGGAAAATCAGGGGAACCTGACTTCCAGATTATCCAGGACATGCCTGGCTATACTGTTGTGCAGCTTGTCCACTTCCTTGTCCTTGAGCGTTTTTTCCGGATCGCGATAAGTCAGGCGCAGGGTGAGGTTTTTCTCTTCCCCTCCCTCCGGGAGATACACATCCACCAGGTGCACGCTTTCCAGCACCCGGCAGTCCATATCCATAATGGTCTCCCTTATCCGGCCGTACTGCATCCAAAGCGGGGCGACCACGGTCATGTCCCGTTTGACAAAAGGGAATTTGGGCAATTCGGCAAAGCCTATTTCCTGCGAAAAATAAAGTTCCTGCAGCCGGTCCAGGTCCACTCCGGAATACCACACCGGGCCCCTGGCCTTGTATTCCCTGGCCTGGTGCGGACCGACCATGCCCATGACCCCGAGGTCCTCACCATTTGCCCGTATCCGGACACAGGGATCAAGGCAGGGATGGTCCTCTTCAAAATCAAACTCCCAATCCCGGAGATAAAAGCTCCGCAGCAGATGCTCGATTATGCCCTTTATGTCCAGATAATCAATATCTTCCTGCGCAAAAGGCCATTGCCGGGCGCTTCGCTCCCCATAGAGCATAATCGCCAGCCGGTTTTGCTCCCGGGTGCTTGTCTCTGATTCCGGATCCTGGCAGAAT
>CAZTKE010000001.1:1911-70687 GCA_964614055.1 uncultured Desulfovibrionales bacterium | reverse complement strand
GGTATCAGGTTGGTGGGGTGAAGGTGCCCCATCAACCATTAAATCCGTATACCCGGAATAAACATGCTGGCTGAATTTTTGACTTTTAAGAGCATGATCAGCCCGCACGTATTAATGTTTGTTTATTATCTCGGGGCGGTTGCCTGTCCAGTAATCATGATCCTGGCTTTTCGCAAGGCAAGGAAAGATTCCGCTTTCCTCCGGGAGGGCAAGGGCAAAAAAGTGGCCGGAGTGCTTTTTTTGCTGCTGATTGTGGGTGAGCTGGCCTGGCGGATGCTCCTGGAATTTTTGATCGCCTATTTCCAGATAAGGCAGGCCCTGATGTAGTTTATTCATCCGGCCTTAAATTCTTCCAATGGAGGCAGAGCGGGAACAAGTTCAAACCCTTACGAACGAATAAATCCGCTGCGATTTTGAACTTGTTGCGCCTTGTTTTTAGCCTTTAATGCGAGGTGCGTATTAAAGAATTTTAAGCTCTCAGCTGACCCAGGACTTTTTCACAGGCCTTGTCTATATTCTTCGCGATGTCCAATATCTGCGTTGCCGGAGTAGGCGAGGTGATTTTTCCCGCCCAGCGGTTTATAAGCGCGGCCCTGCGCGAGGCTTCCGCAATAGGCATGCCGGAGGCAATAAATGCGGATACGGTTCCGGTAACCGTATCTCCTGTTCCGCCGATGGCCTCCATGTGCTCGCATCCCGGGCTGTCTATTTCGTGCAGGACAGCGTTTTCATTGACTATCAGGTCCGCAGACCCCTTGACCAGCATGTGTTTGGCGGCATTATTATGCTTGTAGGCCAGCTCAATCAGCTTTTTTGCGTCCTGGTCCTCATGTAGGATAAACCCCCGGGTGTAAAAAGGATGCGGTGCTTGTTCATCAGCCAGAAAGGCCAGTTCCCCGATATCCGGGGTGAAAAGATCGTACTCTCCGGCCAGTCCGCTCATCTTGGCCGCGTACATGAAACCGGCGTCCGCTATCAATGTTGGTTTTCGAGGCATGTTGTTGGCCGCTTTTAATATCTTGAATTGCCAGTCCACATCCGGCTGCAGATAGTGAAAAACAATGGTTTCATGTTCAGTATGGGCCAGATTTTCGGACAGCCAGGCATACAGTTCGCGGCTGCCGTCTCCCAGGCCGATGTCTCCCACCAGATACGCCCGAGGCCTTTTACCCCCGAGCGCGTTTGCAGTATGGAAAGCAGCGGCCACCAGGGCCGGGGTACCTCTGTTTACCGCTACTTTTCTTTCTCCTATGTACATGTCCCGGCCTTTTATATGCACCTCTCCATAGGTGAGAGGAAAACCGGCTTCGGGTACGGTACCCACTATTGTCGGCATTGTCTTTTTATCTCCTGATAGGCCTTTTCCAGCGCATATCCGCATAAAGTATGCCCAAGCCTGAGGGGCGGAGTTGCTTCCTCGATTTTTTTGCCGCATAGTTCCGCGGCCAGATAGGGAACATCCGGACATCCTCCCCCGGAGATGTTCACGATGATCCGGGTGCTTTTGTCCACGGTGATTTTCATATTCGCGGCCCGGCACATGAGAAATTCCCCGAAGTCCTTTGTCTGGTAAATGTCCACGGGCTTCAGCAAAGGACCGGTTACGGGTATCGTTTCCAAAGGATGGATGTTTTGTTCGGTAAGGGTGCGCAAAAGATTCATCTGCTCGATCAGGGGAAATTCAATGACCAGGTCGCATCCTTTCTGTATCTCCGGGGGAGGCCCCATTACCTTGATTTCCCAGCCCCGGCTCTTAAGCGCATTTTCCCCGGCAATGACTTCGCTGGTGTTTTCAAACAGGAAAATGCCCCGATCAGAGGATTTTTTAGCCGGACCGAACCTTGATTTTATCCTTTTAAGAAGATTGTGCATGTACATTTTGGTGCCTTTTACACGCCTAAAAAACCGGACCGGAAATTGGCATCCGGCCCGGCTATGAGACAATTTGTTTGCTTTAGCCCCTGCTCAGAGTCAGGTGGTATTCTCCATTACTTTCATTGATTTCCTTTACCTGCCAGCCTTTTCCTTGAGCAGCTCTGGAGACGTTCTCTTTTGAGGCGTCGGTGTCCACAAGTACTTTGACCTCGGATTCGGAGGTTTGGCTTAGGGCCTGCATTGTGTCCAGAACCGGCTGAGGGCAGGAAAGTCCGCGTGCATCTACTGTTTCCGCCATTTATATATCCTCCTTGCAGATTGTTATTTTGCTCTTTTACGCATGGTGAAGCCGATTATCAGGCAGACCGCCAAGCCGATGAAAACCGCGGCGATTCCGTGCGGCCCGACTCCCTTGGGAGAACTGGCCAGGCCGAAATTATGCGAGAACGCGGCTCCGACTATCATGCCGAATACAAACACGGCTGCATCTCCATCCCCTTCTCCGGCCATGAACAGCTGCCTTCCGGGGCATCCTCCGGCCAGGGCAAAGGCCAGGCCAGCCAAAACCATGCCCGCGAAATTCCACACGGCTTGGGTATGGGCGACCGGCTGTCCCTCGAATCCGACGTTAAACTGGCCGAAAACCAGGTTACTTACAAAGGCGAAAACCAAAAGGGCCAGCAGACCGCCGAAGAGATGCGTTTGCCTGAAAAGAATCAGGTCCCGGAAAGCGCCCATGGTGCAAAAACGGCTACGCTGGGCGATTGCCCCGACAACCAGCCCAATGATCAGGGATATGAAAAGGGCCGCGTGCATGGCTCCCGGACCCTTGAGGCTGTAGAAAAGCACGCCGCTTTTGTGCTCTCCGGATATTTGGGGATAAATAAACATGAGGACAAGGAAAAAGAGCATTATCGCCGGCATAATCAGTCCGACTGAATTGTACGTCTTTTTGGCCGGTCCCAGATTGTAGCCTTTTTTAAGGAAAATGGTCCCTATCCAGATCCCGACAATCAGCCCGAGAAGACCAAAAATGGCATTCAGGTCACCGCCGGCCAGTCGAAGCAGGGCTCGCCATGGACATCCCAGAAATACCAGGGCCCCGATCATGGCGAAGACCCCCAGGATAAAGCGAACAACCGGAGCGGAACCGGTTCGGGGCCGGTAATCCTTTGTTCCCAGGGCCGCGCCCAGGGAACCGAGTACGAACCCGATTATTTCCGGCCGCATGTATTGGACAACGGAAGCTCTATGCATTCCCACAGCTCCGGCTATGTCCCTTTCAAAACAGGCGACGCATATCCCCATGTTCCCCGGATTGCCCAGTTTTTGCAGAAGTGCCGCCAGGATCCCGATAACCGTTCCCACAGCAATCACTCCCCAGCGGGTGGCAAAAAAATTCTTCATCGTCCCCTCCTGATTTGGCGTTAACAATTACTTGCACATCACTTGAATTTTTATAAATCCATAAAAAACACTATTGCCGGGTTGTTGGCCAATAGTAATTTTCAATCAATACTGGGAAAATCTATTGGAAAAACCTATGGATATGCGTAAAAAGGCCGGCAGAATTCAACTGCGGAATTGGATCCTTGTGTTCAGCAAAAGGTTACACAGGCAAGGAAATTATAGAGGAAGGGGTGCGATCATTCATTGGTCAGTTATCCGCGGCTTAAACCGGGAGAAATGCGCTATCCCGGCTTTTTAGCCGACAATGAGTCGGACTGAAATAAACAGGATCAGAAGAGGATGTTTATCCATTGTGTGGTAAAGATATGGGTATCCGGCATATCCGGCATCATGTTCATGATTTCCAGGTGAACCAGAATCCTGGCTGCAAAAAACAGCCACAGAAAGAATTGGCCCAGGATAATCATTCCCTTGAAGCGCAGTGGCTGGGAGGCGCGAATGAGCACCACTGCCAGGATGCAGATGTAGGCCGCGGCTATTACGGATATTGTTCCGGGCAGGACCAGGGGCATAAGATGCACATGAGGCCATAAGAGCCATCCGGTCCAGATGCAGGGGAGAAATCCGAGAATGGTTCCGGTCAGTGCCCATTTGGAGGAAAGCCCCAGGGCGTATTTGTAATAATCCCTGCCGAAGTCGTCCCTGTTGCGGCGGGCGAGTAAAAAGGCCAAACCGATTGTGCCCCCGGCGCTCAAGGCGAAAATGAGCCACTGCAGAACAAGGGGATAGATGACTGAATCCATTGCCGGTAAATCCTGTACGTTTACAAGCGGTGTGCGGCTCATGGATGTTTGCAAAAAGACAAACAAAAATATCCCTAAAAGAACAGCGGCCATGGCCCCAAGGCTGGCATGGGCGGGCTTGTTTTGTTTTAATTTTTTCCAGGAGAAAAGATAGATAAAAAATATTCCGGTTCCCAGAATCAGCCCCGGGGCAAGCCGGAAAAGGAGAAAAGACAGTCCGCCTACGTATTCGGTCCCCTTGCCGGTCGGTCCGAAAATTACGGTCAGGGCTACTCCGGCCAGGAGTATGGCCAGCGCAACAAGACATCCCAGGCGGCTTATCTGCTGCGAGAATTTGTCCGCCAGTTTGTTCTGGATCTGTCCGGCCATTTCGCTGCCCAGGGCAATGACCGCGGTTGCAAAGGGGATTAGTACTGCTATCAGGATCAAAGGCAGGACAATGGCCATGCCGGGAGTGTATTCAATAACCATATATGCTTATCTCCGTTAATTATTGCCGGGGAGCCGGGTTGGGCTTATTCTAAATTTTTAAAAGGATCAAGCGGAGGGAGTCCGCATTAAACCTCGAGCACCCAATTTTATTAATCCGATCGGGATTTTCTGTGCCTTATATTTTCCCCTATGGCAAGTCCCGGCAAAGTGGGAAACCTCTTTTTAAAACTTCTCCCGACGGGAGCGGCTTGAAAAATTTCCGGGCTTGGCCTAGTGTATCTTTTATGTTTTTTTGCCCTTGTTTGCGGAATCCACTCGGGGTGAAAAAATTTGATAAAATGCTTTCAGGCGGATGATATTCGACCATAAACTTTGGAGTATCCGGATATGCACAGGGTATATTTTCTTGCGGCAGCGGCTTTAGTTTTTCTTGTTTCCGGCTGTGCCTCCCACTTTTCGGAAAGCGATTCCTGGCGTCTGCAGCAGGTAGAGAAGGGGCTTTACAATCTCCAGGAAAAGCAGAGGTACAAGTCAAGGGAACAGGAGGAGTTGGAGAAGAGGGTTTCCAGGCTGGAGTCCCGGATACAGGAAGTGGAAAGTGATCCTGGGGAGTTTGCGGTAACGGACTTGGATACTGAAGATGGCGGCTTTGTCCGTGGTCCGGCTCCGGGCGAGGACTCTGTGCAGGTCAAAAATACAGACTCTAACAAATCCGAACAATCGGAAAAGGAGAAGGTCTCCGTAAGGCCCCGAGGAACCAAACCAGCCATGCGGCCGTCTGAAACTGAAAATAGCGCAAAAAACAATGCGGGGAAAAACGGGGCGGTGCAGGAAAAATATACCCGGGCCCTTGATCTTTTGCAAAACGACAAGCCCGGCCCCTCTCGGGAAAGGCTTATTCGCCTCAAGGAAAGTTATCCCCAAAACAGTCTGCAGCCCAATTTCCAGTATTGGATAGGCGAAACATATTATTCCCAAAAGAGGTACGCCCAGGCGATCCTTGCCTTCAAGCAGGTGGTCCAGAACTATCCGAAGAGCAATAAGGCTCCGGCCGCGCTTCTGAAAATCTCTTACAGCTATTCCCAGCTCGGGGACAAGCAAAACGCCGCGTTTTATAAAAGAGTCCTCTCCGAGGATTATCCGGACTCGGAGGCGGCGGCTAAACTGAAGTAAATCCCCGGCAAAGGCGGTGTATGCAAGCGGAAAAAGAGATGTCTTCCCAGTCCCGGGATAGGGAACTTTTGGCCTGCCTTACACTTTTTAACTGCCGTTATCTGGGGGCCCGGACCTGGAAAGAGTTGGTCCGCGCCTACGGTAGTCCGGCCCGGGCCATCAGCTCCGGATGGGAAGAGTGGCTTTCGCGTTCATTGGTAAACAAGCGCCAGGTTCGGTCCCTTAAGGATGGCAGCGCAAAAAGGGATGCCGCCCGGGACGCGGAAATCATCGCCAAAAAGGGCTATAAGACCATCATCTGGACCGATTCGGAATATCCGGAGCTTTTGCGCAACATTCCGGATCCTCCGCTTCTTTTTTATTACCGCGGCGATATTAGCCTTTTATCCCGGACCTGCCTGGCCGCGGTGGGCTCACGCAAGTGCTCGGTTTACGGAGTGGAAATGGCCAAAAGCATTTGTTCCGAGCTCTCCGAAAACAATATCTGCATAGTATCCGGATTCGCGTCCGGGATCGACCGCGAGGCTCATCTGGCCGGTCTGTCCGGACCTGGGAGCTCCATTGCCGTTCTGGGCACGGGAATTGATCTTATATACCCGGCCCGCAACCGTGATCTCTGGTCTCAACTGGTCCAGAAAGGGCTTGTCCTCACTGAATTTCCGCCCGGTACCGAGCCGGACGGGTATAATTTCCCGCACAGGAACCGAATAATCGCCGGGATGAGCAATGGGGTATTAGTGCTTCAGGGGGAAATGAAAAGCGGCAGCCTGATTACCGCCTCTTTGGCCCTGGATCAGGGCCGGGAGGTTTTTGCGGTTCCCGGGGGAGTGAATATGCCCGGATATGAGGGGTGCAATCAACTTATCCGGGACGGAGCCTATCTGGTGCGCAGTGCCCGGGATATACTGGAAGTCGTGGGCAGTGATCTGCATGCCCCGGATAGACATTCCCTTTCCGCAAATAATATGCGATTATCAGAACTGGAAGTGGATGAAGATGAGGCCGGGATAATGGAGCTCCTTTTTCCCGGAGATGAGTTGCACATAGATACAATAACCCGGAAAACGGGCTGGAGCAGCTCGGAGGTCTCCAGGATTTTGACCGGATTGGAGATAAAGGGATTTGTCCGCAAGTCCCCGGGCATGTATTACAGTGTGTCCGTTTAAGAGATTAAAGACATTGAGGTTTTTAAGATGCAAAAGATTCCCATAAGTCTGGCCCGGGAGGGCATGGCCCTGGAAAAGCCGGTTATGCGCGATAACGGTATGGTCTTGGTGGGCGAGGGAACCAAGCTCACCTCCGCCCTTATTTCCCGTTTGGAAAACATGGGCATAAGCAGTATCGTGGTCAAGGGTGAACCCGTGGACATGGAGGGGGTGGGGAGCAGCACTACCTACGCCAAGCGGATAGAAAGGCTGGATCACCTGTTCAGGCTGCATGAAAACGATGAATGGATGCAGGAAGTAAAGGAATTTATCCGCGGTTATTATCAGGCCAGGGCGGCCGCGGAAGCCTCTGCAATGCAAGAAACTGAAAGCTAAAGGGATTGTTCCGGATATGCAAGATTTGCGCGTGGATAAAAAAGGCCAGATACTGGCGGTCAAGGATTTACCCACATTACCCGCGGTACTGGACGAGGTAACCAAGCTGATTCAGGACCCTAGCTCCTCCACCGAACAGGTGGCGGCACTTATTTCCCAGGATCAGGTCTTGTCCGCCAAGGTGCTCAAAATGGTCAATTCCCCCATATACGGTTTCCCCCGCAGGATCAGCACCATCCAGCACGCTCTGGTTCTTTTGGGACTGAACGTGATTCGCGGACTGATCATAAGCACCTCGGTTTTTGATGTCATGGCCAAGAATATGGTCGGCTTGTGGGAGCACAGTCTGGGTTGCGCCCTGGCCTGTTCCAGCGTGGCCAAAAAGGCGGGGTTCAAGGACCCGGAGGAATATTCGGTGGCCGGTCTGCTCCATGATCTGGGTAAGGTGGTCATAGCCCTGCAACTGCCGGAAATGAAGGAAGAGGTGGACAATCTGGTCCAGGAAAAGGACATGTTGTATATAGATGCGGAAAACGAGATCCTGGGTTTTGGACATGACCGGGTCAATGCCTGGCTTGCCGATCACTGGAATCTGCCCAAAAATATTCGGGAGGGTTTGGCCTGGCATCATCGTCCCCGCTCCGCCCAGCTTTATCCGGAAATGGCCTGCGTGGTTCATGTGGCCGATTTTCTGGCCAGATTGTATGAGACCGGAAACAGCGGAGACGACAATGTCAGTTATCTGCGTCCTTACGCCCTGGACACCCTGAAGCTTGAGCTCAATGACCTGGAACAGGTCATGGATGAACTCGGGGAGCAATTCATGGAACTTTCCAGCTTCCGGCCGGACGAGTAGCCGGGGCTTGGGACTGAATACACAAAAGCAGGCACATGGCTATTTTTGAGAGATATCATTTTTTTCTGGTTTCCGATGATCCGGAGAAATACCAGATCCTGAAGGAAATCATGCCCGAGGCGGAATGGTCCGTGTTTGAACGCGGCGCCGGCGCCATCGAGCATATTTTCAATGACCCTCCCGAGCTTTTGCTGGTGGACAACGACCTCCCGGATTTCGGGGGCAAGGAACTTATACGCATTTTAAAGAGCGAAAATGTATATCGCCAGGTACCGGTTGTTCTGTGCATTTCCGAGGACGATCTGACTGAAGGGATTGATTTCAGCACTACTGAGGCGGACGATTTCCTGGTTGCTCCTCTTTCCAGAACGCAGACCAAGGCCAGGCTGGACTTGGTTCTGGCCCGCTCCGCCCGGGCCCTGGACGCCAACCCCTTGACCAAGCTGCCGGGCAATACCTCGATAATTCACAAGATACAGGACTTAATCGACAAGAAAGAGGATTTTGCCCTGGCTTATGCCGATCTGGACCATTTCAAGTCCTTTAACGACAAATACGGTTTTTCCCGGGGAGACGAGGTACTGATGATGACCTCCAGGGTCATCGTGAATACCATCCGGGCCTTTGGCGGGGTGGACTCCTTTGTCGGTCATGTCGGGGGAGACGACTTCGTATTTATTGTTCCCGTGGATGTGGCCGAGCAGGTTTGCCGCATGCTCATCAAGAGTTTTGACGGCATTGTCCCCAATTTCTACGACCGGGAGGACCGGGAAAGAGAGCAGATAATTTCCGTGGACCGCAAGGGTAATACCCAGACTTTTTCCCTGATGGCCATTTCCGTAGCCGTGGTCTTTAACCAAGACGGCAGCCTCACCCATTACGGTGAGGCCTCGCAGCGGGCCATGAACCTGAAAAGGGTGGCCAAAGAGGACCCCAAGAGTTCCTATGTCCTGGACCGAAGAACATCTACCTGAACCACTACAGCTTTTTTTGGCCTATCTGGATGTGGAAAAGGGCTACAGCGGGGCGACATTGTCCGCATACGGCCGTGACCTTTTGCAGTTCAACGACTTTTTGTTGGAAATGGACAAGGGCCTGCATTCCCCGCAGGATATTACCGCCCGGGATATAACCTTTTTTCTGGGCAGGCTGCACGAAAAAAACACGGCCAAGTCTTCCACGGCCCGCAAGCTTTCTTCCCTGCGGGCTTTTTTTCGTTTCTTGATCCGGCGGGAAATGCTCGCGGACGATCCCTGCCGCGGGGTGCACAATCCCAAGCAGAAAAAGGGCCAGCCGAATACGCTTAATGTGGATCAGCTCTTGACCCTGATGCGGGAAAATTCCGGGACGGACCCCAAGTCTTTGCGCAACCTCGCCCTGGCCGAGCTCATGTATGGTTCCGGACTTCGGGTGAGCGAGGCAACGGGTCTGGACCTGGAGGATGTGGATATTTCCCAGGGGCTTGTCCGGGTGTGGGGGAAAGGGAACAAGGAAAGGCTCAGTCCTCTAACCCGGCCCGGCATGGAGAGTTTGGAGCGCTATCTGGAGCAAAGAGATGCGTTTGTTTCCGATCCCCGGGAGCGGGCGGTATTTCTGGGCATGCGCGGGGCAAGGCTGGACCGCAGAGAAGTAAGGCGAATTCTGGAAAAGATGTGCCTCAAGGCCGGGCTCCCGGCGGCAGTGAGCCCGCATGATCTCAGGCACAGCTTTGCCACTCACCTTTTGCAGGGCGGGGCGGATTTAAGAAGCGTGCAGGAACTTTTGGGACACAAGCGCATCTCCACCACCCAGAGATATACCCACCTTGACCTGGACAGCTTGAGCCGGGTCTATGATCAGGCCCATCCCCGATCCAAGAAAAAGAAGTGAATTGGTACTGTTTTTTTCGCATCGGTCCGGCGGATATTCGGGCAGACCGGCTTAAAATCTTTGGCTTTCCGACGCCGCGCGTGGATTTTTAATATTTTCTTCGCCTTGCCCAGGGGATTTTTAAAGGACCTGCGTTATAAGGAGTTTTTTAGCAGTCGGTTAATCCGCCCGCCCGAATTCAAATTCGGTCTTTTTCTCCGGGATCAGGAGATGAAACTCGGTTGATTCCGCTCCAGTGATGATGCGTGGTTCCCAGCCGAGATCCGCGCACATGTCCTGTATCAGATACAGGCCCAGTCCCAGATGGCCTTCCTTGCTACTTGTTCCCGCCTGCCAGGCGGTATTTTCGTCCATGGCCATGGGCTGGGGAGAAACAAGGCTTAATCTGACCCCGTTTTTTTCCGCCGCAGCATTGAGGGCGATGTTTTGTTCAACGTCCGGATTTATTAGGCAGCAGGCTTCAGTTGCATTGCTCAGAGCCTGGTCCATGCAGAAGGTCAGGGTAAGTGCCGGAAGATCCAGGTTGGGCAGATTGTCCTCCAGCTCGATTTCAATGCTTATCTTGTGTTTGCAGAACAGGTCGTTGGTCCAGAACCGGGTCAGCCAGTCAATAAAATCCGGAATGCCGGTCTGGATGCGTTCCTTTTGGGTGTAAAACGACCAGTTGCTGTTTATATGCAGGAAATCCAGAAGATTGCGGTTGTTTTCATTGATTTTGTCCAGCCTGTCCCGGTAATCGGAAATTGGGGTGTCCGGCTTGGAGTTGCATTTGGAACTCAGTAGGGAAACCTGCATATCCAGGATATGGATATAGTTGTTCAGGTTGTGGGTTATCCCGGGAATCTTAAGTCCGGCATTGCATTGTAGATACAAGGGAACCCATGTCTGCCAGGATATATTCTCAATCATTCTGACGCTCCCTTATCTGTTCGCGTTGCTCGTGAAATACGAACTGAACAATCGCCTCCCGATCCTCATCCCGAATCGAGGTGTATTCAACCGCATAGGTCTTGTGTTCTTCTGTATCCTCTTTTTCCACCCTGTGGATGGAGCCGACAAGGCCGACTATGCGGAAAGGGATCTGGGACAGGATTATGGCCAATTCCACCGCTTCCCCGGACTCGAATTCCTCGCTGCTTGTGAATTGCAGTCCGGCACCGCTTATCTCCACAACATCGCATTCATAATCGAACTGGCCGTGCAGGTATTCCTGGTTCAAAAGGTTCAAGACCATATCCAGCTTGGAGTCCATTTCTTTTAGGAAATTGATCAGGTCCTGGGGGAGCTGGGCGCCCTGCAGGCTTTTGGACGCGGAATGGGTAAAGCAGGAAGCGCACCCGGAGGCCAGGGGACGGGTATCCGGAGAGGCCAGGCGGCGAATATAGGCCTTTGTCCGCGTTGATATCCGCATGTATGTGCGGCTTTGCTTTTCCATGTCCACCTCCAGCTGCGGCACTTGGTGCCTTTTTAGGTGTTAAGTGAACGGGCCCGGCATCTACAGGTCATCGATTTCCACGTGCATGGCATCAACAGGGCAGACCACCGTGCACATCCCGCACCCCGAACATTTGTTGGAATCAAAGCATACTTCCCTGGACTCCGTATCCAGATACAACGCCTTGGTCGCGCATACAGCCGTGCACACACCGCAGTGCATGCATTTCTTTTCATCCCTGGATATGTGCTGGGATACATTCTGGACCGATATGCCGTGTTCCTGGAGATAGGAGACTCCGCGGTGAAAATCGTCTTCCGCCCCGGAAAGTTCCAGGATCATGTGTCCTTCCTCCCGGGGATTGATTCTGGCCTTTAAAATGTTGAAAGTGAGATCAAAATTCCGGGCCAGATTATACATCATCGGGCTTCGGGCTATTTCCGGAGCAAAATGAAGAATTATGAATTTGGAGTACTGTTTTGGTGAAGCCAACATAAAGCTTAAAATCCCAAGGTTTGAGGTTAGTCTTTTTTGGTTAGAAAACCTTTGGCCCGACGGGCCTCTGTGGAGTCCGGATATTTTTTTATCAGCTCCTGCAGGATCAGCCGGCCCGCCTTTTCCTTGCCCATCTTATAAAAGGAGATGCCCTGCTTGAGCATGCTGGGTTTGATCTTGTTGCTTTGGGAATAATCGGCAATGACCTTTTGATATCCCAATACCGCATGGGCGTAGTCCTGCATTTGATAATAGGCTTCCCCCTGCCAGAACCAGGCGTTGGGAACCAGGGAGTGATCCGGGTATTCGCGGGCGAATCCCTGCCACAACTCCTGCGCCTTGTCGTATTTGCGGTCGTAAAAAGACTTCAACGCCTGCTTGTACATCTCCTCCGGACTGTCAAAGGAATATTTTTTCTTGTCTTCGGCCGGCTCTGGTTTTTTTTCCGGCGGGGATTTTTTGTCCTGTTTTTCTTTAAGATCCAGGTCCAGTTGGCTTTTGGCCATTTGCCAGTATTTTTCGTGTTTCTGGACCAGATCGGCCAGATTGCTTGCGTATTCAGAGCGGCTGGCGTTTTTGTCTCCGGATTTGAGCAGGTTTATTTCCCGCTCCAGGGAATCAACCTGGCCCATGAGCGTGGCCTGCTGCACACGCAGGGATTCCACTTCCGCCCAGATTTCCGCCTGTTTGGAACGGACCGGGGAGCTGGTTTCCTGGATATCCTTTTTAACCTGTTTAAGTTTGTCTTCAAGTCCCTGGAGCTTGGTTTTTAATTCCTTGTTTTCCTTGCGCAGTTCATTGTTTTGACTGCGCATTCCGGATTGCAGGTTCTGCAGTTCGGTTTTGCTCGCGCATCCGGCCAGGAAAAGACAGGCTAAGCAACCGGAAAACAGGATTATTTTATATGACTTTTTGTCCACGTCTTCTCCCCCAGATGATGTATATGATTCCGCCGATGACCGGCAGAAATACAGCAGCAGCCAGCCAGGCCATTTTTTCCTGCGGTGTGTTGAATTCGCAGCGAAAACTGTGCCAGATGGCCCACAAATTGGGCAAAATGGGAATTATAAGCAATAAAAACAGAAGAGGAGAGCTGAAAAGTTTTACGAACATTTATTTTTCCTTAATGTGAGTATGGATATTCCCAAAACAAATATCCCCGCGGCCAGAATCTGGGTGACGCTTAATATCCCGAGATCTCCGCGGTAGTCACCACGAAAAAATTCTATACCAAACCTAAAGGTGGAGTAAAGGACGAGAAACGTTCCCATCAGTTTCCCCGGAGTGGTAATCCTTTTTTTAAAGATCAGCAGGATTATAAAAGAAAGCAGGCCGGCCAGGGAATGGTATGCTTGGGTGGGATGCAAGGAAGTATGCAGAGGTGCCAGACTGTTGACGTCGGAAAAGGTGATGGCCCAGGGAAGATCGCAGGGTTTCCCGTAGCAGCATCCGGCAGAGACACACCCCAGACGCCCAATGGCCTGCCCCAGGGCCAGACCGGGAGCGAGTGCGTCCAGCCAGGGCCAAATGGGTTGGGACTTTTTTCTTAAGAACAGATAACCCAGAAAGGTGGCTACTATGGCCCCGCCCAGAAAGACCAGCCCGCCTTTCCAGAACATGAAGGCTTCCAGGGGATTTTCCAGGAAATAGGAAGGATTGAGGAGTACATACAGTATCCTGGCTCCGATAATGCTGCCCAGGATTATGTAGAAGGAAAAATCCGGGACATATTTGGACGGCAGTCCTCTTTGCCCGGCCTCGCGCATGGTCCAGCCCATCCCGGCCAGGAAGGCCAGGGCGATGAAAAAACCATAGCTGTGTACGGTCAGCGGCCCGAATTCAAGGAGTATTGGATGCATTCTTTTTCCTTTTGTAAAAGGAGATTATAAGCGAAGCAGTCCCTATGAATATGGCTATGTCCGCAACGTTAAAGGCCGGCCAATGATGCGATCCGAGATAAAAGTCGAGAAAGTCGATGACTTGTCCGATTCTGATCCTGTCTATCAGATTTCCGACAGCTCCGCCGAGAATAAGCCCCAGTCCGGTAAAAAGAAGCAGGTCGCGGCGATCCACGGAGCGGACCAGGTGGAATATAAGGACTATGGCCAGGGCGGTGACTATTATGAAAAAATAGGTCTGCCAGCTGCTGTCGGCCCGATTCAGGAAGCCGAAGGCCGCACCCTTGTTCAGTACGTACACCAACTGAAAGAATCCGGGAATTATATCTATGGAATCAAAATAACTCAGGGTTTTTTGTATCCATAGTTTGCTGGCCTGGTCCAGAATGACCGTTATAAGGCCCAGCCCGCCGACCAGTTTGTATTTGTTTTGCATATAAGTTACTCTTTTTTTTCTAATTTATGTAGTATGCGCGTGCATCTGGGACAAGCCTGGGGATGGTCGGGATCTGTTCCCAATTCTTCGCTGAAGGTCCAGCATCTGGCGCATTTTTCGCCTCGGGCAGTCTCCACCCCGATTCGGATGTCCTCCAGATCCTGTCCCTCGTAGCTGTCTTGCGGTGCGTTGCCCAGCTTGTCCAGAACCACCTGGGAGACAATAAAAGTTTCCCGCAGGTGCTCTTCCACGTTTTTCAGTTTCCGGAGCATCTCTTCCGGTACGAATACAGTCACCCGTGCATCCAGGGAATGCCCCAGGGTGCCGTTTTTGCGTTCCGGTTCAATGGCTCTGGTGATTTCATTGCGCAACTTGACAATTATTTCCCAGTCGGACTTTTCCTCCTCGGAGATTATTCCCCGGTCTGGAAACTCGTGTCTTAGACTGAATACCGAATCGTGCTCGCGCAGTTGTTCCGGAAGGTGTTGATAGGCTTCCTCGGCGGTAAAGCTTAAAATGGGAGCCATATTGTGCAAGAGGAGCATGGCCGCCTGGTACAAAACGGTCTGGGCGGAACGCCTTTCCCTGCTGTCCGGGGGATTAACGTAGATACGGTCTTTTATTATGTCCAGATAGAATGCGGAGAGGTCGGTCACGCACAGATTGTGCAGGAGATGAAATACCTTGTGGAATTCATATCTTTCAAATGAAGACAGCATCTTCCGGTTCCGTTCCAGGATAAGATCCAGGGCAAAGCGATCCAGTGGGAGCATTTCTTCCGGATTGAGGCTGTCGGTTTCCGGGTGAAAATCATATAGGTTCCCCAAAAGAAAGCGGCTGGTATTGCGAATCCGCCTGTAGGCATCCACCAGCCTTTTCAGGATTTCCTCGGAAATGCGCATGTCTTCCTGGTAATTTTCCGAGGAGACCCACATACGCAATATTTCCGCCCCGTATTTGTCGATTATCTCATGCGGGGCAACAACGTTCCCGATGGATTTGGACATTTTCCGGCCATACCCGTCCACGACAAAGCCGTGGGTGAGAACCGCCTTGTACGGGGGCTTGTCCCTGGTGCCCACGCTGGCCAGAAGCGAGCTGTGGAACCATCCCCGGTGCTGGTCCGTGCCCTCCAGATAAAGATCGGCCGGGAAGTCGCATTCCTTTCTCTTTTCCACTACCGCTGCGAAGCTGGTCCCGGAATCAAACCATACATCCAGGATATTGTCTTCTTTCTTGAAGTTTTGTCCTTTGCAATGCGGACAACTCAAGTCTTTGGGCATGAGTTCTTTAAGCGGGGTCTCGAACCAGTAGTCCGCACCCGTGGGATGGTTTTCAAACCGGTTGACTATTTCCCGGACCCAGTCCGGGTCATACCAGGCCTGGCCACAGTCCTTGCATATAAGGGCGATTATGGGCACTCCCCAGTTCCTTTGCCTGGAGATACACCAGTCCGGACGGTGTTCAATCATGTTGTGTATTCTCTCCCGGCCCCAGGAGGGGATCCAGGTGACCTCATTGTCAATGGCTTTCAAGGTCTTGTCCCGCAGGTCGTTTTCCTGCATGGAGATGAACCACTGGGTCGTGGCCCGGAATATGACCGGTTTTTTGCATCGCCAGCAATGCGGATAGGAGTGGGATATCTTCTCCTCGGCCAGGAGATTGCCCCGTTCCTTCAGCTTGGAAACGACCTCGGGATTGGCCTCGAACACGTTCAGACCGGCAAAGAATTCCACCTCGGGCAAAAATCGGCCTTTATCGTCCAGGGGGGAGTAGACCTCAAGCCCGTATTTAAGGCCGGTTTCATAGTCCTCGCGTCCGTGTCCGGGAGCGGTGTGCACGCAGCCGGTACCGGTCTCCAGGGTGACGTAGTCCGCGAGCACGATATGCGACGTGCGTTCATAAATAGGGTGTCTGGCTTGCAGGCCTTCCAGTTTGCTTCCGGGAAATCTGGTCAGTATTTTTGGCTCCTGCCAGTTTGTCTTTTCCGCGCATTCCTCCAGAAGCTCCGCCGCGAGTATGAATTGCTTGCCTCCTGCTTCCGCCAGGACATATTCGGCTTGGGGATGCAGGGCAATTCCCATGTTGTCCGGTATTGTCCACGGGGTGGTGGTCCAGATGAGGACAAACAGGTTTTCTGGATCTGCTTCCGGTATAACCCGGGAGATATTATTATCCGGCAAAGGGAAGCTTACATATATGGAAGGTGAGGTATGGTCGAAATATTCCACCTCTGCTTCGGCCAGGGCGGTTTCACAGGAGGAGCACCAGTATATGGGCTTCTTGCTCCTCTTCACCGAGCCGCGGGCAATGAATTTTCCCAGCTCTCCGGCAGTGGCCGCCTCGTATTCCGGGCTCATGGTCAGATAGGGCTCCTCCCAGGTCCCGAAAGCACCCAGCCGCTTGAACTCATTGCGCTGGATATCCAGGTACTTGAGGGCATATTCACGGCAGAGTTTACGGATATCCAAAATGGACATGTCCTTTTTATCCTTCCCCAGGGACTGCTCCACCTTGAGTTCGATGGGCAGGCCGTGGCAGTCCCAGCCGGGCACATATTCCGCCTTGTACCCGTTCATGTTTCTGGACTTTACGATCATGTCCTTGAGGATCTTGTTCATGGCCGTGCCCAGATGGATATTGCCGTTGGCATACGGGGGGCCGTCATGCAGGGTGAAGGGTGTTTTTTCTTTGCTTTGCCTGACCATTTGCCCGTAGGCGTCGATTTTTTCCCAGTATTCAAGCATCTTGGGTTCGTTTTTGGTCAGGTTGGCCCGCATGGGGAATTTTGTCTTGGGCAGGTTCAGGGTGTCTTTATAATCGCTCATCAGGTTCGGATCCTCCGCAAATTTTGTTGCATGTAAATCGTAAGCACTAAAAATGTAATATCACCCGGCTGAAGTCAAGAAACTTGGCCTCTGGCGCGGAAAGGAAAAAATTGTTTTTTCCCGGTATACCGGGATACTTCTGGAAACCGACTCTCCGGGAAAAGAAATGGATTGCAAGTGCCTTATTCACATAAAAGTCCGGGAGCCAAATTTCACCTCATGACTAGACGGGCATTTTTTCTTCCCAGTCCAGGGCGCTTTTAACTATTTCCTCAATGTTGTCCAGGCGCGGATGCCAGTCCACCCTGGTGCCCAGTAAAGAGGGATCGGCGATCAGCCGGGCCGGATCGCCGGGTCTGCGCTCCTCCTCGCGGATTTCAAACGGCTTGCCGCTGACTTTGCGCACCGCCTCCACTATTTCCCGGACCGTATATCCGTGCCCGTATCCGCAATTGAATATCTCCGGTTCATTACCTCTTTTCAGGTATTCAAGAGTTTTTACGTGCACGTCCGCAAGGTCAGATACATGGATGTAATCCCGCTCCCCGGTGCCGTCCCGCGTGGGATAGTCCGTACCGTAAACCGGGAGATTGTTCCTTCTGCCCAGGGCGGTCTGGCAGGCGATCTTTATCAGGTGGGTGGCGTTGGGGGTTTGCTGGCCGATTCTGCCCTCCGGGTCCGCTCCAGCCACATTGAAATAGCGCAGGATCACATATTTGAACCCCGGATGGGCTTTGTGCGCATCCCGGATCACCCATTCACTCATGAGCTTGCTCCGGCCGTAAGGATTTATCGGGTCCGGTGGGGCGGTTTCATCCACGGGCACCTCCTTGGGCATTCCGTAGACCGCGGCCGTGGAGGAGAAAACAAAATTGGGGATATTGTTTTTGATGGCCAGATTTATAAGCCCGGTGGTCTTTGCTGTGTTGTTCTGGTAGTATTTAAGGGGATCGCTCACGGATTCCGGGACAATGATGCTGGCCGCGAAATGAATGATCGCGCTGAATTTTTCCCTGTGCATGATACGGTCCAGCTTTTCTGTTTCCTCAAGATCCCCGGTTTCCAGCCTGGCCGGGGGGAGGACCGCGTCCTTTTGCCCGGTGGACAAATTGTCGAAAACCACTACCTCGTATCCGGCCTGATTCAGGGCTAAAACCGTGTGCGATCCTATGTATCCGGCGCCGCCGGTGACCAGTACCTTGGACATTGAATCCTTTTCCTTTTTTTATTGCGGCTGTTGGGAATTTTCGCCCCCCGCGAAACTGGCTTTCCTTAATATTTTTTGTTGTAATTGACAAATACAGGGCAGGTGCCCAATTGATCGGTAAACATATAAAACGGGTTTTAAAATCAATTGAACGTTACCCAGGATTATATCCCAAGCGATCTAACTGATCCGCAAAACAAAGTGGATATAGGTCAAAAAGCCCGGGAAGCCGGTTTGCGCCCGGAAGGCAAAGGCGATGAATGGACCCTGGTTCTGGAGGCGATGGGCATCCCTTACGAATTGGCTTCCGGGCGGATCAAGGTCACTCCCAGCAGTGCTCCCCGGGCCCTGGATAATATCCTGGCCTATGAAAGGGAAAATGTTTCTGTTCCGGAAAGGAGCACCGAGAGCCTCCCTCTGCCCTGGTCCGGAAATTTGCTTATTCTGGGCGGGCTGCTTCTTTTTTTCAGCCTGTTTCAGGGCGGGGCGGAGCTGCCCGGCCTGGGGCATATAAGCTGGACCGAGAAAGGAGCGGCTGATTCCGGGGCGATTCTGTCCGGGCAGTGGTGGCTGGGTTTGACCGCCCTGACCCTGCATGCCGATCCCGCCCATGTCCTGGGCAATGTGGTTTTCGGCGCCCCTTTTGTGGTTTTGGTCTGTTCCCGTCTGGGAACAGGTCTTGGCTGGACGGGGATTGTCTTTTCCGGCTGGGCTGGAAATATGGTCAATGCCTGGATCCGCGGACCGGGACATTTGAGCATCGGTTTTTCCACCTCTGTTTTTGCCGCGGCCGGGATTATGGTGGCTGTGCACAAGAACCGAAGGGGGCTTAAAAACGGCATTGATGCGGTTGTCATGGCCCTGGCCCTTTTGGCCCTGCTCGGTGCCGGCGGAGAAAATACAGATCTGGCCGCTCATTTCTGGGGGGTATTCTGCGGTTTGGCCTGGGGGGCAATCCTGCGTTTCCAGCCCTTGCCCTTGCCTCCGTCAAAAGCTATATCCTTTTTTCTGGGAACGGCGACTTTTTTGGTTGTGGTTATCGCCTGGCATCTGGCCCTTGCATAGACTCCGGCCGTTATACCCTGGTTTAAATCAGCTGAATACGGGAGAATATGGGAAATGCCCGATTTTTTTAGACTCCGGGAAAGGTTTTTCCGGCCGTCCACCCGCGCGTTTTGGCGGGAGGCGGAAAAAGAGAACTTGCCCTTTGCGGAGAGGCTGCATGCTTATGTTTACGGCCGCTGGCCGTATTTCTATATATCCATGGCCTCCGGGGAACATCGCCTGGCCAAATTCCTGAATCCTTTTTTCGACTGGCTGGGCCGCAGGCTTTGCCTGTGGGACAAGGACTTTTCCCAAAAAAAGGATCGGGCCAAAAAGTCCTTTGCGGACAGTTACCACGGCAAGGTAGTTCCTCTGGACGGGGCGGAGCAGCTTATCCGCATGGATCGGGATATTGATATACGGGATATGGAAAAGATTATTCCATACACAACCGCCCGGGATATAGTGCTCAAGAATCCCCGGTCGATCGCGGTTTTGCGCTGTCCCTGCCGCTCCGCCCGCAAAAACCCGTGTTATCCACTGGATGTCTGCCTGATCATAGGCGAGCCGTTTGCCAATTTTATTGTCGAGCACCATCCCGGCCGGGCCAAATGGATTACTTACCAGGAGGCCCTGGATATACTCCGGTCCGAGGACAAACGCGGACACGTACACCATGCCTTTTTCAAGGAGGCCATGCTGGGCCGTTTCTACGCCATATGCAATTGCTGCTCCTGCTGCTGCGGGGCCATGCAGGCCCAGAGAAACGGGGTGCCCATGCTGGCTTCCTCCGGTTATGTCTGCCGCACGGATCAGGATTTGTGCATCGGGTGCGGTCTTTGCATGCGCAACTGTCAGTTTGAGGCCATAATAGTAGAAGATGGTACGGCCGTGGTTGATGAAGAGAAATGTATGGGTTGCGGGGTGTGCGTGAATAATTGTCCCCAGGGCGCCTTGTGTCTGGAAAAAGCCCCGGACAGGGGAGCGCCCCTGGAAGTGGAAAAACTTATGGATGCCGAATTCGCCAAACTGGTGCGTGGGGATGGCTAAATCCCGTCTTTTTTTCCGTTCCGCTTCCAAGGCCCCCGTGCCGGAGGCCTCGGCCGCGCCCGGAAGCAAAGGGACCTCGCTGTGGTCCATCTGGAAACTTACCTGGCCCCAGGTCCTGATGATGCTCTTTCATTTCTTGATCGGGTTCGTGGACGTCCTGGTGGCCGGTAGACTGGGCAAGGATGTTCAGGCCTGCATGGGCATGATAACCCACGCCCTTTTCTTTTTTCTTATGGTGGCGGTGGCCCTGGGCAACGGCAGTATTGCCGCCATAAGCCAGTCCCTGGGAGCGGGGCTGATTCTCCGGGCCAAGCGTTATATAGGGCTGGGGCTGGAAGTGGGCGTTCTTTTCGGGATCGTCTTTCTGACCGTGGGTATTCTTTTCGGGGATTTTTTTCTGCAGTTCCTGCAGATCCCGGAGGAAATATTTTCCATAGCCAGGTATCTGTTTAAGGTTTTTATCTATATAGTTCCGGCTTATTATATATTCATCATCTGCAACGCCTTTTTCCGGGCCCAGAAAAAGGTCATGTGCCCGCTTTTTGCCATGCTTATTGTCATGACCGTGAATACCGCGGGAGATTTCGGTCTGGGCCTGGGATGGTTCGGTCTGCCCAGGATAGGCTATAAGGGACTGGCCTGGAGCACTTTTGCCTCCGTGGCCTGCGGGATGCTTTTTAACCTCTGGGCTCTCAGGCGAACCGGCTTTTTGCAGAAATGCAGCTTTCCGCCCTTTAGATGGATAAAGAGGGCCTGGCCGTATCTGTTCAAAGTGGCCTGGCCGGCAGGACTGAGTCAGCTGGTATGGCATTCGGCCTATCTGGCCTTGTATGCCCTGACCGCGGCTCTGCCGGTGGGCAGCGTGGTCGCCCTGGCCGGAATGAGCGCGGGTATCAGAGTGGAATCTCTCTTGTTTTTGCCCGGGGCCGCCTTTAATTTCACGGCCTCGATCATTGTCGGGCACAAGCTGGGGGAAGGGGATGCCGCCGGGGCGCGCAGGGCCGGCTATCAGATCATGTTCTCCGGCCTGGTTATGGTCAGTCTGGTGACTTTGCTTTTGTGGCTGGTAGTCGAGCCCATAGCCGCTTTTATCGCCCCGGACCCGCAAGTGCAGATGGAAACCGTGGATTATCTGAAATACAACATGGCGGCCATACCTTTCTTGCTCCCGGCCATGATTCTGGGCGGGGCCTTGATGGGAGCGGGAGCGACCTTTTACCAGATGCTGGTCATGGGCGGGTCCGCCTGGCTTGTGCGCATTCCCCTGGCCTACATACTGGGACATTTGGTAATCCGCGAAGCGGACGGGATATGGATGGCCATGTTTATTTCCATGGTTATCCAGGCCGCGTTTATGATTTATGTGTATCAGTTCAAGGACTGGACTAAATTCGCCATGCGTAAAAAAGCGAGGGCGTGAGATTATGTTTGCTAGATTGCTACTATTGTTTTTATTGGTTCCTTTGGTGGAGATTTATGTACTGATAAAGGTGGGGTCGGTTCTGGGAGCTGGATACACCATTATTTTGGTTATATTCACCGCAATTGTCGGGGCTTATTTGGCCAGGTCGGAAGGGGCGCAGGCCATGCTCCGGGTCCGGGCGAACATGGATCAGGGGATTATGCCCGGGGACGATATCCTGGACGCCCTGCTTATTCTGGTGGCAGGCCTGGTCTTGCTCACTCCGGGGTTTGTGACCGACTTCTTCGGGCTTTTGCTTCTTTTTAAACCCTCACGCCGGGTGATCAGAAAATTTGTCCGGGAAAAGCTGGAAGAGTGGATAAGAAACAGGGATATCCATTATCGTCGTTTTTAAATGTACGGGATCTATTTATAAGTATATCCCGCAACCCCGAATACAATAATGGCGGCGTAAATCCTTGATTTGAGAAAAATTAAAAACAGACTTTCAGGTGGATGCCTATGAGCCAGGAGACAAAAGAGAGCCGGGAGGATATACTGATCCGGGTAGGTGAGGATCTGTTTAATTACGCAACGGAGCGTGAGGATATAAAGCTTATCGCCTCCGGGATTCCCCAGGATTGTGAAATAAGCCCGGACAATGTGGAATATGAGCTGCAGATACTCAAATTTATAAGTGTTGGCTGGGGCTTTGCCTATTATATTCAGGATCGGGAGACAAGAGAGTTTCTTTCCTCCGCCTACTGGGAAGCGATAAGGGATCTATGCGCGAGTCTCTCCCAGGGTACCGGGCTTTTGATCGGTCAGGAGCTGGATTATTTTCAGATAATCAAGGAAAGATTCAATACTTATGTTCGGGCCCTGAATCGGACCGGAGAAAATTACAGTCCGGCTGCGGTTATTGGTCCGGAATTTGCCGCGGTCTGCGGAAAAAAGGACGATATCTTTTGCGTGCATGCCGGGACAAAACTGTTTATAGGAGTCCTGGAAAGGATCCGGGAGTATCTGCAGGCCCAGGGAATATACACCGCGCAGCAATGAATGAGTTCGGCTCCCGCCGAAGAAAGAAAGATATCGGCCGCCTTTATTATATTTAACCGCCGGGTTTGATGTGAAGCATCCATTATTTTTTTATAAAAACCGCTATCTGGGACTCCTTCTTTTGTCCCTTATCTTTCTTTTTTTGCTGGGCACGCTCGGGTACATGTTCCTGGAGGATCAGCCAGCGATAGAGGCCCTGTACTTGACCATAGGCGCCCTGACTACCGTGGCCCCGTTTGAACTCTCCCACTGGGGCCGCTTTTTTACCATTATCCTTCTTTTGGCCGGTTTCGGGCTAATAGCGGCTACGGCCGCGTATATCGGAAGCATATTCATGGACGGCAACTGGCTTGAACTTTATCGGAGGCGAAAAGTGCAAAAGGAACTTGAGGCTTTTAAGGATCATTATATTATCTGCGGCCATGGACAAATGGGCCAGATTGTGGCCTCGGAGCTTTCCTGCAAGGGATTGCCCCTGGTGGTTATCGATAATGACGAGGACGCCATAGACCATTGCCGGGAAGCCGGTCTGCACCATTTGCGGGACGACGCCATGGAAGAGGAAAATCTGCTCCAGGCCGGAGTAGAGAGGGCCAAGGGACTTATCTCAGTGGTTAATCGGGATGCGGACAATGTCTTTATAGTTCTTACCGCACGGGCTTTGAATCCCGATCTTTTTATCTGCGCCCGCGCCAGCAGCAAGGGGGTGGAAAAAAAATTGTTCCGGGCCGGAGCCGACCATGTTGTCTCCCCATATGCCAGCGCCGCGATGCGCATAACCCAGAATATCCTCCGCCCGACGATTACCGATTTTCTGGAGTTGGCTCTTTCCGGGGAGGGAGTGGAATTGGCCCTGGAAGAACTGCATATCCCGGAGGATTCTTCATTTGTGGAACAATCGCTTATGGATTCCAATATCCGGGACGAATTCGATTTGATCGTTGTAGCCATAAAACGGGCCGACGGAACGCGGATATACAATCCTTCATCGCTGGAGCTGGTCCACGCCGGGGATATCCTGATAGCCATAGGTCCCCAGGTCAACATGGACCGATTTTATGAAAAGGTCTATGGTCAGCCCAGATACAATAAAAAGACGCAGTATAGCCTTTGACGATTGGTGCATTCCGGGCAAAATGGCCTGCTTGCGCGCATGTGCAGAGAAAATTTTACCCAGCTCAGTCCTCCATGCCATTATCCTGGATTTCAACGATGAATTCGTGGACCAGGTCTTTTTCCAGGGCGTATCCGGCCAGACCGCGCATGGTTTTGAACGCCTCGCTTGGTGAGCGCTTATTCTGATACGGTCTGTTGGAAGTAATGGCGTCAAAGCAGTCGGCCACGCTTATGATCTTCGCTCCCAGCGGTATTTGCGGACCATAAAGTCCGTAAGGATAGCCCTGTCCGTCCACCCGTTCGTGGTGATAACGGACATATTTGAGTATCGGTCCCAGGAAATGCAGGTCCTTGAGTATCCTTTCCCCGATAAGGGGGTGCTGGACGATTTCTGCCCGCATCTTCTCGTCCGGACTTGTTTCCCCGTTCGCGAATAAAGAGTCGCTGAATCCTATTTTGCCGATGTCGTGGAGCATCCCTCCCAGTTTGACATTGGTTACTTCCTGTGCGGGCAGATTTATCCTGCAGGCCAGCCGGTTGCAGTAATTGGAGACCCGGTGCGAGTGTCCCCGGGTGTATTCGTCCCTGGCCTCCAGGGCGTTGGCCATGGTGGATACCGTGTCCAGGATGTTTTCCCGCAATTGCTGGTTGGCCTGCCGCAGGTCGGCCACCAGTTCCTCCAGGCGCATTTCCCTGGCTTCCACCTTGACCATCATCATGCCCATGGCCTCGGCAACGCGGCGGACGCTCGGAGCATAATCGGGTTTGGTGAATTCCATTACGTCGTTTGAGTATGTTCCCCGGGCCACGTTTTCCAAGGCTTTTATCAGTCTTTCCACTACATTCGCGTCCATTGAAATCCCTTTCGGCTTGCTTTGCTGTGCATGGTTTTAAATCCTCGGATCCAAATTACCAGGATAGGTGAAAGTATATGGATTATTTTTCTTTTTTACAAGAAAGGCGTTTTTTATAAATCCATGCCCCGGCTTAAGTGTTTTTCACCCTGTTTTGCATGATCAGCCCGGACAGGATCAAAACCAGGCCGACTAGGGTGGAGGGCAGGATTTTTTCCCCGACCAGGTAGTGGATGAATACAAGGGACAGAAACGGGGAGAGATAAATAAGATTGCTCACCTGGGCCGTGGTTTTCGAATATTTAAGGGCCTGCAGCCAGAAGACAAAAGTGATGCCCATCTCAAAAAGTCCCACGTAAATTGCCCCGGCAAGTCCCTTGAAGGAGAAAATAAGCGGAGTGGAGACAAAAGGTAAAAGAATGCCCAGATAGACAGTTCCCGCCAGAAAATTCAAAAGCAGGCGCAAAATGGCCGGCAGGTTGTCCCTGGTATTGGCGATCCAGTAAAGAGCCCAGATTATGGTACTGAAAAGGGCCAAAAAAACGCCCCATGGGTCAGAAAAATTCATGTCCCATGGAGTGCCGTGCGTGGAAATGACAACAACACCCAGGTAGCTGATTACAATGGCCGCGAATCTTTTCCCGGTTATTTTCTGGCCCAGAAGAGGGACTGCAAGAATGGTGATGGTTATGCCCCAGGTATAGTTGAGCGGCTGGGCCTCTTGGGCGGGCAAAAGGTCGTAGGCCTTGAACAGGACCAGATAATACATAAAGGGATTGAGAAGTCCCAGGAAGGCCGAGCGCATAATGTCCTCGCGGGAAAAGAGGCGGGTAAAGCGAGGGCCGTGAAAGAAGACAGCCAGGATAAAAAGACAGAATAGGGAGGTCAGGCTGGAGTAGAAGAGCAGCTGGACCACATCCAGGTACCTCAGGCTTATCTTGAAGGCCGAGGCCACCGTTGACCAGATTAAAACGGTGAGAAGTCCAAATATATAAGCCTTTTTCTGGTCCCGCATGAACGGTTGCTCCTCAATGTCCGCAATTTTTGTTTTCCCGGTGCGATTTTAGGTTCCGGGATAGTTTAGCACAGGGAAAGCAGTACTTCGCAGAGTCTTTCCGGATCAATCCCCGGTTTAGATTGTTCGGTGACCAGATCGTATTCCAGGATTCTTGATCCCAAGCCGGAGATCTTTTCCCTGTCTACCCCGCCCGGGTACAGGGAATAGTCCCGGTTTAGAAGAATTAAATCCAAAAAATCGGTTTTTTGGCCGGACCCGGGGCAGTCGCGGCCCAAAATCTCCAAAAGGCGATCTATCTGATTTGCCGGGGGCAGCGCATAGCATTCCGGGTCAAAAAAGGTATTGGGGATAAATATTTTGGGGCAGCGCGCATTTTTTATGGCCCGGCCTACTCCTGAGGGGAGCAGATTAGCCAGGATGCTGGTGAAAAAACTGCCCATCGGATAACAAATCAGATCCGCCCGGCTTATTTCCAGGGCTATTTCTTCTCGGATATCGGCTTTTACAGGCTGTTTGCTGTTCAGATCCCGCACCAGGAATATGTCCTTTATCTGCTGACTGATTTTGGGGGTTTGCTTGCCGGTTATTCTGTGTTGTCCGCTAACGATTTCCCCGTCTTCCAAGCGCGCTCCCAGGTGCAGGCTGCGGTTAACCACCGGGCGAACCGTGCCTTTTGCTTTCACCAATTGGGAAAAGATATAGATGATCGAATCCGGGTTCCTTTTGTTTTCCAGGTATCCCCCGGTAAGGACGA
The DNA here is from genome assembly GCA_964614055.1 of uncultured Desulfovibrionales bacterium. Lineage (GTDB taxonomy): Bacteria > Desulfobacterota > Desulfovibrionia > Desulfovibrionales > Desulfonatronovibrionaceae > CAYNNQ01. Next base: position 44,129 of record CAZTKE010000001.1, on the reverse strand, counting down.
GATTGCCGATGCTTGCCCCGCGCAGGTCAAAATCTGCAGGCATGTTTTCAGAGAAAATTTCCAGATAATGCCGGATTATTTTCTGCATTGGCTCGGGAACGGAACGAACTAAACCGTGTTTGCCCCGGACCATATCCCGGAGTGTCCGCCTGAGTTCTTCCTGGTTTTCATCGGCCGGCAGTCTGTGCCCAAGCAGAGCGAAAATTTCCGGGTTTCCGGTCATGGTTTTGTCCGCCAGAGCCAAAAGTCTGTTGCGGATATCCCCGACAGCGGGCATATCGAATGCCTTGCGCAGAACCGCAGAACTCCCGCCGGAATCAAAGGGAGTAATTATGTGTACGGAGTTGTGGGTGTAGGCGGTGATTTTTTGGCTGACGCCTTTCAGTGCGGAACCGCCGCTGAAAAAAAGGATTTTCGGGCCAAGCTCGGGCGAGCCCTTGAACCGGGCCAGTTTATATCCGTCCGGGATCCGGATTTCCCGGTTCATCCATATATTTGCGCACATAAGATTCAGCCCGAGTGCAGTTTTTTTAGTACATACTGGACATACAATTTTGCCGCGTCCAGTCCGCAGGCTTCCTGAATTCCCTTGAAACCACCGAAGGCGGAGACTTCAAATACAACCGGGCCGCTTGCGGTCTGTGCAACGTCCACACATGTAAAATCCAGGGAAAACAGCGACTGGGCTTTTTCCGCCACGTCAATGCTCTCCCGGCTTGGTTCGCAGAAGGCGTATTTGCCGCCGTTTACCGTGCTCGTGTTCCAGGAGGAATTCTGTTTTAAGCGGGAGTAGGTGGCCAGGTATTTGCCGCCCAGAAAAGCCAGTCCCAGATCCCTGCCGTTTAGTTCAATCTTTTTCTGGATATACATTATCGAATTATTTCTGTTAAAATCCGCTATTTTTTCCCGGGCTCCCCGCCCCGCCTGTATCAAAGCCATACCCCGGGCCTTGGTGGAATACAGGGGCTTAAATACGGCCTGGCCGTATTTTTCCACCGCCTTTAGGGCTGTGTCTATGTCCTCGGTAACAGTAGTTTCCGGCATGGGAATGCCGGCCAGGCGCATGGTTGTCGTGCAGCTGAGTCTGTTTAGAACCCGCATTATGCTGCCCGGCGCGGAAAATACGGGCAGGCCGGATTCGTGCAAAAAACGCAGGCACTCCAGACGATCCAGCAGACTGGAGGAGTATTTGGATCCGACTTTCTTTATGATCAGGGCATCCAGCCGGCTCAGGTCCATGTCCTTAAAAAAGGCCTTTTTAGAATCGAGATCAAGGGAAAACCGATCCATATCCACTAAAAGCCGGTATCCGGTGAGGTCTTGCACCGCGTCCGCCAGTTTTTCCGAGGACCATCCGCCGATGGTCCCGACAACTCCTATGCGCATTTATTGCCTCTTTTTATTTTCAGTAAAAAAGGATTTCTTGCGGCATCCTGAATTCGGACCATTTCCGCTCCGGAGCCAATAGTTGATCCAGAAGATATTGAGCCCGAAGGAACATCTCTTTTGCGAATAAATGGTTGAGTTCAAAACGGGTGGAGGTATAAAACGATCTGGCCAGGGCCAGGGACAATCTGGCATCAAACGTGGTATCCCCGTGTTTTTCCGCGAATGCCCGGGCAAAGGAATAAAATTTTCTAGTCACCCAGTTAAGGCGCCGCCGCAGACTGGAATCAAATATTGGCATCCGGAAATTGGAGATCAGAAACACGGATACATCCTGGATGTAATCATATTGCCGGGAACGGTGCAGGTCTATGAAATGCACGGTATTCTCCCGGTGTTCATAGACAATATTGTTTATATTGAAATCCCCGTGAATGAAAACACTTACAGGGGAGGGGTGCCTTGTCTCCAGGTGGGCCGCTTTTTTTAGAAGGTTTTCCAGTGATCTTATCCGGACGCTTTGTATGGTTTGCTCCCTGCGGCTGAATCCCGGATGGACCTGGAGGACCGAATCCATCCTGGCTCGAAATTGTTCCACGTAGTTTGTGGGAGCTTTTTCCTTTCTGAGCGTGCCCTCCCATATCCGGGTCAGTTTTTTTTCAAGACCGGCATAGGCTATTTTTAGCGTGTCCAGCTCAGAGGTGAGTATTTCCTCGTCCAGAGTGCACCCGGGGAGGAATTCAATCAGCATGGAGGCCTTGTCTTCGGATTTACTTTGCTGATAACTGAATACCCTGGGCACTAGCCCGGGGAATTTTTCCTGCCAGAGATTAAGGTTTTCCCTTTCCCTGGATATTTTTTCCCTGGACCCCTCCTTGAAAATGCTTCCCAGGGCGCTGTCCGGATGCTGCTTGTCCTCAATTCTTCCTATCCGGCATCCGGACCTTGTTCCCCATATCCCCTGGAAGTCCACCTCGGATATGGGAGCGTCAAATCCGCTCTGATCCAGATTCTGCTGCAGGGCCTGGAACTGGTTGATTTTGATCTTTTCTCCAATGATATTGAATAGGATGGCTTCCCCAATGTTCAAGAGGGAGTCGCCTATGCGTTCCAGGTACCGGATCATGAAAAGTATGGTGACATAATCCCCGGGATGGGTCCGGTTTTCGGAAAGTTCTTCCAGGATGCGGTCGAGGTGGATTTTGTATAGCTTGTCCAGGTTGTTTTCCGTGCGACAGATATCCAGGGTAAGGGACAGGTCGTTTTTGCGCATGGCCGCATTTATATTGGAAAGCCCCCGAACTATTTCCGTGAGCATTTCATCATAATCAAATCCGTACAGGACCTTGTAGTCGCTCAGGTATTTCATCTGCTCGGCTACATTCACGCAAAAGTCCCCGATCCTTTCCAGATTCACGGTTATGGTATGAATTGCCCGGATTTTATTGATTTCTTTTTTTATTAGTCCGGAAGAGGGCAGAATCCTGGAAAAGCATTTGCTTTCAATTACATTTTTGAGGTTGTCTATGTAGTCGTCCTTGGAGATTATTTTCTCGTACAGCTCCGGTTCCGGGGAGTTCAGGAAATCAAAGGTGTTGTATACCTGATTTTTTACTTCCAGGACCATGAAATAAAAGTTTTCCTGTATTGTTTCAAAAGAGATCATGAATTGTTTTTATCCGGATGAGGTTATCTGTACTGGAGCGGTGGATGTGAGTTCGCTGTCCTTGGAGTCTTTCCATTCGATTTCAAGGGATATTTTGTTGGAATCCTCCTTTTTCCGGGCGGTTACAGTAAAATTCAAAAGACCTTGCGGGGAAAGGTCAATGTTTTCCGATGGCCCGGAGAGATGCAGGCTGCCTTTTTCCAGTCCTTCTTGCAGGGCCTCCAGGAATTTTTTTATTGACTGTGTGTCCTGAATGGATTCGTGAAAGAAATTTTGTTTCTTGGACATGCATTCTCCAGCCTTGTAAATTTTTTTGGACAGTTCTAGCCGTCTGCTCAGCCGGCTAAACGCTGTTTGTACCTCTCAATTACACTTGTCCGGGTTATCCCGGCGGAGTCAAGTTTCCTTTTGATATTCGGATCCTCCCAGGCCGGTTGGCAGCCGATTTCCCGTTCCGCTTTTTTCTTGTCCTGATAGGCGGCATGCATTGCCTTTTCCCCCATGTGCGTGTCGTCTCCCATAAAGATGAGGATTTCCTTTTGCAGGTGTTTTTTTTCTTTATTTTTGCGATTGACCACGGATATGAGGAATTCTGTATATCTCTGTGATTGGGGGTTCCATACCTCGTAGCCGTCCACGTCGTATTCTGCAAGCAGGATGGGCCAGAATTGTTCCGGATGGGGGATCACGATTCCTCCTCCGTGCAGGCGGGCCTCTTCTATTATCTCCGAGGTGCGATAAAAATAGTCCAGATTGAAATCCGCCTTGACCATGTTTTTGATTGTTTTCAGAAATATCTGCACCCTGTCTATGAACGGATCCGGATAATCCTGACGCAGATGATGGAAGAAATTGCGCAGCAATTTGTTCTTCAGGCTGTTTGCAGGCAGGGAAGAGTGGTGTTTTTGGATTAGTCTTTCAATTTTTCGCACATAAATTCGGGTAAAATTCACTATTTCTTTTCCGGCCCCGGTTTCCCGCACCGCCTTTTCTACTTTGTTTCCGTTTTCATCGTTTACGGCCCGGATGAATTCAAATAGCTGGGTGGCCCTGTATTTCCGGGTATGCTCCAGAATGGACCTGAGCCGGGAAGCATTCTCCACCCGGTCTTTTTCAAAATGCAGCAGAAGCTGCACTTTCTGGTTGAATCCCTTGGAGTAGCAATCCACCTCCACACCGCTGTATCCCCTGTAACTCAGAAGTTCATTGTGCTGAGTGGGAATGATCAGTGCCTCTTCAAGATTGGGGAACATGGCCTGCATCCGTTCTACTGCAAGGTCAACAGGCACGAATTCCGGATGCCAGTGAGTGGCCAGGGCCGCTCTTTGCTCCGGGACTATCCTGGTCGGGGCCTTGATCCTTTTGATCTGTTCCGGGGTCAGATCTTCCGAGGTGGCAAAAAGAAAGAATTTTTCATCTTTTTCGCTTACTTCCCCCGGGATCTTTTCCGGGAACGGTTGGTGTGCCTGCTGGGTCATGTCTTTATCTCTGTGTGCAGTCGTGTTTTGGGGATTAATCCAAAAAGCGGATTGGCTCGTGCCGGTGTATTATCCGCGCATTTCGATTGGATACTGCAGCCTTATCTCCCGACCTTGTTTTTATACCTGTCGTGTTAACCTCATTTATAGGACCCGGCTTGTCCTTAATTGCCTGTGCTCAAAAAATGGGTTAACTTATATTCTGTTTTTGTACTTTTATATTGGCTTGTTTTCAATTGATTTTTGGACCTAAAAGGACAGCATTTTGAAAGACAGCGTAATCGAACTTATAGGTAAAACCCCCTTGGTACATATTTCCCGGCTTAATCCGTACGTGGACGTATCCATACAGGCCAAGCTGGAGATGAATAACCCCGGTGGTTCCATCAAGGATCGGGTGGCCCTGAGCATGATCGAGGCCGCGGAGAGGTCCGGGGAGCTTACCCCGGACAAGACCGTGGTGGAGGCCACTTCCGGCAATACCGGTATCGGGCTGGCCATGGTTTGTGCGATTAAGGGATACAAACTAAAGCTGATTATGCCTTCTTCCGCCTCCGAGGAAAGAAAGCGGATAATGCGGGCTTACGGCGCGGAAATAGAGCTTACACCCGGTCATCTGGGTACGGACGGGGCCATAGAGGAGGCCTACCGGCTGGGGCGGGAGGAGGCGGAAAAATATGTGCTTATGGATCAATACAACAACCCGGCCAGCATTGATGCCCATTATCAAGGAACAGCTCCGGAGGTATGGGAGGATACCGCAGGAGAGGTTACCCACGTCCTGGCATGCATGGGGACTACCGGAACCGTGATGGGCCTGAACAAGCGGCTCAAGGAATACAATCCCCGGATCAAGGTAATCGGGATCGAGCCTTATGCCGGACACAAGATCCAGGGGCTTAAAAATATGCACGAATCCTATCCTCCGGGCATATATGACAAAAAGCTTCTGGACGGGATCATCCATGTCCAGGATGAAGATGCATTTGAGACATGCCGCAGATTGGCCCGGGAGGAAGGCATTTTTGTGGGTATGAGTTCCGGCGCCGCTCTGGCCGGGGCCCTGAAACTGGCCGGGGAGATTGAAAACGGAAAAATCGTGACCATCTTTCCGGACGGGGGAGATCGCTATCTGAGTACTTCACTTTTTGTCGAACCCAGTCGGCAGGGCGTGGCCCTGTGGGACATCGCCTCCCGCAAGAAGGTTTATCTGGAATCCGAGTCCCGGGAAGCCGGTCTTTTCAGCTTCGGCCCCAGTCTGGACAATATCGGCTGCCCGGAAGCATGGCGCAGGATAATTTTTCTGGATGTGCTGAAGAGGTATCTGGACCAAAAGGGTTTGCGGCCGGCCGCTGTTTTGGGCATGGCTGATTTTGACGACCGCACTCTTCAGGCCGGACGCGGCATGGGGCTCTCCAGGGATGCGTTCAGTCGCCAAAAACTTGAGGAAGTCTATGCCCTGGCCGCGGATCTCGGGGTGCATGAACAGGTCCGCTTCGTCTCTGATGCCGGGTGCATGGATACGGCCGTTGACCTGTGCGACCGTCTCCTTTCCAAGGGGCTTGCTTATGAGCGTTTGCGCTCGGTTTATTACGATGTGCGCCGGGATAATGAATATGGCGGCCTGGCCCGGATGGATCCGGAAAAGTTGCTTTCCGGTAAGACAGTGGATCTGGAAAGCTATGACAAGGGTAATCCCCGGGATTTCACCCTGCTCAAGCGGGCCACTCTCCAGGATTTAAAGGAAGGCAGCGTGGTCAAGACCAAATGGGGCAACGTCCGTCCCACCTGGTATTTGCAGCAGGCTGCTGCCGCGGCTGATCATTTGGGGCAGATACTTTTGGTCCTGGGCGGGCAGCCGCATATATTCCCTCATCTGGACAACCTGCGCAGCATCTGGAGTTCCGCTTTGCGCATCCAGGCCCAGGCCTGGGCGGTTTCCTATCCGGTGGTGGACGAATCCGGAACCGAGGAAAAACGGGATCTGCGCGATCTGGCCGTTGACTGCGGCGGCTTTCCGCCCCTGCGCATGTGGTTTTTGTCCACTTCCTATCACAAGCCACTGGTTTCCGGGGAAAAGAACCTGCATATGTGGCATCGCAACTGGAAGCGGGTCCAGGACATGCTGGTCAAATTAAACGCCTTGCGCCCGGAAAAAGAAGGCGGGCTCAGATCGGAGGTGGATCAGGCGGTTTTTGATCTCAAATCAGAGTTAAAAAAAAGCATGGAAGAGGACTTGAGCCTGCAGGGCTTTTGGCCGGTCCTTTTCCGGTTGACCCGGACCGTACACAAGCTGGTGGATCAAAGCGGGATGAGCGCCGAAGAACAAAAGGTGCTCATAAATGCCCTGAAGGAAATGGATAAGGTCCTGTGCATTCTGGATTGGGGGAATGTGCCCTTTGTTTTCTCCCGTCTGAGCAGCGAGATCCGGGAAATGATCGCCCGGAGGGAAGAGGCCAGGCAAAAAAAGGATTTCTCCCGGGCGGACGATATAAGGGATAAGCTGCTTGAGCGCGGCTTCAGGCTTGTTGATTCCCCGCAGGGAGTGCAGGTATTCAAGGCGGATAAAGCGGAAAAATCGTGACCAACATAGAGGGATCAAAAAAGACGATTTTTTTCCTTTAAACAGGGTGTTTTTGATATGTTGAATCCGCAAATCAAGGAGGCTTTGCATGGCTGATAAATACTGGATCGCTCTTGGCGATATTCATACGGATTTGTCCTTTGTGGAAAGCAATAAGGAATTGCCCGGTGCTGAGGGAATAATTGTCTCCGGGGATTTGACCAACCACGGCGGCCGGGAAGATGCAGAACGCATAGTCGACCGCATCCGGGGAAAAAATTCCCGCGTCCTGGCCCAGGTGGGGAACATGGATACCCCGGCTGCCGGGAAGTGGCTGGAGGAAGAAGGCCTGGACATACACAACAGGCTTGTTTCCCTGGACAGGGATGTTTATCTGTTCGCGGTCGGGTATTCCACGCCCACTCCCTTTGGCACTCCCCTGGAAGTGGAGGAAAAAGAGCTTTCCTCCTGGCTCAAGGCTGCTCAGGATAAATGCCGGGAGCTGGCGGGAAAATTGATCTTTGTTACTCATACTCCGCCCCTGGATACGCTTACCGACGCCCTGGGTTCGGGAACGCATGTGGGCAGTCCCTCCGTGCGGGAATTTATCGAGGTGGTTCAGCCGGATGTGTGCGTGACCGGTCATATCCACGAGGCTGTTGCCGAGGACTGGATCGGTAATTGTCCGGTTATAAATCCGGGAATGGCCGGAAATGGCGGTTATGTGCGCATAGATTTGATTGATGGCGGCCTGAAGGCGGCATTAAAGGGAGTGTCCTGAACCATGCGTCTTTATTCATGGAACGTGAACGGCTTTCGGGCAGTGGTCAAGAAAGGGTTCTGGGACTGGCTCTCTTCGGCTGCAGCGGATGTAGTCGGCCTGCAGGAGATAAAGATGGAACCGGATCAGCTAAACCCCGAAGAAAGGGAGCCGGACGGTTATCATTCCTTTTGGAACCCTTCGCGCAAGAAAAAGGGATATTCCGGTGTGACCTGTTTTTACAATACAGAGCCGCTCAAGGTGGACCGGGGGCTTCCGGATGAGAAATACAACGGCGAAGGCCGTCTCATCCGCATGGAATTCGAGAATTTTTATTTTTTCAACATTTATTTCCCCAACGGACAGATGAGCCAGGAAAGACTGGATTTCAAGATGGGATATTACGACGTCTTTCTGGATTACGTCCAGAAACTGCGCAAGGAAAAACCCATCGTGGTCTGCGGGGATTTCAATACCGCGCATACTGAAATCGATCTGAAAAATCCCAAGGCCAATTCCGACCGCTCCGGTTTTCTGCCCCAGGAAAGGGAATGGCTGGATAAATTTATTGCCGCCGGATACAGGGACACCTTTCGCATGTTCAACTCCCAGCCGGGGGAATACACCTGGTGGACATACAGATTCGGGGCCCGGGCCCGGAACGCCGGGTGGCGCATTGACTATTTCTTTGTCTCCGAGGAGCTCGTCCCCAGGGTGAAAAACGCCTGGATAGAGCAGCAGGTGATGGGCTCGGATCATTGCCCGATCGGCCTGGAGCTGGACTTCTAGACCCGGCTGCGGACTTGATTGCTGTTCGGTCCGGAAAAATCGGGGCTGTCCCGGCTGTTGTCTTTTGCGGCAAACAGGATTATAGGCTGCTCATTTGAACGCATGTTTTTGATTTTAAATATAATCCGGGAGGATAAGAAGTGGCGCACCTAACCGGCTTGAATCCGGGGGCGTCCGGCCGGGCCGCCGGGCTGGACTGGATGCAGATGCTCTCCGGTCTGTTTTTGGCTTTGTTCATGCTTTTGCATACCTTTTTTATCGCCAGTGTTATTTTCGGGGCGAAAGCGTTTGACTCCCTGGCCGGATTCTTTGAGTCCACTTATCTGGCCCAAATCGGAGGAGTGTTTATCGGTCTTGTCTTTCTTTTCCATTTTGTTCTAGCCGCGCGCAAGATACCCTTTACCAGCCGGGAGCAGGCGGTAGTTTCCAGACACGCCCTTTTGATCATGCATGCCGATACCTGGATGTGGGTAGTGCAGGCGGTAAGCGGAATGCTTGTCCTTTTAATGGGCTCGGTGCACATGTGGGTGCTTTTAAACGATCTGCCCATAACCGCGGAAAAATCGGTGCACCTCATGCATCAGGGGCTCTGGGTCTGGTTTTATCTCCTTTTTGTCTTTCTGGTCTTTGCCCATCTGGGGGCGGGAATATACCGCATCGGTGTCAAATGGGGATTCATCCGCCGTTTTAACCGGGCGGGGATGAAAAAAGCCGTTTTTATAGCAACCATTCTTTTTATATTACTGGATTTGGTCTCTCTTTGTATTTTTTATTTTTAGCCGTGGAATACATACCAAGTGGTTCCTGGGCATTATCTGCGGCAAACTGATTGCGGGAAAATCCATTGAGCATGCCGAAGAATCTACCAAGTTTAACCAGGCGAATTGCATGACACAAACCATTTATACCGATTTACTGTGCATCGGGGCCGGGCTGGCCGGGGAACGGGCGGCCATAGAAGCGGCCGAGGCCGGATTCAGGGTGATCGCCCTGAGCCTGGTCCCGGCCAGGCGTTCGCATTCCTCGGCTGCCCAGGGCGGGATGCAGGCCGCTCTCGGAAATTGCATAAAGGGCCGGGGTGATTGTCCGGATGTCCATTTCCAGGACACGGTCAAGGGCTCGGATTGGGGATGCGATCAGCAAGTGGCCCGGATGTTTGTGGAGAACGCCCCCCGGGCCATCCGGCAGACCGCTTTTTGGGGCGTGCCCTGGAACCGGGTTCAGCCGGGCAGGTCCTTTTTCTATCAGGGCGGGGAAAAAAAGGAAAAGGAGGAGCCCGAGGAAAGCCGGGGGCTTATAACCGCCCGCAATTTCGGGGGAACGGCCAAATGGCGGGCCTGCTACTGCAGCGACGGGACCGGACATGCTGTTCTGTACACCATGGACAACAAAGCGGTTCAGGTCGGCGTGGAAGTGCACGACCGGGTGGAGGCCCTTTCGTTCATCCATGAGGGGGAAAATTGCCTGGGAGTGGTGGCCAGGGACATGAAAAACGGAGAATTGCGCGTTTATCTTTCCAAGGCCACTCTCATCGCCTCCGGCGGTTTCGGACGCATATACCGGGCCTCGACCAACGCGGTCATAAATGAAGGTTCCGCCCAGGCCGCGGCCCTGGATACCGGAGTGGTGCCTTTGGGCAACATGGAGGCGGTGCAGTTCCATCCCACCGGGCTGGTGCCCACGGATATCCTGATAACCGAGGGCTGCCGCGGGGACGGCGGGACTCTTTTGGACGTAAACGAGCACCGGTTCATGCCCGATTATGAGCCGGAAAAGGCGGAGTTGGCCTCCAGGGATGTGGTCGCCCGGCGCATGACCGAGCATATCCGCAAGGGGTTCGGAGTAAAAAGTTCCTACGGGGATCATTTGTGGCTGGATATCCGCCATTTGGGGGAAGAGCATTTAAAGACCAAGCTCAGGGAAGTGCATCAGATATGCGTGGATTTTCTGGGGCGGGACCCGGCCCGGGACCTGATTCCGGTCCGGCCCACGCAGCACTACAGCATGGGCGGGGTCAGAACGGACAAAAACGGCCATGCCTACGGCCTTTCCGGGCTGTTTGCCGCCGGAGAGGCATCCTGCTGGGATCTGCACGGGTTCAACCGCCTGGGCGGCAATTCCCTGGCGGAGACTGTGGTTGCCGGCATGCTGGTCGGGGAAAACATTGTTGAGTTTCTGAAAGAACGAGAGATCAGCTTTGATACCGGCATCGTGGACGATTTTGTAAAAAGGGAACGGGAAAGGATCAAGGATATCGTTTCCGGGGACGGTCGGGAGAACGTGTATCAGGTCCGAAACGAGATGCAGTCCGTGCTCATGGATCGGGTGGGCATATTCCGCAATGAAAAGGATCTGAAGCTGGCGGTGGAGAAACTGCAGGACATCCACGCCCGTTCCAGGCAGGTGGGCTTGCGCTCCAGCGGCCGGGGAGCCAGTCCGGAGCTGTCTTTGGCTTTGCGCCTGCCGGGTATGGTTCGTTTGGCCCTGTGTGTTACCTGCGGGGCCCTGGCCCGGACCGAGAGCCGGGGATCGCACGCCCGGGAGGATTATCCGGCCAGAAACGACCGGGATTGGCTGGTTAGAACTCTTGCTTTCTGGCCCGAGGGCGGGGAAAGACCGATTCTGGAATATGAACCGAATACAAGCGTGGTGGAGTTGCCCCCCGGAGACCGGGGATACGGCGGGGCACAGGTCATAAGCGCGGATAAGGACGGGAGTTGATACATGGTCAGGATGCTTAATTTGGAGATATTCAGATACAACCCCCGGGACCCGGACTCAAAACCGCGGATGCAGTCCTTTTATCTGGACGAGACCGAGAATATGACCCTGTTTATCGCCCTGAACAGGATTCGGGAGGAGCAGGATCCGTCCCTGCAGTTTGATTTCTGCTGCCGGGCCGGGATCTGCGGTTCCTGCGCCATGGTAATAAACGGCCGCCCCGAACTCGCCTGCCACACCAAGACCGCGGATATGCCGGAACAGATAACGCTTATGCCCCTTCCGGGCTTCGAGCTGATAGGCGATCTTTCCGTGGACAGCGGCAAATGGTTCCGGGGCATGAATGAGCGCGTTGAGTCCTGGGTGCATACGGATAAACAATTCGATCCTGATGCATCGGAAGAGCGCATGGAAAACCATGTGGCCGAGGAGATATATGAACTGGACCGGTGCATAGAATGCGGCTGCTGCATTGCCGCCTGCGCGACCGCCCGGATGCGGGAGGATTTTCTGGGAGCGGTTGCCCTGAACAGAATTGCCAGATTCATTATCGATCCCCGGGATGAACGTTCTCCGGAGGACTATTTTGAGGTGGTGGGTACGGACCAGGGCATCTTCGGATGCATGGGACTTTTGGCCTGCGAGGATGTCTGCCCCAAGAATATTCCCCTGCAGGATCAGTTGGGTTATCTGCGGCGCAAGATGGGTACGCATGCCCTGAAGCGGATGATCCCCGGCACGGAAAGCAGAAAAATGAAGAAGAGGAAGCGGGATGCGTGAGATTCTGGCGGATTCGTTGATTGAGCCCGTGGCCGAGGCCGTGGTCAACTCCAACAAGTTTTTGCCCCCGGATGTAAAAAAGGCCCTGGGCCGGGCATGGGAAAGGGAAACAAGCCCGGCCGGTCGGGATATTTTGCATCAGCTCCTGGAAAACGCCCGGATGGCTGAGGATACCGGCCTTCCTTTATGCCAGGATACCGGCCTGGCTGTTTTTTTCGTATACATGGGCGAGGAGTGCTGTCTGAAGGGCGATCTGAACAAGGCCCTGAATGAGGCGGTGCGCCGGGGATACTCCCGGGGATATTTGCGCAAATCCGCCTGCCACCCTCTGACCCGGAAAAATACCACGGACAACACCCCGGCGATAATTCATCTGGAGCAGGTTCCGGGCCGGGATTTTATTATCCGCTTCATGGCCAAGGGCGGAGGAAGCGAGAACATGTCCCGGGCGACCATGCTTGCCCCGGCCCAGGGCTGGGCGGGGATAAAGGATTTTGTCCTCCGCCGGGTGGCCGAGGCCGGACCCAATCCATGTCCCCCGACCATTGTCGGCTTAGGCATCGGGGGGACGTTTGATATGGCCCCGATTCTGGCCAAAAAGGCCCTTTTCCGCTCCCTGGAGGAAACAAATCCGGATCCGGAGCTGGCAAAAATGGAAGAGGAGCTTTTAGCCGGGATCAATAATCTGGGCATCGGTCCCATGGGGCTGGGAGGGGAGGTGACTTCCCTGGGAGTGAAGATAAATATGGCTCCGTGCCACATAGCCAGTCTGCCCCTGGCGGTTAATATCCAGTGTCATTCCGCCCGGCATGCACAAGTGAGGATATAATGAACAGTGAATACAGGCTGCAGACACCGCTCGGTGATGATGATGTGGGCAAACTCAGATCCGGGGACAAGGTCCTTTTATCCGGGCTTTTGTACACAGCCCGGGATGCGGCGCACAAAAGGCTTATGGACTGTCTGGGAAATGGCGAGAACCCGCCGTTCCCTCTGCAGGGAGCGGTGATTTATTATGTGGGGCCGACTCCGGCTCCTCCGGATCGCCCCATTGGTTCGGCCGGTCCGACCACCAGTTATCGCATGGATACCTATGCCCCACGCCTGCACGATCTCGGAGTGAAGGCCACAATAGGCAAGGGAAAGAGAGATGCAAAAGTAAAGGAAAGCCTGAAGAAGAATACTGCGGTGTATTTCGGGGCCACCGGCGGGGCCGGGGCGCTTCTGTCCTCCTGTATCCAGCAGGCCAAGGTGATTGCTTACGAGGATCTGGGGCCGGAAGCGATTCGGGTGTTAAAGGTCAAGGATTTTCCGGTCTTGGTGATAAATGATTCCTTGGGCGGGGAGCTTTACGCGAAGCCGCGCATTTGAACCGGATTGGATTTCCCGCCATGCCCCGGGAATTAGCAGGGCGGGAATTAAAACAGTATTTCCGCCTTTATTATTCATAAATTTTGGAACCGTTGTACTCCACGGACATAATCTCGTATTCCACTTTCCCCCCGGGTGCATTCACTTCCACTTCGTCGCCTTCCTGTTTTCCCAGAAGTGCCCTGGCCAGAGGGGCCTGAATGGATATGGTCCCCTTTTCCACGTTGGATTCATCCGGTCCTAAAAGGGTGTAGCGCTTGCTCTTTTCGGTCTCGATATTCATTATTTCCACGGTTGCCCCGAAAGCGATCTTCTCTCCGCCCATTTCTTCCAGATCAATTACCTGAAAGTAGGGCATACGGGACTCAATCTGGGATATTTTGGCCTCCAGAAGTCCCTGTCTTTCCTTGGCCGCGTCATACCCGGCGTTTTCCCGCAGATCACCTTCCTCCCGGGCCTCTTTAATGGCCTGGGTTATTTCTGGTCTCTGCTTCTTCAGCTCTTCCAATTCCTGCTTCAGCTTGGCAAATCCCTGTTTGGATATGGGGATGTTCGTGCTCATGGTTTTCCTCTTGAAAAGTAAAATTACGGTCCGGCACTCACTATTTTCCCGCACTCGTATTTCAAAGGTCTACCCGTTGGTCGAATAAGTGAGTGCCGGGCGGGTCAGATTAAAAACGCAAATTTTGATCGGAGGTTTTTGTCCCTTAGAGATACGTGCACCGGTACATCTTTCCCCTGTGCGCGAAAAGACAGGATATATTCATTTTGGCAGGATTTTCAAGCCCTGTAATTTATTTTTAAATCCAAATAGTTAGTGATGTTTTTGAAAATTTGAATACGTCGGATGAAAAAAGCTGTGTCCTCGAGGCAGGATGCGGTTTTCCCTTTTGGCAGGAGCATAAAAATATTCGGACTTTCGATAAAGGCATTTAAAAGGATCAGGCGGAGAAAATCCACATCAAACGTCGAGGACCCGAATTTCGGATATAGCTTGCCTGAAAGATTCCATATTCATAGTGTTACGATTTGATTGTTATTTATTCGTGAGTTTTACGATTTTGTTGTTGATGTTCCCAAATAAAAAAGCTATCTGTGACACAAATTTTAAAAATTAGTGCTTTTTCGGGCAATAACCAGGGCAAGGGAGATTGTTGATGCGTTTGAAGGTAGCGTTTTTTTTGTTGTTTGGGGCGTTTTTTTTCCTTTTTGCTTGTAATGACGGACAGCAACCCGGGCAAAGTGCGCAAGAGGGTGATGCATTTATTGAAGTCCGGGACGACACCGGGAGGCTGGTTCGCGTGCCCGAGCAGGTGGAACATATTATCTGTTCCGGTCCGGGGTGCCTTCGGCTTATCACTTATCTTGAAGCCGAGGACATGATCGTGGGGGTGGATGATATTGAAACCAGGGAAACCCGATTTGACGCCCGTCCCTATGCCCTGGCCAATCCCCAGTTCAAGGACAAGCCTATTTTCGGGCAGTTCCGTGGTTTTGACAATCCGGAACTCATCTTGGGCCTGAAAACCCAGCCGGATGTCATACTCAAGACCTATCCCAATATGGGGCATGATCCGGCCGAACTGCAGGAAAAAACCGGCATTCCGGTACTGGCCATGAATTACGGCACCTTTGTCCAGTACAGGGATCAGCTATTTAATACCTTGCGCACTTTCGGGCGGGTTCTGGATCGGGATGAAAGGGCCGCCGAGGTCATGGATTTCTTTGAAAAGGAAATCGCCGCCTTAAACAGCAGGACCTCGGATATTCCCAAAAAGGATAAAAGGACCTGTTTTGTGGGCGGGATAGCCTTTAAGGGTCCACACGGCTTTCAGTCCACCGAGCCCATGTATCCGCCGTTTGTGTTTACCCATGCCAGAAGTGTGGTCCTGGAGGACACCGCCGAGGGCCAGGTGCCGGCGCATACTGATGTGGCCAAGGAAAAGATTGTGGACTGGGACCCGCAAGTGCTGTTCCTTGATCTATCCACAATTCAAAATTCCGGCGAGGCAAGCGCCCTGTATCAGCTTCGCCATGACCCGGCCTACCGCGGCCTTTCCGCTGTAAACAAGGGAAAAGTCTATGGGGTGCTGCCTTATAACTGGTATTCCCGGAATTTCGGTTCCATCCTGGCTGATGCCTATTATGTGGGCAAGATTCTTTATCCCAAGCGTTTCAAAGACATTGATCCGGAAAAAGAGGCCGACCGGATATATTCCTTTCTCGTGGGCGAGCCGGTTTTTGATAAGATGAACGCGGCCTTTGACGACCAGGCGTTTAAAGCCATAGACACGGATTCCTGATGCATTTCAAGGACGGGTCCATCCCTGCGGAGTATAACCGTTATGTCGGCCGCAAGACCGCTTTTGTCTTCGTCTGCCTTGTTCTTCTGGGCATTCTTCTGCTTGTGGGCGTGTCTTTGGGAGCGGTGAACATTCCCCTTTTGCAAGTGGTCAAGACTTTCTTATCCCCGGACGCGGGCAGCAGGGAATCGATCATTATCTGGAATATCCGCCTGCCCCAGGCACTCACGGCCATAGTGGCCGGAGCCGCCTTGTCCGTGTCCGGAGCGGTCATGCAGTCCATTTTGCGCAATCCCCTGGGCTCGCCGTTTACCCTGGGGATTTCCCATGCTGCTGCCTTTGGCGCGGCACTGTCGGTCATGCTCCTGGGCGCTGGGCAGATGGGAAGCACGGGCGCGGATGCCGTGGTTATAAGCAGCCCGTATCTGACCACTTTTTCCGCTTTTCTGTTTTCTCTGGCCGCTACCGGGGTGATCATGGGTATAGCCCGCATCCGCGGCGCTTCTCCAGAAGTCATGATCCTGGCCGGAGTGGCTTTGGGGGCCCTTTTCACCGCCGGGACCATGTTTTTGCAGTATTTTGCCGATGATGTGCAATTGGCGGCCATGGTCTTCTGGACTTTCGGGGACGTAGCCCGGGCGGATTGGGCAGAGCTGGGGATAATGGCCGGCATTACCGCGGTATCCGCGATTTATTTTATTTTAAACAGGTGGAACTACAACGCCATAGACGCCGGGGACGAGACCGCCAAGAGCCTGGGAGTTCCGGTAAAAAGGATTCGGCTGGTGGGCATGCTGGTGGCCAGCCTGATCACTGCGGTGGTGATTTCCTTTCTCGGGGTAATTGGTTTTGTCGGGCTGGTCTGCCCGCATATTGTCCGGCGCATAATCGGGGATGACCACCGTTTCCTTCTGCCGGCCTCGATTCTGGTCGGAGGTCTTTTATTGCTTGTTTCCGATACCGCGGCCCGGCTCATTCTGGCCCCGAATGTGCTTCCGGTGTCCATTTTGACCGCATTCATGGGCGCGCCTGTTTTTCTGTATTTGTTGATCAAGGGATATACGAGGTAAACGGGGGAATGGAGAACGGTAAAATGCAAATGGATGTCTGCGGGGTCAGCTTTAGTTACAATAGCCATCCGGTGCTCGAAAGTATCGATTTCCAGGTGGACCGCGGAGAAATACTGGCGATCATGGGGCCGAACGGGGTGGGCAAGACCACGCTTCTCAAATGCATGAACGATATCCTTACCCCGAGACAGGGTAGCGTATTTGTCGGCCAGGAGGATGTCCGCGGCCTAAGCGGAAGCGAGATAGCCAGAAAATTGGGCTATGTGCCGCAAAAAGCGGAAACCGGCCGGCTCACTGCGTTCGACGCCATTTTGATGGGCCGGCGTCCGCATATCCGGTGGAAGGTAAGTGAACCGGATCTAAAGATAGTGGACGGGGCGATTAAAAGGCTGGGAATGGAAGAGTTGTCCCTTCGCTACCTGGATCAGATGAGCGGGGGGGAGGTGCAAAAGGTGAATATCGCCCGGGCCCTGGTCCAGGACCCGGATGTCTTGCTTCTGGACGAGCCCACCAGTTCCCTGGATTTAAAGAATCAGCAGGAGATACTCAATCTTGTCCGTCAGGTGGTTTCCGAGCATGCCGTGGCCGCGGTCATGACCATGCACAGCCTGAATACCGCCCTGCGTTTCGCGGACAAATTCCTTTTTATCAAGGACGGCCGGGTGTTTGCCGGAACGGATAAAAGCGGGGTAACTGCGGAGATAGTCAGTCATGTTTACGGAGTGCCCGTGGATATTCATAATATAAAAGGCAATCCGGTGGTGGTGCCCCAAAATTAGTCTTTCTCTGTTGTCTTTCCCGGCCGCTTCGGATATGCCTGTCCCCGGTTATGGCTAATAAACTGAAGATTTTGCATGTGTTGAGCCAGAGGCCGGATTCCACGGGGAGCGGGATTTATATCCGGGCCATGATTTGCCAGTCCGCCAAGCGCGGGTTTGAGAATTTCCTGCTGGCCGGGTCGGACCAGAAAGACAATTCCCCGCCGCAGTGCCCGCCGCAGGCAAGATCCCTGTTCGCTTACTTCAATTCCCGGGAACTCTCCCATCCTATTGCCGGCATGAGCGACGTCATGCCCTATAAAAGCGTTCGTTTCTGCGATATGGGAGAAGATGAGCTCAACACTTACGAAAAGGTCTTTTCCCGCCGGCTGAAAGAAGCTGTAAGCGATTTTGCCCCGGATATAATTCATACCCATCACCTGTGGATCGTCACCTCTCTGGCCAGGCGTCTTTTTTCGCATATTCCCGTGGTCACTTCCTGCCATGGTTCTGATATCAGGCAGTTCGGCAACTGCCCTCATCTGCGGGAGAGGGTGCTTTCCGGATGCCGGGATGTGGACGGGGTCCTGGCACTGCACGGGGAGCAAAAAAAGGATATTTCCCGCTTGTACGGGATTTCTCCGCAAAGAATAGCGGTTGTGGGAGCCGGTTATAACAGTGATTTGTTCTATCCCGGACCCAAGCCGGAACCGGATCCGGTGCGCCTGGTTTATGCCGGAAAGTTGAGCCGGGCCAAGGGAGTGCCCTGGCTTTTGCGCTGCCTGCATCATCTGCGGGATCGTGGGTGGGAATTGCATGTGGTCGGCGGTGGAAGCGGCAGGGAAAAACAGGAGTGCCTGAATATCGGGGAAAGTCTGCAAGAAAGGATTATTTTTCACGGCGCAGTGGATCAAGAGGGGCTTTCCCGCATCATGCGCGACAGCCATATCCTGGTTTTGCCCTCGTTTTACGAGGGCCTGCCCCTGGTTATCCTGGAGGGCCTGGCCTGCGGCTGCCGGGTAGTGGCTGCCGATCTGCCCGGAACCAGGGAACTGGCCGGGGATATTCCCGCCGGTTACGTGCATCTGGTTGACCCGCCCCGCTTGTATGGCCTGGACCGGCCTTATCCCCAGGACGGGCCGGATTTTGAAAAAAGGCTGGCCTCCGCCCTGCAAAAATACATGGCACTTGCCCGCCGGGAGCATGCCCCGGATATGAGATCACTCGCGGAAAGGCTTGAATCCTATACCTGGCCGGGGATATTTGAAAAAGTGCTCGCGGTTTACAAGCGGGTTCTGAATTGAGGTTTGGCTCAGGAATTTGTGCAAAAGTTTGTTGTTAAAAACCTACGAGCAATACTTAACTACTTGGATTTAAAGGTTTTTGTTAAAAGCTATTGAGTTGACTAACCGTTGGGATTATCCAAATCGCTATCGCTATCGGGATCGCTATCGAAATCGAAAGAATATGTCGTTCGGTGCGGGAGGAATCTTCGCCTTATGGGGTCGATTCCGATCCCGATAGCGATAGCGATCCCGAAGAAAGAAATCCCAACGATATGAAATGTGTTGCACAGATTCTTGAGACGACCCTAAAATCTTTTCAGCTCGTCTTTTGGCTGAATTTGGATAAATATGCAGAAAAATAAATATACACCGCCTAAAGGACGCAATCTTCCCGGGCTGTTCGCCGGGGGCGGGGCCTTTTTGTTCTGGGGCCTTTTGCCCTGTTACTGGAAGGCGCTCAAGGTTGTGCCCGCGCCTGAGATTTTGTGTCACCGCATGTTCTGGTCCCTGGTCTTTGTCGGGGCGGTGATAACCCTTTGGCGGCGCTGGCCGGAAGTGCGGGCCGCTCTTTTTTCCCGCAAAAACGCGCTATTTTTCCTGGGCAGCAGCAGTCTTTTGGCGGTCAACTGGCTGACCTATATCTGGGGGGTGAATGCCGGGTTTGTTTTGGACGCCAGCATGGGCTATTATATAAATCCCTTGGTAAATGTCCTTCTGGGGTTTATCTTTTTCAAGGACCGTTTGCGCCGCTTTCAGGTGGTGGCCATTTTGCTGGCCGCGGCCGGAGTGGCCAATCTGGTCATAAACTACGGCCGCTTCCCCTGGATAGCCCTGACTCTGGCTTTTTCTTTTGGCCTGTATGGTCTTATCCGCAAACTGGTCCGCGTGGAATCCCTTCCCGGGTTGTTTGTGGAGTCCCTTTTCATGAGTATCCCGGCCCTTTTTTTCCTGGGCTGGCTGCAAACTACCGGGCAGGCCGCCCTGGGGGGCGGGCATCCGGAAATAGACATACTTCTGGTCGGGGCGGGCGCGGTAACCGCCATCCCCTTGCTTATGTTCGCTTTTTGCGCCCGGCGGCTCCGACTGGTGGAGGTGGGGATACTGCAGTATCTGGCCCCGACCTGCATGTTTCTGCTCGGGGTTTTTGCCTTTGGCGAACCTTTTACCACGGCCCATTTGATAACCTTTTCCTGTATCTGGACCGGCATTGCCATATATACCGGGGAATCAGTCTTTTATCTGCGCCGCCATCCCCCTGTTTACACGGAATAGGAGCAGATTTTAAAATTTTTTATCCGGGAAGTTTTTGATTTATGCGTCTTAAATTATTCATTTTGCTTTTTCTTGTTTTTACCTGTTCTGTTTTGCACGCGGAAATCTATAAGTACAAAACCGAGGACGGAGTGTGGCATTTTGTGGACCGTCCGGCCCCGGACGAATTTGAAAACGGAAAAGATTCTCCGGCAAAAAACGCAAAAGAGCCTCTTTTTTCCGAGGTGGAGGGACAAAACCAGATAGAGGAGGCCACCCGGGCGGTGGTTACGGTTTATTCCAGTACCGGTTTCGGTTCGGGTTTTTTTGTAAGCGATAACGGATATGTCCTGACCAACCGCCACGTCCTGCGCGGCAACAAAGAGATAACGGAGAAGAGAAAGGAAAAATTCGCTGAATACAGTCACAAGCTGGAAGAGCAGGAAGAGAAATTCAGGAAATGGAAAGAGGATATCCGGAACTATAAGGAAGATATACACGGATTCAGGCGCAGGATGCAAAAGGTGAGCGATCCGGAAAGGAAAGAGGAGCTTCAAGACAGATACGAAAAGTATCTACAGAAATACAAAAGCATGCGGGACAAATACCGGGAGAATTACAGACGATTCAAAAAAGACAAAAGGGAATTTGACGCCAAGGAATCACGCTTTCATTTTTCCGTGTCCAATAGCGCATTGAAGCGCAACTTCAGGATAAAGACCAAGGACGGGCGGGAGTTTTATGCCCATCTGATTTCGGAAAGCAAAAATCCGGATTTGGCCCTTATCAAACTGGACGGGCATAAAACTCCCTACCTAAGGCCCGCCCCGGAAATAAAACAGGGCATGACCGTGTATGCCGTGGGTTCGCCCCTGGGCCTGCGCGACTCGGTGAGCAAGGGCATAGTCTCCGGATGGGAGAAAGGTTATATCCAGACCGACGCCCATATTTATCCCGGAAACAGCGGGGGAGCGCTGATAACCTCCAACGGCCGCGTTGCGGGGATAAATACCTTCAAGAAACTGACCCGCAAATTTGAAGGGCTCGGTTTCGCCATACCTATAGACAGGGCGTTTGCGGAGTTTTCCCGGTTTCTCAGGTAATTTAACCTTTTTCTCCCGTGTCGGTTTCTTCCCGTTTGTCCTTAATCAGGGCGTAGACTTCTTCCCCGGGTACTTCATCCTCGTTCATGAGTTTTTCCGCCAGCCGGTCCATGGCCTTTCTTTCAGCGGATAAAATTTCCTCCGCCTTGCTATAGGCGCTGCCCAGCACCGATTCCACTTCACTGTCCACTTCCCGGGCGGTGCTTTCACTGTATTCCCTGGGTTTTCCCAGTTCTTCCCCCAGAAAGACCTGTTCTTTTTTCCCTCCCAGGGCCATGTGCTCGAATCTGCCGCTCATGCCCCATTCCAGGACCATCTGCCGGGCCAATTGAGTGGCCTGCTGCAGATCGTTACCCGCTCCGCTGGTGGCCGTACCGAAGACGAGGTTTTCCGCCGCACGACCGCCCATCATCACCGCCAGCCGATCCAGTAGATATTCGCGATCGTAGATGTATTTTTCATCCTCCGGAAGCTGCTGGGTGACGCCCATGGACTGCGTACGGGGAACGATGGACACCTTGTGCACCGGATCGGCCCTGTCCAGCAGGGCTCCGACAACGGCGTGCCCGGCTTCGTGATAGGCCACGATCCTTTTTTCCTCCTCGGTCATGGACAGGCCCTGCCGAACCAGCCCCATAAGGATCTTGTCCCTGGCCTCTTCAATGCTTTGATTGCTTATGCTGTCCTTTTGTTTTCTGGCCGCCAATAGGGCCGCCTCGTTGAGCATGTTTTCCAGGTCCGCACCGGAAAATCCCGGAGTTCCCCGGGCCAGTCGGTCCAGGTCCACGTCCGGATCGAACTTTTTGTTTTGGGCGTAAATGGAAAGGATCTCCCGGCGGTCCTTGGTGTTGGGCAGATCCACGATAATCCGCCGGTCGAAGCGACCGGGGCGCATGAGCGCCGGATCCAGTATGTCCGGGCGGTTCGTGGCGCACATGACGATCACGTCCTGCTTTTCCTCAAATCCGTCCAGTTCGGATAGGAGTTGATTCAAAGTCTGCTCCCGCTCGTCGTGTCCTCCGCCCAATCCGGCTCCGCGGCTGCGGCCGATTGCATCTATCTCGTCGATAAAAATTATGCTCGGGGCGTTTTTCTTGGCGTCCTCAAACAGGTTGCGCACCCTTTTCGCTCCCACTCCCACAAACATCTCCATAAAGTCCGAGCCGGTAATGGAGAAAAACGGCGCGTCCGCTTCCCCGGCCACCGCCCGGGCCAAAAGGGTTTTACCCGTGCCCGGGGGGCCGACCAGCATGACTCCCTTGGGCACCTTGCCCCCCAGGTTGCGGATGCGTTCCGGCTCCTTGAGGAAGGAAACCACTTCCTTGAGTTCGGTCTTGGCACCCTGGGCTCCGGCCACGTCATTGAAGGTTACGTCCGCCTGGCTGTGTTCATATTTTGTGGCCTGGCTCTTGCCGATGGAAAAAAGTCCGCCGCCCTGGCCCTGAGTCCGCTTGTATTGCATGTACACGAGAAGCATCAAAAATATAAAGGGCAAAAAGAGTATGAATGTCCGCCAAAAAGAGCCTTTTTTCTCCGGCAGGGTCTCGAGTTCCACTCCCTTGTCCCGCAGATTCTTTAAAAGATCCGGATCACCGAATGAGGGCAGATAGGTAACAAAGTTTGTATATTCGGCTCCGGGCGAGTCCTTTGCAGTCCGCATGCGGGCGGGTTTTTTAAGGGAGCCTTTTATTTCTTCCCCCTGCACGGTAACCTGCTTTAGATTGTCTTTATTTAGATGCTTGATAAACGTGGTGTAGTTTATTTTCTGGATGTGGGCTGTTCTTTGATAATATTGCCATCCCAGCAGAACCAGGATGAGCAGCAGGACAATTCCCCAGCGGCTGTGTTGGTTCATTTTTCCTCCCTGTGCGGAGTCTTTCGTATCTTATCCGGTTCAAACCGGATGCGGGCATTTCGTGAAGATAATTTTATAAATTGAATTCAAAAAAAGACTGATTATGTAAAGCAGGATTAACCAGACTTAAATATCTGTCAATTGTCAGAGAGCCTGTATTTATTAATTTAATCCTTTTGTAAGAATAGTAACTGACAAAAGGGTGTTAAAAGCGGGTTCTCTTGATCTAAACGGATAATTGATTTACTCGGATACCCGAGTAGAAATTTAAATGGGTCGGGCAAGTAAATCAGGCCTTCATACGGATCAGACCGTATTTTCCCGGCATTTTTTTCAGCTTTTGGCTGAATATTTATAAAGGCCTCCCCAAGGAGGTGGCATGTCCAGATCTTCCAAAGATAATAATAAATCTCCCCGGAATATTTTCCCGGACCCTCAGGATATCCTGATGAATGCCCCGGTGGGTGTTTTTACCTCCACCCCGGACGGCCGTTTTCTTTCCGCTAATCCGGCCATGGCTGAATTGCTTGGATATGCGAGTCCAGAGGAACTCAAGGAATCGGTTACGGATATTGCCGGGCAGATATACGCGGACCCGGAGGACAGGGAGCGTTTCAAGAGTCTGGTCCGGGACAAGGGGAGCGTGCTTAACTATGAATGCCGGCTTTGCCGCAAGGACGGCAGCCTGTTCTGGGCCCTGGAAAATATCCGGGCGGTTTTTGATGACCGGGGGGAAGTAAGCCTGTATCAGGGCTTCTTGATCGATATTGATGCGCGCAAAGCAGAGGAAAAAAGATCAAGGGATCAGTCGGAATTCATAAGTTCCCTTTTGGATTCCATCCCGGAGATCATATTCATAAAGGACGTAAACGGCATATATCAGGGATGCAACAGTGAATTCGCGTGCCATGTGGGACGAACAAAACAGGAAATTACAGGCGCAACCGACTACGATCTGTACAGCAAAAAAATGGCCGATTTTTTCCGCAAAAACGACCGGCGCATGCTGGAGAAAGGTTCGTCCAGGCACAATGAGGAGTGGGTGAGCTACCCGGACGGCCGCACGGTACTTCTGGATACGGTTAAGACCCCGTATCGGGATGCCGAGGAAAATGTAATCGGGATTATCGGGGTGGCCCGGGACATAACGGACAAGAAAATGGCCGAGGAGGCCTTGCTGGATGCCGAGGAGCGCTTGCGCGTCGTCCTGGGTAATCTGCCCGGCGGGCTCTTTGTCCATGATCTGCAGGGCCGGATACTCATGGTCAACAGTTCCGCCTGCCAAAATACCGGGTACAGCCGGGAAGAACTCCTGAATATGAAGGTGGAGGATCTCGACCGTCAGGCCGTGAGCAAGGACCAGTTTACTGATATATGGCAAGGACTCAAGGAGGGTGAAACTAGGACCATTGAGTCCGTTCATACCCGCAAGGACGGCTCCCGGTATCCGGTGGAAATCCGTATGACAGCGAGCACCCTGAACGGGCAGCCGGTGATTTTCCCGGTGGCATTCGATATCACGGATCGAAAACAGGCCGAGCATAAACTGCGGGAGAAACTCGAGGAACTGGAGGAGGCCAGGTCTTCCCTAATGGCCGTGGACGATCGCCGTCAGGCCCTTATGAACTGCTCCCGGGACGGCATCGTGATTATTGATCAGAACCACCGCGTAATCGAGGCCAATCAGAGTTTCGCGGCCACGCTCGGATACAGCCCGGATGAAGTGCAGGGCATGTATACCTGGGACTATGAGGGGGTTATGTCCGAGGACAACATCCGGGAGGGCTTCCGGGATTTATCCAGGATAAATACCACTTTTGAGACCCGGCACCGGCGAAAGGACGGCTCCCTGGTGGATGTGGAGGTCAGTCTTTCCGGAGCCCGCATTCAGGGGGAAAACGTACTTATAGGCATTTGCCGGGATATTGGTGACCGCAAGCAGTCGGAAGCAGCCCTGCGCGAGAGCGAGGAGAGGTACAGGACGGTCTTTGAGAATACCGGAACGGCTACATCCATCCTGGAAAAGGACGGGACCATATCCCTGGCCAATGCCCGTTTTGCCGAACTGGCCGGTTATTCCCTCGAAGAAATCCAGGGCAAAAAGACCTGGATGGATTTTGTTTTACAGGAAGATCTGACCTGGATGTATGAACAGCATGAGCTGAGACGCAAAAGCAGGGAAAAGGCCCTCAAAGAGTATGAGTTTCGGTTCGTGACCGGACGGGGCGAGGTCCGGAATATAAATTTATACATCGATATGATTCCGGGGACGAACAAGAGTGTTGCTTCCCTTTTGGACGTCACCGACCGCAAGCGGATGGAGGAGAGTATGCGGGAGCGGGAGTCCTTTATCACTTCCACCCTGGACAATCTGCCCGTGGGCGTGGCCATAAATTCCGTGGAGCCTGAGGTTAATTTTACCTATATGAACGACAATTTTGTCCGTTTTTACCGCACAACCAGGGAGGCCCTGGCCCCGCCGAACGATTTCTGGGAAGTGGTCTACCCCGACCCGGAATTCCGGGAAAAGATTAAAAACAGGGTCCAGGAGGACTGCGCCAGCGGGGACCCGGAGCGCATGTACTGGAAAGATGTGCCGGTTTTCCGTCCCGGTGAGGAACCGTTTTATATAACCGCCCAGAATATCCCCCTGCCGGAGAACAATCTGGTTGTCTCCACCGTCTGGGACGTTACCGACCGCAAACTGGCGGAAGACGGCCTGCGCGCGGCCAAAGAGGAGGCCGAGGCCGCGAACAGGACCAAATCCGAATTCCTGGCCAATATGAGCCACGAGATCCGCACCCCTTTAAACGGGATTATGGGCATGCACCAGCTCATGCAGTCCACGGATCTGGACGATGAGCAGGAGGAATACGTGCGCATGGCCAACGAATCTTCCCGGCGCCTGAACAAGCTCCTAACGGATATTCTGGATCTGTCCCGGATTGAAGCGGGCAAGCTGGAACTTAGCGAGGAGGTGTTCCGCCCGGCGGAAGTACTGCAGTCCATAGAGGACATCTTCCGTCACTCCTGCCAGAAAAACCGCAATTCCCTAAGCGTTTTAATGGACGAAAACATCCCCGAATCCCTGATCGGGGACCAGACCCGATTGACCCAGATCCTTTTCAATCTGACCGGCAATGCAGTCAAATATACCCATGAGGGCGAAATCATGGTCCGGGCCTCGTTTTTGCCCGTTTCCGATCCGGGAAAATGCCGGGTCTTATTCACGGTCGGGGACAATGGGCCGGGAATCCCGGATGACAAGCAGGAAGAGGTCTTTGAGACCTTTACCCAGGCCAATGAGTCCGGGTCACCCTATACCCGGGAGTACCAGGGGGCCGGGCTGGGTCTGCCCCTGGTCAAGAGACTGGTTCGGCTCATGGGCGGGAACGCAGCTTTGTCCAGCCGCAGCAAAGAGGGGACCGAGATATACGTCAGTCTGCCTTTCCGCATTCCGGATTATCTGCAGGATGAGCAGACTACTTACGAGCGGGCAAGGGAAGATACGGATAAGTTCCGGGAAAAACGGCTGCTTCTGGTTGATGACGAGAAGGTGACCCAGGTGCATATAAAACGCCTCCTGGAAAAATACGGTTTTCAGGTGCGTGTGGCCGAAAATGGGGAAGAGGCCCTGGCCGAGCTTGCGGAAAACGAATACGACTGCGTGCTCATGGATGTGCAGATGCCGATTCTGGACGGGGTGCGGGCCACCCGGGAAATCAGGGATATTGAAAACAAGGAAAGGGAGTCGAAAGCCGGGAGTCAGGATAGCAAAAGAGTCCCCATTATTGCCCTGACCGCCTACGCCATGGACGGTGACCGGGAAAAATTCCTGGAGGCGGGCATGGACGATTATATCCCCAAGCCCGCGGACAAGGATGAGCTATTAAGGGTTTTGGAAAAATATCTGTATTGACTTAAAGAAACGGTTAAGTAGTTTAATGCCCAAAATATAGTTGCGTACGGCTTTTCGGCGGGCTTTGGTCTTGAAAGCGGGAGCGTGCGGCCGGCGGAAGAGCGGCGCCAGACAAGCGATCGGCGAGGGGAAAATCATGGAGAGAAATCGTTTTTCCGCCGGGTCTTTTGTCCGCGAGCGGCCCCTTTTATCCTTTTTTGCCTTGGTCTATTTTCTGTCCTGGATCTTATGGCTCCCGCTGCTTGTTTTCGGGATACCCGCCATTGTCGAACCTCTTTACCTCCCATCCATATTCATCCTTCCGGGCATCGCCCTGGGCGCCAGCGGCGCGGCCCTTTTGATTACCGCACTCGTCTACGGAAAGCCGGGAGTGCTTGGACTGCTCAAGCGCTTTTTGCTCTGGCGGGTGGGGTTGCGCTGGTATGTTTTCGCCGTTTTGGGGCTGCCGCTAATAAAGATCTGCGTGGGGTCCCTGCTCATGTCCGGGGCGGAGCCTTTTAAGGCCTTGGCCCCGTCCGCTCTTATCCTTTACCCGGGTGCCTATTTTTCCCACTTTTATTTCGGCCCTCTTTTCGAGGAAGCCGCTTGGCGCGGCTTTGCCCTGCCCAGGCTGCAGAGGAAATTCGGTCCCCTGGCGGGCACCCTGATTTTGGGCGTTTTTTGGGGCCTTTGGCACCTCCCGGTATATCTTCCCGGAAACATACAAAAAGCCGGCCTGGGCGAAGGGATCATTACCTTTGCGGTGTTCATGCTGGTCACATTGGGGCTGACCATTATATTCACCTGGCTGTTCAACAATACCCGGGGCAGCCTGCTTCTGGCCGTGCTTCTGCATGCCTCGGTGGACGGAACGGCCACATACATTCATTCCCTGGCGGCCAGAGATGTCATTTCCTCGGCCGCGGCCGGAAATATCGAGCTTGGACTCATGATCGGATGCGTGGCCCTGGCTTTGATTCTTCTAATCGCCACCCGGGGAGGTCTGAATTACGCCAAGTTCCTGCATACGGCGGACTCGAGCGATCCGTCCCTGCATTTTAAGGATAAAGAGGCAAAAACCACGGGGTAGGAATTTATGTCCATTTCCGCACGCAACAAAAACGGTTTATATTTTATTCCTCCATTGTTGTCCTTGGTGCTTTTGCTCTGCGTTAGCGGGTGCTCAATGGGCCCCAGGACCTTCAAGGGCAACCGCTTCGATTACAATGTCATGCTGCAAAGGAGCAAGAGCGAGGAGATCGTCCTGAATCTCGTCCGGGCCAGATACTGGGAACCGCCTTTCTTTTTGCAGGTCGGCTCGATTTCCTCTTCCTTCGGATACTCCTTTAATATGGGCGCCTCCGCCGCCTTGACCAACAACCTCAGAAACAGCGCGCCCGGCATCGACACCTATTCCCCCTCTCTGGGGACGAGGATATCGGAATCGCCCACGGTTACCTATGCCCCGCTCCAGGGCGAGGAGGCCATAAGGCGTTTGCAGACCGAAATGAGCCTGGAGCATTTCCTTATCCTGACCCGGACCGGATTCGACATTAATTCCCTTATGTGGACCACGGTGGCCCGGATAGGCGATCTGAATAATTTCGATCCTTCCCGTCCCTTAACCGACAGTATGCGGGAGAATTACGTCAAGTTTCTTGACCTGGCCCGTATTTTCCGCGATTTGCAGGCTAAGGGCAATCTGGAATTCATCCGGGTGGGAGGAAATAAGAATGAGGACAATGAGGGGCTGCGCATGCAACTGCGATTTCTGGACCGGTCCCGGGCCGGGAAAAGTGGAAAGCTTGCTGGGGATTGAACCCCGCAGGACCGTTCTGCCGGACGGAAGTATTGTATTCAAGATAGAGCTTACCACGGTGCGGGATCTGACCGCGCAAAGAGGCGGGGCAACTGAATGTCCCAAGGTCCCGGTCAGACTCAAGAGCTTTTTCCAGATGCTTTACGATTTTTCCGGTTTTGTTGAAGTGGCCCAAAGAGATCTGAAAAAGAAAATAGCCCGTCCGTTTTCTCCTCCCGAAGGCGATCTGGCTTCCCGCGGCGGGCTTCATGCCGGCCTGATACGCATCAAAACCGTGCAGACCCCGCCGAGCAGCGCTTATGTCAAG
This sequence comes from uncultured Desulfovibrionales bacterium, assembly GCA_964614055.1. Taxonomy (GTDB): domain Bacteria; phylum Desulfobacterota; class Desulfovibrionia; order Desulfovibrionales; family Desulfonatronovibrionaceae; genus CAYNNQ01. The sequence goes on along the minus strand of CAZTKE010000001.1, from coordinate 14,965 downwards.
ATAGCCTACCGGGGCAGGTATTTTTATATAAACGACGAGGACTACAACTCCAAGGCGTATCTGATGCTTTTGGAGTCGGTTTTTTCGCTTCTTTCCGGGGATATCAAGAGCGTAAAGCCGCTTATAACTTTGCCTGTGGGTGGGCGCTGATGTTTTACCCCTTTCCGGCAAGCATTCAATAATTCTGCGAATTAGCGAGGATAAAATGAAGACGGGAAAATTTTTTTGTTTATTGGCTGCGTTTGTTCTTTTATGCGGATGCGCCGGTGGGGAGGAATCAAAAGCCGAGCTGGATTTCAATTCCACGATCCAAAAGACCACAGCGTTTATCAAAAAGGGAATGCGTGAACACGACCTGGTGGGGCTTAGTATCGCCCTTGTCAGCGGCAATGAAACGGTGTGGTCCGAGGGCTTCGGATTTGCGGACAGGGAAAACGGCATCCCGGCGGAAGATGATACCGTGTACATGCTGGGGTCCATATCCAAGACGCTCACCGCGGTATCCGTGCTGCAGCTCCTCGACCGGGGAAAAATTGAGGACCTGGATGATCCTTTGGGCAAGTACCTGCCCGGATTTGACATGCGCGAGCGTTATCCGGACCAGATGCGGGGGATGACCGTAAAAAGAGTGCTTAATCACCACAGCGGCATTCCCGGCGATGTAGTGAACGCCGCTTTTGTTTCCCGGAGCTGGCTGGATTGGGACCGGGATTTATACAAAGACTGGCTGATCGATTATTTGCGCGGCGATTACCCGAGTCACAGGCCGGGTGAAGTGGCCAGCTATTCCAATACCGCGTTTACCCTGGCCGGAGAGATGGTGCGAAATCTGTCCGGTACGGAAAGCTTCGGGTATTATGTGCGTGAGAACATTTTTGTCCCCCTGGGCATGGAAAACAGTGCGTTTCGGCAGATAAAAGCCAACGCCGCAAAAGGTTATTTCCAGGGGGAGCCGATCTGCCCGGACGCGGAATTAAACATAGCTCCTACCGGCGGGGCGTATACAACCGCCTTGGACATGGCCGAATTCATAAAGATGATCTTGAACCGGGGCCGGTCCGCCACCGGGAAACGGCTGCTTAACTCCGGGAGCGTTGATATGATGGGCGAGATGGAAAAGACCCCCCTGGATGTAAGCAGCTATTTCCAGCCCGGCCTGGGCCTGGACACCGCCGACGATCCGGTGATGCGCTATGCCGGGAGGGCGTGGGCCAAGGACGGCGGAGTCAAGAATTTTCAGACCTTCATGGAGATATTGCCGGACAAGAATCTTGGGGTGATCGTGCTCGCGAACAGCGATACCGCCTCCGGGTTCAAGTATGCCGTGGCCAGGGAATGCCTGAAAAACGCGGTAAGGGAAAAATGCGGTCTTGAGCCGAGTGCGCCAAAACTACCGCAGTACGAGTCCCTGCGCGGGAAAGAGAAGATTGAAGGGCTTTACGTGCATATCGGCGGCTGTGATCGAGTTGCGGCTGAAGACGGCGGCGACCGGGCGGTATGGCTCCGAAATATTCAAAAGGATGAGCCGGAAAAAGTGGACCTGGTGTATAATCCGCAAAAGGACATGTATGATGTGCAGGGCGAAAAATATGGCCTGGCCTTTGTAAAACGGGAATGGCAAGGCCGGGATTATATGTTTATGATCAAGAGCGGAGCGACCGAGGGCCATGCCGCTTATATCTCCGGGAACCGCTCCGTTGGTTGTTTGGGGCTGAAGACGGGAAAGGCGGATATCCCCGGGGCCTGGATGAAGCGAACCGGCAAGAAATACATAATAGACAATATAGGCTGGAACGATATTTATCTTTGGAATTATACGTATTTTAAATTGCGCCGGGAAAACGGGTTTCTTATGCTTACCGGAATGCTGGACGCCCCGGTTTTTCCCGAGAACGAAAATGTCGTGTTTCTCCGGGGACTCATGAGCCAGCGCGAGGACAGCTCGATACGGGTGATCCGGGAAGACGGCAGGGAAAAACTGGTGGGCGGGGGCGGATTCAAGGCATACGATGCCGCTTTGGTGCCTTCTATGCAAATCGGGGAGGTGGTACATGGCGAATCGCGGTTCATGCACAATAATTGGTACAGGCTTGAATTGGATGAACACCGGGGACCGATCGAGTTTTCCACCGCAAATGAAGAATTCATGCTGCGCATAATGGACGGCGATCTGGTGGAGCAAGTAGCGCAGGATCGAGGGAAAGTCACTTGGGAGGGCGATGCCGGAATTTGGTACGTGGCGGTTTGCCCCGGCCCCGATGCCCCGGCGGAATTTGATTTAAGCATATCCGAAATGTAAATCAATCCGACTTAAAGTCAGCTTTTCAAGGCTTGCCTTTTCCCGGACGAAAGCCTTATGTGCGGAGTTTACAACATCAGCCGGGAGTTTTTTATGCACCCTGATACTGGCGGTCTTTTAAGTACGGTGGAGGATTTTACCAGACGAAATCTTCTTTTGCTTTTAATTATTCTGGCCATAGGCTTGGCCGTTTATCTCCCGGCTCCGCACGCGATTATGGACAGTTCCTGGGTCAATGCCTTGCTCGTGGCCGCGATATTTATCAGCCAGGGGCTTAAAATGGACTTGTCCCAGGCGCACAAGGCCAAGAGTTACTTAAAACTGGTGGGGGTGGCCGCCTTGGTGGCCATTGTCGCCTATCCATTTCTGGCCTGGGTGGTGGTCAAGCTGTTCGGCCTATCCAGCGATCATAAAGTGGGTTTTTTACTCATGGCCAGTTTCCCCAATTCCCTGGAGGCGGCCATGGCCATGTCCGCCAGTGCCGGGGGCGATCCTTTGACCGCGGTAATCCTTTTGACCGCCCTGAATATAATCGGGCTGGTGTCCATTCCTCTTAACCTGTCCGTATGGCTGGGTGCGGAGTCCCCGGTTTCGGAGCTACAGGTCTTGCAGAATATGGTGTTTTATTTGTTCGCCCCGATTATAACCGGTCAGATCCTGCGCAAATTCTTCCCCAAACTCCCCTCCCGGATGACCGGCATAAATCACTATCTGCCCATGATCTGCATCACCGGGCTGGTATATCTGTCCTGCTCCAAGGAAGCGGATCTTTTGCGCGAGCTTAGGCTGCACGATCTTTTTCAGGTGGTGGCTCCAAGCGTGCTTCTGCACGTGGTCATGTTCGGCCTCGCTTTTGTTGCCGCCAGGCACTGGCTCAAGCTGGAAGACCGATCCGGAAGGTCCTTTATGCTCATTACCTCGGAAAAGCCCATGTCCCTTTCCGTGGCCATATGGGCGGTAACCTACGCGGAGCACCATCCCCTGGCTATCTTCCCCATTGTGGTCTTTTACGTGAGCCAGATCGTTATCGACAGCTTTATTGTCTCCAAGATGGTCGCCCGGGATAATTCCGCCTTGGAGTCCGGGGGAGAGTAGGATGTAATGCCGTGCGGGGGATAAAAAAAGGGGTTAGATTTGCATCCAACCCCCGGAAATTTTGGTGCGCCAGGGAAGATTCGAACTCCCGACCTACGGATTCGTAGTCCGGCGCTCTATCCAACTGAGCTACTGGCGCAACAGCGAAGATTTCTATTTTTTTCTCCGGGTTTAGTCAAGGATTTTCCCGGGACTTTCTGTTTCTTTTTACCGACGGAACCATGCTTTGTAAAAAGGCGGGGAAAATGGATATCCGCTTCTTGACTAATCGTGGTTTTTGCTTATTTTAGCTTTGATTGCCTTAAATTTTGAATGGTTTGAAATAACAGTATTTTTTAAATAGCGGATGGATTTGATGCAAGAGATTGTTTTACAGAATATGACCCTGATTGATGGGACCGGGCAGATAATAAAGGATGCGGCAATGGTCTTTGAAGGGGATGTTATTGCCCGGGTGGGCAGGAAAGAAGACATAGAGATCCCGGAAGGTGCCAAAAAATATGATCTGAAAGGCAAGTTTGTAATCCCCGGTCTTATAGATGCCCATATCCATCTGGATATGCACGGAATGTCTGATACCTATCATGAAAGTCTGGTCGAGGATAAATTGAGGTCGATTCGTTCCGGCCTGGAAATGGGAAATACCATACGGGCGGGAATAACCACGGTGCGTAACGCCGGATCAGCTCACTATATAGATATCGCAGTAAAAAAAGCAGTGGAAGAGGGACTGATAGTCGGGCCTAGAATCCTGACCAGCGGAAAAATAATCTGCATGCAGTCGGCCGGGAATGAGTATTTCAATGGGCTCTATCAGGAAGCGAGCGGAATAGACGAGAATCGCCGGGCGGCCAGGGAGCAGCTGAAACACGGGGCGGACATTTTGAAGGTAATGGCCACCGGGGCGATAATGAATCCCGGGGGAGTCCCGGGCGCCCCGCAATTGGATACGGACGAAATCCGGGTGGTTGTTCAGGAAGGGAAGAAGGTGGGCAAACATACCGCGGCCCATGCACATGGCGCGGAAGGGATCAAGAATTCGGTGCGGGCCGGGGTGCGCACAGTGGAGCACGGCACTCTGGCTGATGATGAAGCCCGGAAGATGATGCTGGATAATGACGTATACTTGACTTCCACGCTCAGTTCTAATTTCTGGATGCTGCAAACGGACAACAAAAAAGAGTTGCCTCAGTTTATGGCGGATAAGGCCAATGAGGTGGCCAAAATCCGCAAGGAAAATCTGCACAAGGCCCACGAGCTCGGGGTGAAAATAATAATGGGGACTGACGCGGGGACCCCGCATAATTTTCATGGCAAAAACGCCATGGAAGTGATACAGTTTGTGCAGACGGGCATCATGGATGAGATGTCGGCTATAATCGCCTCCACCAAAATCGCCGCCGAAGGAATAGGCCTGCACAAGCAGGTGGGCACCCTGAAAAAGGGAAAACTGGCGGATTGTCTGGTGCTCCAGGGAAATCCGCTTGAGGATATTCAAGTCCTGGCCTCTTTGGAGAATATCCTTATGATCTTTAAGGACGGAGAGCTTGTAAGAGGAGAGGTGGATGTGGAGCAGTGGTCTTCCGCTTCTCCGCTCGGCCCGGGATAAACAGCAGGATATTGCCATTTTCAGCCCCTGAGCTGAATTGTTTTTACTGTTGATGGGAAAGGGAAGTAGGATTCAGTCTTAGGCTTTTTAGTCCGCGGGATAAGGCCAGCTTCTGCTCGGTTGTTTCTTTTTTCTTGCCAGTGCCGGATTGTTTCGGTTCGGCTTATCATCTACCCTAAAAACGATTTTCTTTGCTTTACGGCCTGTCTGCCGAATCTTCGTTCGGGGACAGGGTGTGAAACGCGTTTTCGGATAATGTGTTTTGCTATTTCTGCGTACACGAAGAATTGGATTGCCGGGAAGACTTTTTGGCCGGAAACCGGCAGTCTGATCCGGGGATTTGTGCTGGTTGCCCAACAGGGCGTATATTTCCGGAAAAGTTGAATGAATTTGCGGAACGAAAGTGTTCAAAATAAGGAGATGGGTATGTCTGAAAAGAAGAGGATTTTATTTCTCTGCGATGCAAGCGATATAGATGTGGTCAGTGAGAGTTTTGCCGATAACCCGGAGTATGAACTGGCCATTGAATCCTTTGAAAAAATTCTCCGGTTTGGAGTCCTGGATTATCTGGAAGAGACAATAGAACGGATTAAGAAGAACCCGGAGCTTTATGACGGGATTATCGGGACGCATGACTCATCAGCGGTTATAGCGGCCATAATAGCCCAGGAGACCGGCAAACGCTTCGCTTCCGTGGATGCAGTGGTCAACTGCCAGAACAAGTATCTTTCCCGGCGGATCCAAAAGCAGGTCGTACCGGAGATTACACCGGACTATGCGATTGCTCTGGATTATCTGCGCAATCCTTCCCGGCTATCCCTGCCCTTTTTTACCAAGCCGGCCCGGTCCAATATTTCCTTTGGGACGCACCGGATCGAATCCCAAAAAGAGCTGGAATACTATATTACCCGGGAGAGCATAGATATCGCCCGCTATAACCAGTATTACCTGGACGCCCTGTCCCGCAGGCCATCATATCATAATGCCATGAATATCGCCACTTGCAACAGTTTTCTGTGCGAGGGCTTGATAGATGGGGTTCAGGTGACGGTTGACGGTTTTATTTATGAAGGGGAAATAACCTTTTTCGGGGTGACCAAGGCCAATTACTATCCGGACAGCAACAGCTTCTTTTATCATCTCTTTCCCTATTCATTTTCCCCGGAATTGACCAAAAAGATAGAAGAGGGGCTATCCCGGCTTATCCCCGCTCTGGGGATAAATGACAGTTTTTTCAATGTGGAGATTCGGGCCAACGAAAAGGACAATACATTCAAAATAGTGGAGGTGAACAGCCGCATCGCCTTTCAGTTCGCCAAGACCATAGAAGCGGTGCGCGGTTTTGATCCCCTGCATCTGCAGTGCGATGTGGCCGTGGGCAAGAAGCCGTCTTTGGTCCCCACAAGGGAAAATCGTTTTAAATACTGCTATAATTTCGAACTGCACCATTTTGCAGACGCCCGGATTGTTCAGACCCCGACTCAGAGCGCTTACGCGGAAATGCATCTGAAATATCCGGAAGTGCATGTCCGCAATCTGGTGCACGAGGGCTTTAATCTGTCCGAGTTCAAGCACAATCCGGACAGTTTCCGCTATTGCATGGTGGATATCCCCGGTGACAGCCACGAGGAGATCATGCACAAATATGAGGATGTGGTGAACATACTGGGATACAAATTTGTCCCCGTGCACTCTAAGCTGGACATGGTCGAGGATTACATGCCCGGGGTTCCCCTGGAAGACAGCCATGGAGAGGCGGACCTGTTAAGCGCCCAGCCCCCTCTAAGCGAATAGATTCCGCGCGAAGTAGCATTGCGGCGGGAAAAGATAAGCCCGGAAGGAAGTTACGCGAATATGTGCGAACGGGGATAGAAAACCCGGAAAGGCTGTTTAGAAACCTTCCCGGGTTTTCTATGTATAAGGATTTGTCTAATCTACTAATATGTCTAGTATGTTTTATTTTTCTTCCTCAAAAAGATCCAGTTCCGGGTAATCTATATCCCCGTCCAATTCTGCGGAGCTGGAGTTATCTTTTTCCTTTGTATCTTCATTGGTCGAGGTCTCCTCCCGGTTGTTTTCACCCTCGTTGTCCGCGGATAAATCCTTGAGCAATTCATCCTCATCCAAATCCTCCGGCGAGGGAGTTTCTGCCTCTGCTTCAACCTGAGAAAGTTGGGTTTCCCCGCTTTGTTCATCTCCGGCAAGGTCAATGCCCAGATCCTCGGAGTCAGGAAGGTCAGTGTACGTGTCCCCGCTGGATGATTTTTCTTCGGATTCCGGGGGAATATCTGTTTCCGAGATTTCAATCCCCTCCAGGTCCAGATCCCCGAGTTCGGTTTCTCCCTCGGTGCTTTCGGATTCTTCAGACGGTGACGCTTCGGGACTGCTGTCCATATTCTGGGTGTCCAGCTCGTCTTCTTCCCATTCCAGCTGACTGATGTCTATTTCTTCCTCGGCCCCGTCTTTATTTTGGGATTCCTGGTTTTCAAATTCATCCAGTCCAAACTCCAAAACGGGTTCCTGAGATGTGCCTTCCTCTTCCCCGAAGTAGTCTATTATATTCTCTTCCGAAGGGTGTTTTTCTTCCGTTTCCTCCTCCGTACCGGTGAGCATCTCTTCCAGGTCTTCCCCTGCTTCGTTTTCGTCAAAACTGAAGTCTATGTCCTCATCGGCATCAAACCCGGAGATAATATTCGATTTATTATCCTTTGCCGATGCGAGTTCATCTTCGCCGATTTCCAACCAGGGAGTTGCATTGTGCCCCACCCACTCCAGGTTTATTTTCTTTTTTAATTCGGTCCAATCTTCCCCGCATTTCGGGCACTTATCCAGATTGTCAAAAGATGTGTATTTACACTTGGAACAATACATTTCTATCCCCCGCAAGCTATATTTATGACTGAATGTAACCCGAAAAAGTCAAAGAAGCAAGCAATGCTTGTATATTCAACAGAAGAATTGATTATCCGGGGGTTCGGAGTGATCGGGGATACGCGACTGTTCAACTCTTATTTTTCTTTATTTCCTCGTCCCGAAGGGCGCGGCGCAGTATTTTGCCCACCATTGTCTTGGGCAGCTCCTCCCGGAATTCGATTTTCTTGGGCACCTTGTATCCGGCCATTTTTTCCCGACAGAAGGCTATTATTTCGCTTTTTTCCAGTTTTACGTCACTCTCCGGGACAATAAACGCCTTTACGATTTCCCCGCGGGCCTTATGCGGTACTCCCACGGTAACCGCTTCCTGTATTTTGGGGTGCTCGTAAAGGACCTCGTCTATTTCCCGGGGGTAAATATTGTATCCGCCGGAGATTATCAGATCCTTTTTGCGGTCCACGATATAGAAGTAGCCCTGTTCGTCCATGTAGGCGATATCCCCGGTGTACAGCCAGTTGTTGCGCAAAGCGGTGGCGGTTTCGTCCGGTCTGTTCCAGTATCCCTTCATGATTTGCGGACCGCGGATCGTCAATTCTCCGATTTTACCCGGAGGCAGGGGAATGGTACCTACTTCCATGTCCACTATGCGGGCGTCCGTGTCCGGGAAGGGCAGGCCGATGGAACCGTATTTCCTTTCCCCGTTCAATGGATTCAGATGGGTTATGGGAGATGCCTCGGTAAGTCCGTAGCCCTCGATTATCTCCGCCCCGGTGAGCCTTTTGAATTTTTCTATGGTTTCCACAGGGATGGGGGCTGATCCGGAGATGCAGTATTTTATGGAAGAGATATCATGTTGCTCTATGTTTTTTTGCTGCAAAAGAGCGGAAAATACCGCCGGGGCGGAAGGGAATATGGTCGGCTTCAGCTTCTGGATCGTCTTCAGGATCTCATTGGGTACGAAACGGGGGAATGGAGCGAGTGTCGCCCCCATGGCCGTGGGAAAATTCACGCATACGGTAAGGCCGTAGATATGGAAATAGGGCAGGATCCCCAGGAAAGTGTCCCGTTCATCCCCTACCGAATGGAGTATCTCCAGGCATTGCTGGATGTTGGCGGCCAGGTTGTAATGAGTGAGCATCACTCCCTTGGATACCCCGGTTGTTCCTCCGGTATACTGCAGGGCGGCTATCTCCTGCTGCGGGTTGGGGGAGTATTTGATGAATACCTCGCCTTTTTTAAGCAAACTTTTCCAGGTAAATACCCTCTTTTTGTCCACGGGAATATCCGGGGCCTGACCGCTTCTCTTTGCCTTCAGGTCATAGAGCAGATTCAGGGGAAGATTCAGGCAGTCCGAGATGCGGGTGATAAATATTTTCTGCAGGGAGAGGCGGTCCAGGAGTTTTTCAATCCTGGGCCATAAGAGATTCAGGGTGACCAGGAACTTGGCCCGGGAGTCGTTGAAATGGTGCAAAAGCTCCTTTTCCATGTACAAGGGATTGGTCATGACCACCGTACCACCGGCCTTCAGAACTGCCCAGTAGGTCATGATCGCCTGCGGGGTATTGGGAAGCATTATGGCCACCCGATCGCCGGGATTCAGGCCTGCGGCGCGTAAATTGGCGGCCATGGTCTCCACTGTCCGGCGCAGTTTGGAGTAGGTGATTTTCCAGTTATTGAAGGTTATGGCCAGGTGTTTGGGAAAATTGTCCGCTGCCCGGTCCAGATATTCAAATACGGGAATGTTTTCGTAATTGAGATTGGAAGATACTTCCTTGTCGTAGCTCTTGAGCCAGACGCGGTTGACTTCACCGTTGTCCATGTGTGCTCCCCCTTCCTGTTGATCCCGGTCACCTAAAGTAAATTCGGTCGCAAATCAACACGGAATTTTAAGTCGGACTGAAGCCGATTCAGTTTGCATTGGTCCGGGACTGTTTACAGGGCAAAATTTTTCGGTTTCTTGTTCTTATTCGTGTTTTGCGAATTATAAGAATTTTCCGGCCTTGCATGTCCTTTACAAATCTTCAAACGGAATTATTTGTTTGGTTATTGGCGGCGCTGGTTGACATCCGGTTCGAAAATAAAACATTATAATGTATATTTGAATTAAAAGCTCCAAAAGAGGAGGGAATAATGATTTATAGGAAATTAACGAGTTTTCTATTTGCTGCCCTACTGGCGGTGATGTTTGTGGGGTCCAACGCCTGTGCGCGCCAGAATCTCCCGCAGTTTACCGATCTCGCGGACAAGGCCGGTAAGGCTGTGGTCAATATCTATACAACAAAGACGGTAGAGGGGCCGCAGGTACAGGAGTTTTTCCAAGGGCTTCCCAAGGGAGAGCATCCTTTTGGGCAGTTTTTTGACCAGTTCCGGGAATTTTTCGGGGACAGGTTCCAGGGGTCCCGAAAGCAGAGATCTCTCGGTTCGGGCTTTATTATCTCCCAGGACGGATTGATAGTCACCAATCATCATGTGGTTAAGGGAGCGGACAAAATAAATATCAAGTTTCGGGCCGGGGAAGAGGAAAAGAGTTATCCCGCGCAAGTAATTGGTACGGATTCGGAAACCGATCTGGCCCTTTTGCGTATAGATGCGGACATGAAGCTGCCCACTCTGGAGTTCGGCGATTCCGATGAAATGCAGGTGGGGCAGTGGGTTATGGCTATAGGCAATCCCTTTGGGCTGGATCATACGGTTACCGCGGGTATAATAAGTGCCAAGGGCCGGGTTATCGGCGCCGGGCCTTATGACAATTTCCTTCAGACCGACGCCTCCATTAATCCCGGTAACAGCGGTGGGCCGCTTCTGAACATGGACGGAGAGGTGATCGGCATAAATACCGCGATTGTTGCTTCCGGACAGGGAATCGGCTTTGCCATTCCCAGCAATCTGGCCGAGGATGTGATCCAGCAGCTCAAGAAATATAAAAAGGTCAGAAGGGGATGGCTGGGTGTAACCATCCAGGATCTGGAAGAGGGCACGGCCAAAGCCCTGGGATTCGACAAGTCCAGTGGTGCCCTGGTGGCATCCGTGCGCCCCGGCGATCCTGCAGCCAAGGCCGGGATCAAGGAAGGGGACATAATCATTTCCGTAAACGGTGATGCTGTGGAAGACGCTTCCGATTTGACCCGGCAGATCGGGAAGCTGCCTCCGGGGGATAATATACATGTCACCCTGTGGAGAAATGGCAAGGTCTTGGAAAAGGAACTGGAACTGGGAGAAAGGGATACCAGCCAAATGGCCTCCAAAGGGCAGGATGCCCAACCGGAAAAGGATTCCCTTGGATTGGCCCTGCGGCAGCTTAAGCCGGAAGAGGCTCGGGCCATGGGAGTTACTCCCGGAGTGGGGCTTGTGGTAACCGATGTTCGGGCCGGTTCCCTGGCGGCCAGGGGAGGGGTTCGTCCCGGTGATCTGATTCTTCAGGCCAATGGCCAGACCGTTGAAAGTGTCCAGGAGTTCGAGAAGATATATGAGCAGGACGCTAAGAAGAAAAAGGTGCTTTTGCTTTTGATAAACAGGGAAGGACATAACCTGTTCCGGACCATCAATCTGGAAGAAGAGTAGACTTTGGATCAAAGTGCATTGGACAGCAGCCCCGGTTTTCTAACCGGGGCTGTTCTTTTGTGCGCCGAGGCGGCGAAGTCTTTTGTAGATATTTATTTTGACTTTAAATAAGCTGAACAGCCGATCTGGATATGGGAAATAATAGCGAGCAGGAAATAATTTGCGGCTGCAAGGCCAATATATACCTGCGCATTACCGGGCGACGCGATGATGGGTTACATGACCTGGAATCCTTGTTTCTTCCCCTGCAAAAGCCTGCGGACCGGCTTTTAATCCGTCCCCGGGAAAAGGCGGGAATCGAGTTTAATTGTTCCAGCCCGGAACTAGCAAAAGAAAATATAGTGGTCCGCGCCTTTGAGGCCTTTGCCCGAAAAACCGGGTTAAACCCGGGATACGCAGTGTATCTGGAAAAAAATATACCTCATGGTTCCGGTCTCGGAGGAGGGAGTTCGGATGCGGCCGGGATGCTTAGTTATTTGAACGCCCGGGCCGGGGAGAAATCATTATCTCCAAAAGAGCTTTTGGGTTTAGGCATGCATCTCGGAGCGGATGTACCTTTTTTTCTGAAGAATAAACCGGCCTGGGTTTCCGGGGTGGGCGAGACCGTGCGTTCGGTTCAGATCCAAAAGCAGGATATGTCCGGGATACTTATATGTCCGGAATTATGCGTATCCACGGCCTGGGCGTATAAAAGCTGGGATGAAAACAGGGACCGGGTATCCCCGGGGCTGCAGCTCTTGACAAATATGGAGGGGGTGTATAAAAAATCGCTCTTCATCCGTGACATTGTTTTGTTCAACAGTTTTGAACAAGTTGTTTTCCGGAAATATCCGCAGCTGGCTCGGATAAAATATTCGGCCTTCCGGCACGGGGCCCGGGGATGCGTGATGAGCGGTTCCGGATCGTCCATGCTGGCTTTTTTTCGGGATGGCCGGTCAGGAGACGACTTTGGCCGTTATTTGAGCGGACTTGGTATTCAGCATTATAAACTGGATCTGTACACTGGGGCGTAGCCAAGCGGTAAGGCAACGGGTTTTGGTCCCGTGATGCGAAGGTTCGAATCCTTCCGCCCCAGCCAAATTTTTATGGAGAGCATTCCATGGCCAGGCATGGCGAGTTAAAGATTATTACCGGTACAGCCAATCAGAAATTGGCTGAAGGAATATGCGACCATTTGGGGACCACCATTTCCCCGACCATGGTCAGTGCTTTCAGTGACGGGGAAATAAGAGTGGAAATAGGCGACAACGTCCGCGGAGACGACGTTTTTGTTGTCCAGTCCACGTGTGCCCCGGTGAATCATAATTTAATGGAACTCTGCCTTATGCTGGATGCCCTGCGCAGGGCCAGCGTTGGGCGGGTGACCGCGGTTGTTCCTTACTACGGCTATGCCCGTCAGGACCGCAAGGTTGTTCCCCGTGTACCCATAAGTGCCAAACTGGTGGCGGATTTTATTTCTACTTCCGGAGTGGATCGGGTACTTACAGTAGATCTGCACGCCGGACAGATTCAGGGCTTTTTCAATATCCCGGTGGACAATCTGTTTGCTGCGGAAATCCTGGTGGATTATATCCGCAGTTTTGACGAGGAGTTGGTGATTGTCTCTCCTGATGCCG
>CAZTKE010000001.1:0-1811 GCA_964614055.1 uncultured Desulfovibrionales bacterium | reverse complement strand
GTGGATTATATCCGCAGTTTTGACGAGGAGTTGGTGATTGTCTCTCCTGATGCCGGAGGCACGGAACGGGCCCGCGCTTATGCCAAAAGGGTGGGAGGCGGTTTGGCCATCGTGGACAAGAGAAGGGATGTGCCCAATAAGGCCGAAGCCATGCGCCTCATAGGGGATGTAAAAGGCAAGATAGCCATTGTTCTGGATGACATGATTGATACTGCCGGGACCATTACGGCCGCGGCAAAGGTGCTTTCGGACAACGGGGCCAAACAGGTGGTTGCCTGCGCCACCCATCCCATTCTTTCCGGTCCGGCCATTTCCAGGCTGGAAAATTCCCTCTTTTCCGAGGTCATTGTTACCGATACAATCCCTTTGTCCGCAGAGGCCAAGCAATCAGGCAAGATTCAGGTTATTTCCGTTGCCAGCCTATTGGCCAAGGCGATACATAATATACATACTGAATCCTCGGTCAGTGTCCTGTTTTCCCGTTAACAACGGACTTCAATAGTTATAATATAAAGGAGAGCACGTAATGAGCGAAATTAGACTGGACGCGACATCCAGACCGGAAAGAGCCAAGGGGGATTTGCGTTCCTTAAGAGAAAACGGATATCTTCCGGCTGTTTTTTATGATACCAAGGGTAACAATGAGCCCATAACGGTAAAATATGTACCTTTTACCAAGACCTGGCAACAGGCCGGAACCACCGAGCTTGTCGAACTCAATGTGGACGGAAAGAAGCGCCCGGCCCTGATATGGGCCGTGGATTCGGATCCGGTCAAGCCTTTCTACATTCATGCCGATTTTTACGGTGTGGACATGAAAAAGGAGCTGACCATTTCCGTGCCCGTGGTGGTTACAGGCGAGCCCAAGAGTGTTGCCGACGGAGACGGTGTGTTGGAAGTATTTCGTGAAAGTATCGAAGTCTCCTGTCTTCCGGATGATATTCCGCACGAGATCAGCCTGGATGTGAGCGATCTGGAGATCGGGGACAACATCAATATTGATGAGCTCACTCTGCCCGCGGGCGTGACTCCCATTTTTGATGAAGAGGAGAAATTCGCCATTGTTGGCGTCAACCATTATGTGGAGCAGGAAATCGAGCCGGAAACCGAGGAAGAAGAAACCGAGGTCATCGGCGAGGAAGAAGAGGGAGAAGGCGAAGGATCCGAAGAAGAATCCTCCGAAGAATAGTTCTCTTTTCATTAATTTTTTCCCCAAACAAAAAGCCCCGAGCAGGGGCTTTTTGTTTGCGCAATAAAAATATGAATTTATCTGCATTGATTGTTGGCCTGGGCAATCCCGGCACACGTTATAAAAATACCCGGCATAATTTCGGTTTTCTGGTGGCTGATGCCCTGAAGGAAGCCCTGGATTCCGATCCCGTAAGGGAAACCGGGAAATTGTCCGGTATAAAAAAGTCCGAAGGCTATACTTGTACGGACAGGGTCAGCACCTGGAAGTGTATGGTCCTTAAGCCCCTGACCTATATGAACAACAGTGGACAGGCCGTGGCCGAAGCATTGCGGAAAAACCAGACGGCAGTTGACCGGATTTTGGTTGTCCACGATGAATTGGATTTGGAGCCTGCTTGTGTGAAGATGAAGATGGGCGGAGGATTGGCCGGGCACAAGGGATTGCAATCTATTGCCCAGAGTCTGGGGACCCGGGAATTCCCCCGGGTGCGCATGGGCATCGGACGTCCACAGTCCGGAACCGATGCGGCCGGTTATGTTTTGCGGAAATTTACTCCCGGGGAGCGGGATTTGTTGCCGGGGGCTCTGGACCTGGCCGTAAAGGGGATACTTGTTTTTCT